>JBLRXD010000140.1:0-11145 GCA_047920935.1 Pseudomonadales bacterium | reverse complement strand
CCACAGGTCAAGATCATGCCGGGCAACTCCGAGAGCTCCCGGGCCATGGCCTGGGCAATCTGATCCTCCTGATCGCGGCTGCCGCCGTTGAAGACCTCGACGATGCGCACCCCGGCCGGCACCCCGAACTCCGCCAGGTGCGCGTGCATGCCGACCCGGGGACGCCCCGGATGGCACGGCACGGGAATCGCGCCGAAGGCCTCGCAGGCCTCGATCACCCGGGCCAGCGGCAGGTGGATGTCGGCGAAATCCAGCGCGCGCTGCAGCCCCTCGGTGACCCCGAACACCAGCACGTGCCCGTACTCGGTTTCCACCTCGCTGCCTTTGAGAATGGTGATGCCGTACTCGCGCGCCAGATCGGAGTAGTCGGATTCGTTGTCGAACTGCCGATGCTCGGTGAGCACGAAGCCGTCGATGGGGATGTCCCGGGTGCGGATCCACTGGCAGTAGTTCTGCACCTTGGCCCGGCCGTCGTCCGACTTGATCGAGTGGGTATGCAGGTCGAGGATCATGCCGCGCCCTGCCGGGCCGCTCGGCCGTCATTGCCGGTGATCCGCAACCACTCGCGATCGACGCGCGCCAGCAGACTTTCCGGGTTGCCCGAGTTGTCGATCACCACATCTGCACGGCGACGGCGCTCGTCGTTGGACATCTGCGCATCGATGCGTTTCTGCACCGCGTCGGGCTCCAGGCCGTCGCGGGCACAGGCCCGGTCGCGGGCCACCTCGGGTGCCACCACCACGGCCCAGACTTCGTCCACCGCATCCTCCCAGCCGGCTTCGAACAGCACTGCAGCCTCCAGCACCACCACCCGCGCCGGATCGGCAGCGGCAACGCTCGCCATCTCCGCTTCCGCCATGCGGCGGATCTGCGGCCAGACGATGTCGGTGAGCTGTTTGAGCTTGTCCGGGGCACCAAACACGCAGGCGCCCAGCGCTTTGCGATCGATGCTGCCGTCGGCCGCCACCACCTGCTCACCGAAAGTGGCAACCACTTCAGCGAACGCCGGGGTGTCCGGCTCATAAGCACGATGGCCGAGGCGGTCGGCATCGATGACGTGGGCGCCGAGTTGCTCGAGGTACCTTGCCGCCGTCGACTTTCCTGAGGCGATGCCCCCCGTGAGACCGATCTTCATAGCGCCTGTAGACTCCACCCGCAAAGCCCATCATTCTAGCGGCAGCCATGCCCCAGGTCACATACGTACAGCCAGACGGTACCCGCCGCACCTGCCCGGTGGCCGTCGGCGACACCGTCATGGACGGCGCCCTGGACAACGCCGTCCCTGGCATCATCGCCCAATGCGGCGGCGGCTGTACCTGTGCCACCTGCCATTGCTACGTGCTTTCGCCGGCGCTGTGCAGCCTGCCGCCGCCCCACCCGGACGAACTGGAAATGCTCGAGTATGTGTGGGAACGCCGTGCCAACAGTCGCCTGGCCTGCCAGGTGCGACTCGACCAGGGCGTGAGCCACGTGGTGGTAGCGGTGCCAGCGCAGCAGGCCTGAGGCGCCGGTCAGTGCGCGTGGCCCCCCGGGCCGTGAACGTGCCGGTGAGCAATCTCTTCCGCCGTGGCATCCCTGACATCGACGATCTCCAGATCGAACGTCAGGGTCTTACCCGCCTGCGGATGGTTCAGGTCGACGTCCACCACCTTACTGCCGACCTTGATCACCGTCACCGGCCGCGGCCCCTCTTCCGTGGAAAGCTGGGTCGTCATGCCCGGCCGCAACCGCGCCGCGTTGGCGAGGTATTTTTTGGAGACTCGTTTGCTCATGTCGTCGCGGCACGGGCCATAGGCCTGCTCGGGGGCCAAGGTCACCTGAAAACGATCGCCGGTTATGTGCCCGCTCAGCGCCTCCTCGAGGGCGCGCAGCAGATTCCCACGGCCGATGAGAACCGCCATCGGCTCCCCGTCGCGGTTGGACTCCACCGTGGCGCCCGCGTCATCCTGAATCTGGTAGTGAAACCGCACGACCCTGTCCTTACGCACCTCGACCCGATCGCTCATGACGGCTTCTCCAACAACTGCGGCTGCCATTGCATGTGGGGCACTGGCTGGCCGGTGAGAAACGCCTGCATCATCGGGTTGACGATCTCCGGCGCTTCCTGCTGAACCCAGTGGGAAACCCGGGGTAGATACCGAACCGTCAGATCACGCACGTACTGCTCGGTACCGTAGGTGGTCTCCTTGGTGAGCGCGACATCGTCCTCGCCCCAGATCATCAGCGTTGGCGTGTCGATCAGCGGGTATCCGGACTCGCGCTGGCGGCGGGCGCCACCGCCTCGAACCAGAGCCCGGTAGTAATTGATCATGGCGGTCAGCGCGCCCGGTTGGGCAGCGTTGCGGCGGTACACCTCGATCACCTCGTCAGGGAACCGCTCCGGGTTGGCGCTGGAGCGCCGAATGGCATCCCCGACCCGGCGCGCGTCGTCTCGCCCGAGAACCCACTCGGGCACGCCCGGCACCTGAAAGAAAAAGATGTACCAGGACTTTTTGAGCTGCGCGAGCCCCTTTGACATGGCCTGCCGTGCTGGCGCCGGGTGAGGAACGTTGCAGATGATCAGCCGCGACAGCGGCCGAATCCGGCGCATGGCGAAAAACCAGGCGATCACCGCGCCCCAGTCGTGGGCGATCAGCACCGTCTCGCGACAACCGGAGGCATCGATCAGACCAGCCACATCGGCCATCAGGTTCTCGATGCTGTACGCCTCCATGCCCTCGGAGCGCACCGAGCGGCCGTAACCGCGCAGGTTCGGCGCCCAGGCCCGGTATCCCAGCTCCGCCAGCATCGGCAGTTGGTAGCGCCACGAAAAGCTGTGCTCGGGAAACCCATGCAGACACAGGGCCAGGCGATCTCCGTCACCGCACTCATCCACCTCGAAGCGGGCGTGGTTGGCCTCGACGAAACGCGTGCGAATACGCGGATCCTGCAATGTCTCCGGAACGATTGTGATCATCGATGCTGCTTCCTGTGTCGACTCGCTGCTTGCTCGCGGCGGATTATGGCAGCGCCCAATCCCGCAAGACAGCCTGTGCGCGCCGTCATCGCCACGCAGACCCAATGGGAACTGGCGCACGCTTCTGCGCTATGCATCCCGATGCCGCCGTAGCGCTCCGTATACTGCGGATCTCTGCCACGCCGGAGCCATCGATGCGACTCGCCATCCCGCCGCGCACGCTCGAGCACATGAAGACCTTACGCGCCCAGGCCGCGCTGTTCGAACGCTACCGTGGCTTCGACCGCTGCATGCGCAAGCTGACCATCAGCGCCAGCGAACCCGTGCCCATGAGCACCATCGCGGAACTGTATGCCCACTGGGGCGATCCACTGCCCCAGGGGGCAGAAAGCTACCTGCGAAGCTGCCTGGCCGAGGCGGCGCGGGTCGAGGGGCCGGTGGTGCAGTGCGGTGCCAGCGTGCTGTCGCTGGTGCTCGGCGGCATATGCAGCGCCTCGGAACAGCCGGCCAAGCAGCTGTGGTGTCTGGAGCACGACGGCCACTGGGCCAACGTCATCCGCTCCTGGCTGACCCAGTACCGCACCGGGTCTGCCCACGTCATCACCAGCCGCGCACAGCTGTTCGACAGCTACGTCTGGTATGCGGTGGACGCCAATCGTCTGGCGAACGACATCAGCCTGGTGATCTGCGACGGCGCCCGCGCCACCCCCCACGGCATCATCGGCGCGCTGCAACGCCTGGGCGACCGTCTGGCGCCTCAGTTCACCGTATTGACCCGCAAGATTTCGAAAGCCGAAGACCTCAAGCAGTTGAACGCATGGGCACTGCGCCACCAGGCAGCCTGTGTGGTGGTCGACCGTCAGGAGGGCTTCGTGAAGATCGCCCGGCGGCCGGCAATCACTTCGGTATGAGGCGCACCGGCAGCCGCGTGAAGCCGCGGATGAAGACGTGCTTGGTACGTTCCGCCGCTCCGACGACTTCCACCTTGTGGAAGCGCTTCATGATCTCTTCCCACAGAACCCGCAACTGCATCTCGCCCACCCGGTTGCCCATGCAGCGGTGAATGCCGAAGCCGAAGCTCATGTGGCTGCGGGCGTTGCCGCGGTCGATGACGAAGTCGCTGGCCTTGGGAAACACCTTCTCGTCGCGGTTGCCGGATAAGTACCACATCACCACCTTGTCACCGGCGCGAATGGTCTTGCCGTTGAGCTCGGTGTCGGCAAGCGCGGTGCGGCGCATGTGGGTCAGCGGCGTCTGCCAGCGGATGATCTCGGCGACCATGTTGGGGATCAGCGACGTGTCGGCTTGCGACACGCTGTCGCGCAGCTTCTGATACTGCTCCGGGTAGCGATTGAGTGCCAGAACGCCACCGGAAATGGAGTTCCGCGTGGTGTCGTTACCTCCCACGATGAGCAGGATCAGATTGCCCAGATATTCCATGGGACGATTCACCATGTCGCGGGTGGAAGCGCCGTGGGCCAGCATGGAGATCAGGTCGTTACCAGGCTCCTTGCGTGCCGCGCGCTCGTGCCACAACCCGGTGAACCGGGTCAGGCACTCAAGCAGCTCCGTACGGCGCTGCTCGATGGATTCCACCACCCCACTCTCGGGGCCGTTGGTGGCCACGTCGGACCAGCGGGTGAGCTTGTGGCGCTCCTCGAACGGGAAGTCGAACAGCGCCGCCAGCATCTGGGTGGTGAGCTCGATGGAAACCCGCTGAACCCAGTCGAACTCCTCACCTACCGGCAGCCCATCGAGAATGTCGCACACCCGGCGGCGGATGTCGGGCTCGAGCATCGCCAGGTTCCGCGGCCCCGCCACCGGCGCCACGGCCTTACGCTGCTCATCGTGCTTGGGCGGATCCATGGCGATGAACATGGGAGTGCGGAAATCGGCGTTGCCATCGAAGATGCTGATGCCGCTGGCTGACGAGTACACGTCGTGGTGCATGTCCACGTGCTTGATGTGCTCGTAGCTGGTCACCGACCAGTAGGGGCCGAACAGGCTGTCTTCGTGAAAGTGCACCGGATCTTCGCTGCGTAGCCGCTCGAAGAACGAGTGCACGATGTCCCGCCGGAACAGCTCACCGCGGGCCGGATCCACCTGCTCCAGCGGCACCGACCAGGGATCGGTGATCAGCGGGTGTTCCAAGTTGGCGCTGTCGATGGCTTCGCTCATGTTCGCTCCCCTGGTAGCCGCGCTTATCGCTCGATCAGGCGCACCGGCAGTTCCGAATAACCTTTGACGAACGAGGAATAGACCCGCTGCGGCTCGCCGACCACCTCTACTTTGTGAAAGCGCTTGAGAAGTTCTTCCCAGACGATCCGCAGCTGCATCTCGCCCACCCGATTGCCCATGCAGCGGTGGATGCCGAAGCCGAAACTCATGTGGCTGCGGGCGTTCTTGCGGTCGATGACGAAATCGTCGGGATTCTCGAACACCTCGGGATCCCGATTGCCGGAGACGTACCACATGCAGACCTTATCGCCGGCCTTGATGGTCTTGCCTCCCAATTCGGTATCCACCAGCGCACGCCGGCGCATGTGCGCCAATGGGGTTTGCCAGCGGATGACCTCCGCCACCATGTTGGGAATCAGTTCCGGCTGGGCTCGGAGTTTGTCGTACTGCTCCGGAAACTGGTTCAGCGCGAGCACGCCGCCGGTGAGCGAGTTGCGGGTGGTGTCGTTGCCGCCGACGATCAGCAGGATCAGATTGCCCAGATACTCCATGGGCCGATTCAGCATGTCGCGGGTGGAGCCGCCGTGGGCCAGCATCGACACCAGATCGTTGCCCACCTCTTTGCGGTTGGCACGCTCGTGCCACAGCCCGGTGAAGTACTCCAGACACTCGAGCAATTCGGCGCGCCGCTGCTCTTCGGAATCGACGATGCCGGTTCCCGGCGGAGCGGTGGCTACGTCCGACCAGCGCGTGAGCTTGTAACGATCCTCGAACGGAAAATCGAATAATGCTGCCAGCATCTGGGTCGTCAGCTCGATGGAGACGTGCTGCACCCAGTTGAACTCTTCGTTGCGCGGCAGCCCGTCGAGAATGTCGCAGACCCGGCGACGGATCTCCGGCTCCAGCGCGGCCAGATTACGCGGCCCCGCGACCGGAGCCACCACCTTGCGCTGTTCGTCATGCTTCGGCGGATCCATGGCGATGAACATCGGCAGGGTGAAATCTTCGTCCTGGTCGCTGAGGGTGATGCCGCCTTCGGACGAGTAGATCTGGTGGTTCATGTCGACGTGTTTGATGTCCTGGTACTTGGTCACCGACCAGTACGCACCAAACTCGCTTTCCGGCGTGAAATGGACCGGGGATTCCTTGCGCAGGCGCTCGAAATAAGGCCAGTGAGCGTCGTTCTGAAACAGCACGCCCTGGGCCGGATTCAGCTGTTCGAGGGGAATGGAATAAGGATCCGCGACGTACTCGGTCTGAATCTGGAACTCCGGTCGGCTGTCCGGCTGGCTCTCCGGTCCGCTATTGATGGCTTCGCTCATGGTTTTCTCCCTGGTTCGACGGCAAGGTTTCGGCCCGGTCCGGCCAGATTACATCTGGAATTCCGGCACCTTCACCACCAGCCCGTCCAATTCCTCGGTGACGGGAATTTGACAAGACAACCGCGATGTCGGTTCACGCTCGGGGTTGAGATCCAACATCGACTCTTCGCGGTCGCTGGGTTCGCCGACTTTGGGCATCCAGGACGGATCCACGTAGACGTGGCAGGTCGCGCATGAGCACTCGCCGCCACAGTCGGCGTCGATTCCCGGCACCAGGTTGTCGATTGCGGCCCGCATCACCGAATTGCCCACCTCGCCCTCGACGGTGTGCTCGGTTCCATCGTGCTCGACGAACGTGATCTTTGGCATCTACTCGCTCCTTCAAAAAACATGAGACCGCCCCGGAACTTACTTCCTTCCACGGCTCGAAAAGGGGCGGAAGAATATCCTTAATCGGGGGATCATGACAGTAGCTACATTCCCGTAGATGGCGAACCTGCTCCAGGTCGGCAACTACGGCAGTTTACTTGCCTTCACCGCTGCCGGCCATTCCTTGGGCGCAGCTGACGTAGCCGCTACAGTACGTCGCTAGGATGACGCTTGTCATCAGCTTTGGGAGACAGCATGACCGTATTGCGACACCCGTTGTCCGGCGCCGTCTACAGCCTGCGCGACGATGGCCGGGTCGACGTGGAGAACAACGGTTTGAAAGGCATCTTCAGCTACGACGGTCGCTTCCACGGCGGCGAGCTGCGCCAGGCCGACCCCCACCTGCTGTTGTGGATCGCCGGCCCCCAGCTGCCCCGAGGGGCCGATGTCCGCCGCAACCGCTAACCGTGAGGCCCCGCCATGGCAACGAGCTCCGACAACGCCCCCGACCGCTCCGCCGGAGTCAGCTATCAGGCGCTCATCGCCAAGGACGCGGTGCCACCTCCCGCGGTGCTGAAGCTCGAGAACCCGTTGAACATCGCGCTCACCTCGGTGCCGGTCGGGCGCTATCGAGACCGGGCGTTTCACCAACTGGAAATGGCGCAACTCTGGCCGCGGGTCTGGCAGATGGCCTGCCGGGAAGAGCAGATACCCGATGTGGGCGACTACCATGTCTACGAAATTGGCCGCTACAGCATCCTCGTGGTGCGCACCAGCCAGGGTATCAAGGCGCATCACAACGTCTGCCGACACCGCGGGCGGCGTTTGTGCGACCGCGACGGCCATGCCGCCAGCTTCATCTGCCCGTTCCATGGCTTCAGCTGGAACATCGACGGCAGCCTCCGCGCCATCACCTCGGATTGGGATTTTCCCCACATCGATCAACGCGACTTCGATCTCACCCCAGTGCAATGCGATACGTGGGGGGGCTGGGTTTTCATCAACATGGATCTGGCCGCCGGGCCGCTGGGCGAGTTCCTCGGCGAGTTGCCCCAGCACTTCGCCGGCTGGCACCCGGAAGCGCGTTACATCCAGGCCCACGTGGGCAAAGTGATGAACTGCAACTGGAAACTCTGCCAGGAAGCCTTCATGGAGGCCCTCCACGTCGTCACCACGCACCCGCAGCTGCTGGCAGCCACCGGCGACGAGAATTCCCAGTACGACGCCTGGGGAAACTTCTCCCGGGCGATCACCCCCAACGGCACCCCCAGCCCGCACATCCGCTGGGCGCCGGACGAGCAGGAGCAGTTCGACTCGGTGACCATGCGCCCCCTCGATGCGCCGCCGGTCGCCGAAGTGCCGGAAGGCATGACGGCCCGGGCCATGCTCGCCGCGGGGTCGCGCGCGGCGCTCGAGAAGATCATCGGCAGCGGCACCGTGGTGGCCGATGCCGAGGTTGCCGACAGCATTTACTACACGCTGTTTCCGAATTTTCATCCCTGGGGTGGCTACAACCGCATCGTCTACCGCTTCCGGCCATGGCAGGACCGCCACGACCAGTCACTCATGGAGTGTTACTACCTTAGCCCGTTCAAGGGGGAGCGGCCGCAGCCGGCGGAGTTTCACCTGCTCGACGAGAACCAGCCGTGGACCGACGCGCCCGAGCTCGGCATGCTCGCCAAGGTGTTCACCCAGGACACCTTCAACCTGCCCAACGTCCAGCGCGGATTGGCCGCGGCCCAGTTCGACGAGGTGGTGTTCGCGCGTTATCAGGAAACCAAGCTGCGGCACTTCCACCACCTGCTGTCGAAGTGGCTCGTGGTGTAGGAGCGATCTCCAGATCGCGATCGGAGATCGCTCCTACGGGGTGGGAATCGCGATCGGAGATCGCTCCTACGGGGGGGTGCCTGCGCGGTTCTTCAGGTACAGGGCCAGCTGGCGATCGTGGCGGCTGGTGGCGGACAGCCGCCCCGGGCGCACCCACGGTTGCCACTTCGGGACGATGGCGCCCTCGGGCCGGTCGCCCATCACCGTGACCCGATGGATGATGCGTTCACCCTCGAAGTCGTTGAGCACGAAGTGCTGAGTGCAGCGGTTGTCTCAGATGGCGATGGTGCCTTCCGTCCAGCGGTAGCGCACGGTGAACCGCGGATTGCTCACCCACCGCGTCAGATGGCCGAGCAGCGCGTCGCTCTCGCTGGCGTTGAGCTCCACCAGGCGGCGGGTGAAGTGCTCGTTGACGTACAGCGCCCGACGCCCGGTTTCCGGATGCACCCGCACCACGGGGTGAATGGTCATCTGCTCGGGATGATTGTGTGGCAATGCATCGTGCAGCGCGGTGAGCCCTTCGCACAGTTCCTTCATGGGTTGCGACAATTCGTCGTAGGCGGCGTACAGGCTCGTCCACTGGGTGTCTCCGCCCACCGGCGCCACCTTCTTCATCTGCAGCACCGACAGCAGCGCCGGATCAGGACGGAAGGTCAGATCGGTGTGCCACTCGTCGGCGACGCCACCGTGGGTGGCGGCCAGTTCGAACAGCTCCGGATGCTGAGTGTAGGGATTCTTCAGGTTCGGGTGCGCCTCGAGCGGCCCGAAGCGACGACCGAACGCAACGTGATCGTCGACCTGCAGGTGCTGCTGCGGAAAGAACAGCACCAGGTGGTCGAGCAGCAACGCCTTGATGGCGGCAAACCCGGACTCATCGAGTTCGGCCAGGTTGGGCCCAAGGATCTCGGCCCCCAGGGCGCCAGCCAGGCGCTCTACCCGCCAATCGCCCGGAATGTCTGCTGTGTGGGTCATTGCCGCCTCCCGAATGCTGTCGTCGATGCTGCGATATCCGCCGAAGGGCGTCAACCGACATCCACCGGGCGCCCACCGGAGGCCGTCGAAAGGTATAATCGCGGCCCGCAAATTCTGCCACCGACAACAACATCGACAACAACATCGACAACAACACCGACAACAACACCGACAACAGGAGAAATTCGACTATGGACATCCAGGGCAAGGTTGCCGTCATCACCGGCGGCGCTTCGGGTCTCGGCGAAGCGACGGCACGGAAACTCACCGGCATGGGCGCCAAGGTCGCCATCTTCGACGTCAACGAAGACAAGGGTCAGGCGCTAGCCAAGGAACTGGGCGACGTCGCTCTGTTCCAGAACGTCAACGTCACCAGCGAAGAGTCGGTGCAGGCTGGAATCGCTGCCGCCATGGAGAAATTCGGCGCCATCCACATCTGCTGCAACTACGCCGGCATCGGCAACGCCTTCAAGACCGTAGGCAAAGACGGCCCGTTTCCCCTGGACAAGTTCAAGCTGATCATCGACGTGAACCTGATCGGCACCTTCAACGTGCTGCGGCTCGCCGCCAACGAGATGCAGAAGAACGAGCCCTACAACGAGTTCGGCGGCCGCGGCTGCATCATCAACACCGCATCGGTCGCCGCCTACGAAGGCCAGATCGGTCAGGCGGCGTACAGCGCGTCGAAGGGCGGCATCGTCGGCATGACTCTGCCCATCGCCCGGGATCTGGCGTCCATCGGCATCCGCTGCAACACCATCGTCCCCGGTCTGATCCACACACCGCTGTTCCAGGGCGCGCCGGACAAGGTCATCGATGCGCTGGCTTCCCAGGTGCTCTATCCGAAGCGCCTCGGCCGGGCCGAGGAAATCGCCCACGTCGCCGTGATGCTGATCGAGAACGAGTACATGAATGGCGAGAGCGTCCGCATGGACGGCGGCATCCGCATGCAGCCGCGCTGACGCCTGAAGTCGCAATCCGCGGCCGGAGGCGCTGCCTGGCAGCGCAATTCCGGGCCGCGGGTTGTACAATCTCCACCTCTACCCGGCGATGTGGATGACCTGCGCGGTATGGACAACGACCCTACAGACGAAGAGCAGCGTCAGCAGCGCGACGACGTGCGCTGCGACGCCGCGCTGCAGACCATCCAGGACGTGCTCTGGCGCTTCAACGAAACCAACGAAGGCACTCTGTCGGCTTACGATCTGATGGGCTTTCTGGTGGAGGATCTGGTGCAGTCGGGGTTTTGCGCCGCCTGCATCAGCGAGACCGTCGAAGCCGCCTTCGAGCGCAGCAAGGCGAATCGCGTGGAGCACAAAGCCGATGACGGCAGCGGCATCATTCCTCGCTCCCCCGGCGACGTCTTCCACTGAGTAGCGAACACCGCCGTCACGGCGCCATGGTGAGCAGCGACGCGTTGCCACCAGCGGCGGTGGTGTCTACCGTCACCACCCGCTCCACCGCGAACCGCGGCAGGTAGTGCGGCCCGCCGGCTTTCGGGCCGGTCCCGGACAGGCCTTC
>JBLRXD010000139.1:0-11172 GCA_047920935.1 Pseudomonadales bacterium | reverse complement strand
GCCATCGTGCTGTACATCGTGCCAGCTTTCTTCAGCGGGTCTTATCTGGCGCCCACGTTCTCCATGATCCAGAGTCTGGTCAGCCTGCGGATGCGGGCGCTCGCCTCCGCCATTCTGCTGTTCGTGATCAACATCATCGGCATGGGCTTCGGGCCGCAACTGGTGGGCGTCATGAGCGACCTGTTCTCCACCGCTTACGGTGACGAGTCTCTGCGTATGGCGCTGCTGGTGCTGGCGTTCCTCAACCTGTGGTGCGCCTACCACTACGTGATCGCCGCGCGGTCGCTGAAGACCGACCTGGAGGTTACGGAATCGCCGCTGCAGGTCGCGGCATCAACCTGAGGCCGCCTTCAGGCTCAGTCGTCGCGCTGCGGTCCGCGCTCGCGCGCGCGCAGCGCCTCCTTCCCCGGGTCGATGCTTCCCTGGGCACGCTCGGTCTTCAACGCGTTGATCTCGGCCCCCGCGAGCACCGCCAGCGCCCCGATGTAAAACCACAAAAGCACCACGACGGCACCGCTCAGAGAGCCGTAGAACGCCCCGAAGCCGCCGGCGACGGAAACGTACAGCGACATCAGATACGAGGCCACCGCCCACGACAGCGTCGCCGCTAGCGTTCCCAGGCCGAACCATTCGTGTTGCGGTTGCTCTCTGCTGGGCCCATAGCTGTAGAGCAGGCCGAGGGCCACGGTGAACAGCACCAGCAGAATCGGCCAGCGCGCCAGCTCCAGGGTGCGCAGCAGGCCGTCGCCCGGGTCGCCGACGAGCAGCGCGGTCAGCAGCGGCAGCGCTATCAGCGCCAGCGCCAGCAGCAGCAACAGCAGCCCGCCCAGGGCGATGCAGATGGCAACGACCTCGCGGCGCCACCAGCTGCGCCGCTCCAACTCGTCGTAGACGATGTTGAGCGCCGTCAGCAGCCCGCTGGCCGCCCGCTGAGTGGCCCACAGCGCGAGCACGATGTTGAAGATCAACGCGACGCCGAAGCCGAAGCCCTCCGGGATGTCGGTCACGAACTCCACGAACAGTTGGCTCGCCTCTTGCGGCAGCAGGGTCTCGGCATCCTCGGCCACCGGCTGCCGCAACGCCTCCAGATCCACCAGCAGCCCGAGCAGCGCTGCGGCAACGGCGAGCGCCGGCAGAGCGCCGAACAGCGCGTGGAAAGCCAGGGCGGCGGCGGCCGTCTGGGTATGATCGCTCAGCAGCTCGTCTTTGAACTCGCGCAGCCAGCTGATGCGTTCGCCACCGCCTTGCCGCTCCATGGCGTTCTCCGCCGCGAAATCTCAGCCAGTCTCGCCTCTCGGAGCAGGGATCTCATTCACCCAGGTCACGATCACGACAGGTGGCGAGGCTGACGCTGCTGGCGGGCGCGGCGCAATGCCTCGCCCTGCCGGGCCAGCTCGGCACGGTTGTCGTCGCTGACCTCCATATAGCGCTGCCGCCAGGTATGGTCGCCCCAGGTCTCGTCGCAGGCCACCGTGGTCATCGGGCCGCTGGCCGTCTCCAGCAAGGCCAGGCCCTGGCGCACGATGCGCAGTTGCATGGCGCTGTCCCAGGGCTTGCCGCACGGATTGCCCAGCGGGAAATCCACGAACAGCAAGCGCGGCACCGCGCAGCGCTCGACGATGTCCAGGGCCGAGCCGATGATCACCGTGGCGATGCCGTTGGCTTCCAGGTGACGGCTGATCAGACTCACGGTCTGATGGCAGACCGGTCACAACGGCACCAGCAGGGCGACGTCGGCACCATCCTCCCGCAATCGCCGGAGAATCTCCGGAGCGTCCTGGTTCAGGGTGGCGCGCTGGCTGTATTCCGTCGGCGCGCAGTGGAAGCGCGGCGCGAGCCGGCCGACGAGCCGCTGCCGCGCCAGCGCCTGCAACGCTTCGATGGGGCAGAAGCTGTTGACGTCGTCGGTGTGGGTGGCCTGCTTGTCCCACGACAGATCGTCGGTGAACAGCCGTTCCGGCAGGGGTTCCATGGCGGCCGATTCGACCCGCCGCGGCTCCAGGGCGGCTCTCGGATACACGCTCGCGGTGGTGACCAGGCCCACGGTGCAATCCTGCAGCCGCTTGCCGGGCAGCGTGAACGGCGCCTGATCGTGCTGCGCGTACCGATAGGCGCGCTCGAACCCCTGGGCCTGATAGTAGGCCCGGGTGCGCTCGATGTACTCCACCGGCCTCGGCGCGCAATGCTCGGCTTGCGACATGGTGGTGCTCCCTTCGCTGCGATTTGCCAGCCATCATCCACGCCCGCTCGGCAACTGGCAATCGGCACGGGGGCACCGCGGGCGGCCGGGCCAGAGGCGCTGTTACTGCCAGCGGTTAGCGCCTACCATCTCCGCCGTGCAAATCTCCATCTGGCCCCGATTCCGAGCCGGCATCCTGCTGATCTGCCTGGCAGCTACCTGCGGCATCGCTCACGCCGACGGCGATCCGCGGCTGGTGGTGGTGATCGCCGTCGATCAACTGCGCAACGACCGGCTGACGGCCGAGCTTCCCGGCGGGCTCGGGCGCCTGCTGCGCGGCGGCCGGCGGTTCGTCGATTCCAGCGTAGATCACGGCCTGACCACCACCTGCCCCGGCCACGCCGTGCTGACCACCGGCGTCCATCCAGGCCGGGCAGGGATACCAGGCAATCGCTACGTCGACCGCGCCGACTGGCGCAACCGCTACTGCGTCGACGACGATGACGACGCTTACCGGGTCATCGGCGGCAGCGCCAATCGGTCTCCGGGGCTGCTGCGCGCCTCCGACCTGGGCGACTGGCTGCGCGCAGCGCACCCGGAGGCAAAGGTGTTTTCAGTGGGCGGCAAAGACCGCTCCGCCATCATGATGGGCGGGCGGAAGCCCGACGGCGTGTTCTGGTTCGAGCCCGATCTGCTGGCGTTCACCAGCAGCGGTTATTACGCCGAAGCGCTACCCGGGTACGTCGCAGCGTTCAATGCCGGCCTGAAGGAACGCCTGCCGCTGCAATGGCATCACGGGCCGGGATCCGTGCGGCCCGACGATTTTCCCGGGGAATCGACGACCAACCGACGGACCAGCGGCCACCCGGTGGCGGCGGGAAAGCATCCCGGGCGGCAGATCCAGCAGTCGCCGTTCGTCGACGACGCCACCTTCGATCTGGCGCAACAGCTCATCACTGGCGAACGGCTCGGCAACGGCGCCGGCCCCGACCTGCTGACCATTGCCCTGGCTGCGCTGGACACCGTGGGCCATCTTTACGGGCCACTCAGCGCCGAGGCGGAGGATACCCTGCAGCGCCTGGACGCCCGCCTCGCGGTGTTTCTCGACGAACTCGATACGCGGTTCGGCGCCGACAATTACCTGGTCGCGCTGAGCGCCGATCACGGTGTGACGGATCTGCCGGAGTGGTCGCTGCACCAGGGAACCAATCGCTGCCCGGTAGCGGGCAGTCGATTGTCCTATGCGAGCCTGGTCACCCGCGTGTATGGCCGCATCTACTGGAGGCACACGTTTCCGTTCGACGCGCCCACGTCCCTGATGCGGATCGCCGACAGCCAGGTCTACGTGAACGCCAACTACCTGCGCGACCGCGACATGAATCCGACCGAAGTGCTGGCGAGTCTGAAGCAGATCTTCGAGAGCACGCCCGGGGTGAAGGCCGCCTGGACGCTGGACGAAGTGGCGACCGGCACCGACGAGGCGGCTCGACTGCTGCGCAACTCGGTGGTGCCGGGAAGAAGCGGAGATCTGTTCATCCAATTGCATCCCGACTGCATGATCGGGTCTACCGGCACCACCCACGGTTCGCTCTACCCGCCGGACCGCTCCGTGCCGCTGCTGTTCTACGGCTCTGGTGTCGTACCTGGCGCCGACGCCACCCCGGCACGCAGCGTCGATCTCGCGCCCACGGTGGCACACCACATCGGCATCGCGGCGCCGCGGGATCTGGACGGCGCCGCGCTGCCGCTCACCGCCCGGTGATCCGGCATGCGCCTTGAAACATCACCCATGCGATATGAACGCCCCCTCCCCCTTCCTCCGCATTGCGCATTGGCAATCGACCCCGACCCCACGGCCGACTTGTATGTAGTATGTGACCCCGTTTTCGAGGGGGGAATCAGTGCGTGGCCGTAGCGACTTTCATCAGGCAGAACTTCGAAGTCATCCTCGCTGACTGGGAGCAGTTCGCCCGCACCATGCTGCCCGCCGCCGATGGGCTCGATCCCACCGCGCTGCGAGACGGCGCCGCCGAGATCATCCGCACCATCGCCGACCACGCGGAAGCGCGACGGCCAGCAGCCGAACGACGCCACGCCGCCGAACGCATGACGGCAACCGCCGACCGGCATGCAGCCGAGCGGCTCACCCAACAGTTCACCCTCAAGCAGTTGGTCGCCGAGTACCTCGCCCTGCGCAAGAGCGTGGCGCAACGGTGGATGGAACAGTTGACCACCACAGGCCCCGAGGAGATGGCCGAGCTCGCGCGCTTCAACGAGGCCGTGGATCAAGCCCTGAGCGAAACCATCGAAGCATACGACGCCAGATTGCTGAAAACCGAAGAAGGCACACGCCAGAGCGAGAAGCGCTACCAGACCCTCGCAGAGTTGAGCCCCGACGCCATCCTGGTGCACGTCCGGGACCGCTGGGTATACGCCAATCCGGCCGCAGCCAGACTGATCGGCCTGCCAACGCCCGAGGCATTGATCGGACGCCCGGTCGTCGAATTTCTCCACGTCAGCCAACACGCTACCGCCCGCGATCGCGCTGCGTTGGTGCTGGCGGGCGGCTCCGTGTCGCCGATCGAGTACCAGCTGATGAAGCCATACGGGCACACCATCCACGTAGAGGTGGTGGCGGCCCCTATCCGCTGGCAAGGCGAAGATGCCGCACAGATCATCGTTCGCGACGTCACCGACAGGAAGAACGCCCAGGCAAGCCTGCGCGACGCCCACCGCACCCAGGCGAGCCAGCGACAGTTTCTCGAGACCCTGCTGGATAACGCCACGATCTGCATCGCGGTCATGGTGGGCCCCGACCTCAGATACACGCTGGTGAACAAGGCCTACCAGCAACTCCGCCCCGACGTGCCGATGATCGGTCGCTGCTTTCGCGAGGTCTTTCCCGAGGCCGTGGCATCGGGTGCTGATGCGGGCATTCACCGAGTCATGGCGACCGCACAACGCCACGAAGACACCGGCTTTCCCATGCCCATCGCGGGCAAGCCCAACGCTGCCTGGGATCATCTCATCGCGCCGCTGCCGGTCGAACCCGGCGCGCCGCCGGCGGTGCTGGTGATGACCCGAGAGGTTACCGAGCGGGTGCGGATGCAGGCAGCCTTGCAGTCGAGCGAAGCGCGCTATCGCGCGCTGGCGGCTGCGTCTTCCGATGTGCTGTATCGAATGAACGCCGACTGGAGTGAAATGCGCGAACTGGACGGCGGCGGGTTTCTCGCTGACACCACGCGTCCGACCAAGACCTGGATAGAAGAGTACCTCCATCCGGACGACCGACGCCGGGTGATGAAAGCCATTCAACGGGCGGTGCAAACCAAAAGCGTGTTCGAGCTCGAGCACCGGGTGCGGCGCGCCGACGGCAGCGTCGGCTGGACGCAGTCGCGAGCCGTCCCGTTGCTGGATGAGCACGACACGCTCACCGGCTGGTTCGGCGCGGCCAGCGACATTACCGAACGCCGCCGAGCCGAAGAGGCGCTGCGCAAGGCCGATCGCGCCAAGGACGAATTTCTCGCCGTGCTCGGCCACGAACTGCGCAACCCGCTGGCCCCGCTGCGCACCGGGTTGGAACTGCTGGGGCAGGCGCGGATCAGGCCGGAACTGCTCGACAGCCTGCGCCCCATGATGGAGCGGCAGCTTACGCATCTCACGCGCCTGGTCGACGATCTGCTGGACATCGCACGGATCAGCCGCGGCAAAATTCAGCTGCAGCGCGCCCCGCTCGACTTGCACCTGGCGATCGAGGCCGCCCTGGAGCAGGTCAGCGCCAGCATCGACGCGCGCGGCCACCAACTGAAGGTGAATCTGGCGCCTGCGCCGCTCCCGGTTCACGGCGACTTCGAGCGGCTGACCCAGATAATCACCAACCTGCTGAGCAACGCCGCCAAATATTCGCCCCCAGGGGGCGCCATCAGCGTGAGCAGCGAGGTGGACGGCGACCACGCCGTGGTGCGGGTTCGCGACACCGGCTACGGCATCCCGGCCGACCGCATGGAGGATCTGTTCAGCCTGTTCACGCAGATACCCGATCACCGTGAGCAGACCGGTGGCGGCGGCCTCGGCATCGGGCTGGCGTTGTCGCAACAGCTGATGGAACTGCACGGCGGGGCCATCGAAGCCCACAGCGACGGGCCCGGCCACGGCAGCGAGTTCACCGTGCGCCTGCCGATCACCCGCAGCCCCCGTAGCGCGGGGGCTGCGAACGACGAGACGCAGAGCGTCGCTGCCCCACAGCAACGGGTGCTGGTGGTCGATGACAACGTGGATGCCGCCGATACCCTCGGCATGCTGCTCGAGGTCCACGGTCACCGGGTGCGGATCGCTCACGACGGGCCCAGCGCGCTTCAGCAGGCAGCGGACTTCGACCCGCACGTGGTGCTGTTGGACCTGGGCCTGCCGGGCATGCATGGCCTCGAGGTGGCGCGACGCATCCGCGCCATGCCGACGGGCAGCCAGCTACTGCTGATTGCCGTCACCGGTTGGGGCCAGGACGAGGACCGCCAGCGGACGGCCGAAGCCGGTTTCGACCATCACCTCACCAAACCCATCAACCTGGACCAGGTCAGCGCGCTGATCGTGGGACGATGATCACACAGCAAGTGAACTACTCGACGATACAAAGCCGCCTCCAAAGCGGCGGCATCGTGCTACTCGACGGCGGCACCGGAACCGAACTCGAGAAGCGTGGCGCAGCCATGCACCCTGAGGCGTGGTGCGGTCCGGCAACTGTCGATAACGTCGAAATCCTCGAGGCGGTGCATCGCGACTACCTGTCGGCGGGCGCTGACATCATCACCGCCAATACCTACGCCTCATCGCGATTGATGCTCGAGCCCGCGGGTTGCGCCGATCGTTTCGAAGAGATCAATCGTACAGCGGTGGCAACCGCCCATCGCGCTCGAGAAGCGAGCGGCCGTGAGGACGTTCTGGTGGCAGGCTCGCTATCGCACATGTGCCCGATGGCACCCGACTCGGATCGCACCGACCGCGACCGAGAGCCGCCAACGGAAGTCATGCGCGACGCGTTCCACGAGCTAGCAACCCTGCTGCGCGACGCCGGGTGCGACCTTCTGATGCTGGAGATGATGTACTACCCAGAGCGCATATCGCTGGCGCTCGAGGCGGCACTTGCGACGGGCCTGCCGGTGTGGGCCGGTTTTGCCGTGCGGCGCGATGAACACGGCGCAATCGTAGGATTCGCGCGCGAGCGCTCGATTCCGTTGATCGATCTGCTTTCCGTCCTGGAGCGGGCCGACGTTCAGGCCGCCGGGTTCATGCATACCTCCGCTGATGTCGTTGCCGAAGCAACGTCCGCGCTCAAACAGCGATACGACGGGCCGCTTATGGCGTACCCGGATTCAGGCTATTTCCGCATGCCGCATTGGCAATTCGAAGACATCATCGAACCGGAAGTGCTGGTCGAGTTCGCCCGCAGCTGGATCGATGAGGGCGTACGAATACTCGGGGGCTGTTGCGGGCTGTCGCCGAGGCATATCGCCGCTCTGCACGATGCTTTTAGCGGGCGGACCAAGGGTGCATGAACATGACATCGCTCATTGGCTCATCAGAGGCACATGGACAATGAACTCGCTACCGCGCCCGATGCCCTCGCTGTGCGCTTCGATGAATCCACCGTGCATTTCGATTACCTGCTTCACCAGCGCCAGCCCGATCCCAAGCCCCCCACCGCCCGTCCGCGATTGGTGCTCCGGCACTTGGGTGAAGATGTTGAACAAGCGATCCAGGTTTTCAGGCGCGATGCCGAAGCCGGTATCCCGTACGTGCACAACGGCTTCCCCCTGCGCGGCTTCGCTGCTGACGCTGATGGTTCCGCCGGGCTCTGTGTACTTCGCTGCGTTGCCCAGCAGGTTCGCCACCACCTGCGTCAGCCTATCGGGGTCGCCATCGACGTGCAAAGCTGCGGCCGAAAGGTCCATGTGCAGTTCATGCTCGCGTTCAGCGATGGTTGAAGCCATCTGCTCGACGGCGTTCTCGATCGCCTCATTCATTTCGAATCGCCTGCGCCTAAGCTCAACCTTGCCTTGACTGATACGCGAAATATCGAAGAGATCATCGACGAGGCGCGTCAGATGGGAAAGCTGTCGCGCCATCACCGGCTGTAGACGGTCAATGATCTCGGGCCGCTTTTTAGCGATTTCCAACATTTCCACCGCATGCTGAAGCGGGGCGAGCGGATTGCGCAGCTCATGCGCAAGCGTCGCCAGGAATTCGTTCTTGTGGCGGTCGGACTCCAGCAGCACCTCATCGGCCTTACGCAGCTCTTCGTCACGCGTGAGGCGCTCGGTCACGTCGTGCCCGACGGTCAGCAGACCGGCGGGGTGGCCCTGATCGTCGATCAACGCCTGTACGTGCCACTCGATGTCGCGCAGAAGCCCGCTGCGGGTGATGATCGGGTTGATGTGAACGACGCCCACCTCCAGGGCCTCGCCGAAGACTGCGCGAATTGCTTCTCGGTCTTCTGCGGGCAAGAAGCTTTCGAACCAGCTCTGGCCCACAACCTCCTCGCGGATGAAGCCAGTAACGCGCTCCATATACGGATTCATCTCAACGATCAGTCCCTCCGGATCCAGCACCAGGATGAGCACTGGGGCGGTCTCGACCAGTTTTTCCGAGACAGCCTTTGCTCTATTCAGCCGTTCGTGAACGGTCGTATCTCGAATGACGGCCCAAGCGAACGTGCCTTCATCAGAATCGAACGGCCCTAAGCTGATGTCCACGGGGAACTCTGTGCCGTCCTTACGAAGCCCGAACAGCTCTTTGCCGATGCCCATTGGACGCTTATGCGGTGCCGCAAAGTAGGCGCTGGCGTGGTGCTGGTGAACCAATCGGTAGCGCTCCGGGAGCAGAATCTCGACCGGCCGCCCGACCAGCTCTCTGCTCCTGTAGCCGAACATGGTCTCGACCTGGCTGTTGGCGAACACCATCTCGCCGTCCCGGTCGACCAGCACCATCGCGTCAGGAGCGGCATCAAGGAGGCTGCGAAGAGCGATAAATTCGCCACCTGCGATGGAGTTGGGCTGCATGGCGCGGTCTTCCTTGACCAGCCGAAGCTGAAACTGGTTACCACCTTCACCCGCGTCGTATTGTGGGGTCAAGTCATCATCGCAGCGTCCGGCAGGGTGAGGGGACGGGACTCACTCCCGACTCGTCAGTCCACTTGTCGCGCGAAGACGCCGTGGTACCGCGTCAGATCGTGGTGCGGACGCGGCTCCAGCCCGGAAGAAAGTTCGGGCATTTGTCGGGCAATGTGTATGCGAGGTTGATCTTGCGCGGGAAATGCCTTCAGATTCGCGGCCCTGCTGGGCGAAGCCACCCGGAAAAAGAGGAAGAGCCCGTGAGTGGAAACGAAGATAGACGTTTGATCGCCTCCCTCCCCATCTCGTTGGAACGTGACGTTTTTTTACGCAACCTGATTCGGGAACTTTCCGGCACGCTCGAAGACGTTGTCGGCGTGGAGGAATCGTCGGGGTTCATCAGCGTCGTCGGGCAGCGGGTCGGTGAGACCATCAACGACGAATATCGCGCCGCACTGCATCGTTCGGAGCTGACCGCCAGTCAGGTGGCGCAGGTACTGGTGGATCTGAAGCGCCGCATCAAGGGCGACTTCTACCTGATCGAGCAGGATGGCGACCAAATCGTGCTGGGTAATCGCGCTTGTCCTTTCGGCGACAAGGTCGAGGGCCGCACATCGCTGTGCATGATGACGTCGAACGTGTTCGGCGTCATCGCGGCCGAGAATCTGGGTTACTGCAAAGTCGTGCTCGAGGAGACGATCGCCGCCGGCGCCGCCGGCTGCCGGGTGGTCGTTCATTTGAGAACCACCGCCGAAGCGGAAGCCGCCGACGGCCGCGTGTACCACAAGGGCTGATTTTGAAACGACTTGAGGAGTTTGCGCGAGTCGCGGAGTTCATGCCCGAAGCGACGCTTCTGGTACGTGCAGATGGCATGGTGCTCGCTGCCAATCGCCGATCGAGGGCTTTGCTCGAAGGTCTGCAGAGCGGTGAGCTGATCGGGCGGCCCTTACGAGGCATAACCGATCAGGATCCCGAGCGCCTCGCGGCCTGGCTGCGAAACTGCGCCCGCAGCCGGAGCCTCTTGCCCGGGTCGCTGCGCCTGGTCGGAAGAAACGGGGTGCGCGTTTCCTGCCGGGCAGACGGAGCGGTGTTCGCACCTGCCTCGGACGTGGGGCCGGCCGCCATTCTGGTGCGCCTGACCCCACAACGTAAAGCCGTCGACCGGTTCGTGGCGCTGAATCTTCGCATCGAGGAATTGACTTCGCAGATCGCTCGCCGCCACCGCGCCGAACAGGCGTTGCGCGCCGAACGCGAGTGGCTGCGCGTCACCCTCGAGAGCATCGGCGACGCGGTCATCGCCACCGATGGCGGCGGCCGGATCACCTTCCTGAACGCGGTTGCCGAAAATCTCACCGGCTGGTTGGCCGGGGCCGCCACCGACAGGCAGATCGACGAGGTCTTCGTGATCATCAATGAGTACACGCGCGAGCCGACGTCCAACCCGGTGGGCCTCGTGCTGTCGAACGGGGACGCCGTCGGGCTCGCCGATCACACCATACTCGTGCGCAGAGACGGCTCGGAATGCGCGATCGACGATACCGCCGCCCCCATACGTGACGAGCACGGTGAGATCCAGGGTGTGGTGCTGGTGTTTCACGAAATCACCGAGCGGCGACGGCTCGAACGCCAGTTGCGAGACGCCGATCGGCGCAAGGACGAGTTCCTCGCCATGCTCGCCCACGAACTGCGCAATCCGCTGGCGCCGCTGCGCAGCGGCATCGACGTGGTCCGTTTGGCTGGGGGGGACGCACGGCGGGTCGAGCAGGTATCCGACATGATGAGCCGTCAGGTGCAGCACCTGACGCGCTTGGTCGACGATCTGCTCGACGTCTCGCGGATCACCAACGGCAGCATCGAGCTTCGCCGCGAACGGCTCACCCTGCAGCC
>JBLRXD010000138.1:0-11262 GCA_047920935.1 Pseudomonadales bacterium | reverse complement strand
CCTGGTTCCGGTGGATGCGGAAGTGGCGCGGCTGGTGGAGGCCGCCGCCGCCATATTCGCCGACTTCGGCTGTGTGGTAGAGCGTGCCTGCCCGGATCTGAGCGACGCCATGGCGGTTTTTCAGATTCAGCGGGCGGCGGTGCTCGCGGTGCTCGGCCGCACCCTGGAGGCGGAGGTGCCCGACTGGCGCGCCCATGCCAAGCCCACGGCGATCTGGAACATCGATCGGGGCCTTGCGCTGCGCAGCGCCGAGCTGTTGGATTCCGAGGTGCGCCGCACCCACATCTATCGCCGCGCCGTGGCGTTCTTCGACCGTTACGACGCTCTGCTGCTGCCCGCAGCCCAGGTGCCTGCGTTTCCCTTGGAGTGGGACTATGTGCGGGAGATCAACGGTCAGCCCATGGACACCTACATCGACTGGATGACGATCTGCTGCGCCATCTCGGTGACCGGCCTGCCGGCACTGTCGGTGCCGGCCGGATTCACCTCGACCGGCCTGCCGGTGGGGCTGCAGATGGTTGCAGGCCCCCACGACGACCTGGGTCTGCTGCAACTGGCCCATGAATTCGAGCAGGCTACCCTGCACGGCCGCCGCCGCCCGGAGCTGGCTTCGTGACCGCAGCCGCGCCGCTGCGGCTGATGGTGGTGGCCGCCCATCCGGACGATGCGGAATTCCACGCCGGCGGGCTGCTGGTGCGCCAGCATCGGGCGGGTGCTGCGCTGGCCGTGCTCTGCCTCACCGACGGCTCGGCCGGCCATGCGACGCTGTCGCGCGAGCGGCTGGCGCAACGCCGCCGCCAGGAGGCCGACCGCGCGGCCGGTCGGCTCAGTGCGGAGTTGACCATCTGGAACGTGGCCGACGGCGAGTTGGAGCCCACCCTGCCGCTGCGCCGGCGCCTGATTGCGGACATCCGCCGGTTTCGCCCCGACGTGCTGCTGACTCACCGCGCCGAGGACTATCATCCCGACCACCGCGCCACCGCCAGGCTGGTGCAGGACGCCTGCTATCTGCTGCGGGTGCCGAACGTGGTGCCCGAGGCACCGCCGTTGGCCCGAGATCCGGTGGTGCTCGGCATGTGCGATTTCTTCAAGCGCCCCACCCCGTTCCAAGCGGATCTGGTGATCGACGTCGCCCCGGTGCTGGATGACATCGTAGCGTTGCTCGCTTGCCACGAATCCCAGGTGTTCGAGTGGCTGCCCGACATGCACGGCGTCACCGTGGGCGCCGACCGGCGCGCGTGGCTCACCGCCTTCTACGCCCCGAGGCCGGCAGCCGTGGCCCGCCGGCATGGGCCGCCGGGAATGCGCCATGCCGAAGCGTTCGAGCTGTCGGAGTACGGGCGGCAGCTGTCGCCCGAGTCGCTGCAGCGGCTGCTCGACCCGGACGGCGGCTGAGCGACCCTGCCGGCACCGGGCCTGTTACAATGCGCCCCGCCCGCTCACTACCGAGGCTCCATGGCTATCCGCTACAAGACCGCCCGCTGCATTCTGTACCGCGACGACCGCTACCTGCTTGCCGTCCACAGCCGCTTCTGGCGCCCGGCAAACCGGCGTTGGGGATTGCCCGGCGGCCAGATCGAGTGGGGCGAATCGCCTCGGGCGGCGGTCGCTCGCGAGTTGCAGGAAGAACTGCACGTCCAGGCCCCGGCGCTGATCGAGATCGGCGCCTACGGCTACAAGCGCACCATGCACATGGTGTACGCGGCGCCCCTGGAGCAGGACATTCAAAAATACGATACGTCGGAACTGGTGGACATCGGCTGGTTCAGCGAAGCCGAGGTGGCGGGGCTGAAATCCCAGGCGGCGCTGCACGCCGACTACGAGCTCGAAGCCATCCACCGGTTGCTCGAGCATCTGAACGGTCGGCACCGCGCCGCAGCGACCCCCTGATCGGCCCGAGCTAGCGCCGCCCCGCCTGGAACTCTTCGGTGCTGTTCACCCGCGGATAGGGCTCGTCGGGAATCTCGCGCCGCAGAAACTCGCACAATGGCCCCCAACCCTGGCTGGCCTCGAATACCAGCAACTGATCCGCCGGGGTGTGCTTCTTGACGTACTCGTTGTGCGCCAGATAAACGTCAATGGCGTGGTCCTCGTCCTCCACCCGACCGTGGAAGGTACCGTCCCAGATCAACTCGAAGGCCATCTCGGCCCATGTCTGCACGGCCGCTTCCGCGGACTCTTTCGCGGCGATGCTGGCGGGGTAGATGGTGTTCATCACGCTCTGGTACCAGCGCTTGGGATCCCGCTCGGAGAGGATCACCTTGGCCCCGGGATAGTGGGCAAGCTGGATCTCCCAGAAGTTGCAGGCTGGCCAGTCGACGCTGGCGCGGTAGCCCCGATAGAGGCCATCCCAGCCGATCGGTTCGCCGCGGGTGGCCTGCTGCCACAGGGCGACGTGATCCGGGTGCTGGAACACCTCCATCATGTGGTAGCACTTGTCGAACCCGAGCTTCTCCAGCGCCAGCTTCAAAGACATCGTGCCCGTGCGCCCGAATCCTGCGCCGATTACCTCGAGGCTCATCATGACTCCCATGCGTCGGTCGCTGCGGCTGATCCGCCTGCGCCGGATGCGGCGGAGTTTAGCACTCGCGATGCTGCTTGCGCGGCACGATCGCATTGACCTGACGATGCCTTCGGTGCATATGTTCCCGTTGACGCCTCAGCAACCAACCGCAGGAGTCGCCATGCGCAAACTGACCCTTGGTGTGTTTCTGGCCGCGGCTATGGCCGCAGCTATGGCCGCAGCCGCAGAGCAACCCGCAGCCGACAGCGCGGCCAGCATTCGCCTGTACGTATTCGACTGCGGAACGCTGAGCCTGGAGGACGTCAGCGCCTTCGGCATCGGCAACGACGAAACCCCGGTGCGCCAGCTGTTCGTGCCGTGCTATCTGCTCGAACACCGTGACGCCGATCGCGTGCGTCGACTGCTGTTCGATGCCGGCCTGCCGGCCGGCATCGCCGGCCAGGGGCCAGTCAGCCCCGAGCCAGGGCTGGTCATGCACTACGCCCGCTCACTGCAGGACCAGCTGGCAGAGCTGAATCTGGCACCGGCGGACATCGACTACCTGGCGTTCTCTCATCTGCATTTCGACCACGTGGGCAGCGCCAATCTGTTCACCGAGGCTGTGCATCTGATTCAGCACGAGGAGTACCAGGCCGGCTTCATCGCGGGCCATTCGGAGTTCTATGAGCAGGATCTGTTCGCTGCCCTGGCGGACTCACCGCGCCAGGTGCTGCACGGCGACCATGACGTGTTCGGCGACGACAGCGTGCGGCTGGTCAGCGCGCCGGGCCACACGCCGGGGCATCAGGTACTGCTGGTGCGGCTGCAGGATCCCGGGCCCGTGGTGCTGTCCGGCGACCTGTACCACTTCCGCGAAAGCCGGCGTCTGCGGCGGGTGCCGCTGTTCAACTCCGATGCGCAGCAAACGCTGGCTTCGATGGACAAAGTGGAGGCGCTGCTGCAGGCGGAGAACGCCACTCTGTGGATCCAGCACGACCAGGCGCTGGCCGACACCTTGAACAAGGCGCCAGCCTATTACCAATAGGCTCTCCGCGTGCTCGCGGAGCGTGCTCGCGGGGCGTGCTCGCGGCTAAAGCCGATACGCCTTGCAGGCGGCATCGTGAAACAGCCACTGCTTCTCGGTCGCCGAAGCGTCGGCCACCATCTTCTTGAAGGCGTTCCATAACACCGCGTAGGAACAGCTCTGCTTGTCCACCGGAAAGTTGCTCTCGAACATGCAGCGCTCGACGCCGAAGCAGTCGATGGCGTGACGGTAGTAGCGGCCGGTGGCGGCGACGATCTCGTCGGAGCTGGCGGGCAGATCGCGCCGGTGAAACCCGAAGCCGTTGATCGGCATCACCAACCCGCCGAGCTTGGCATAGACGTTGGGGCAGCGGGCGAGCTCCGCCACGTCGACCTTCCAGCGGGCGAAGATCTCCTCCTGGCGGCCCTCGTAGGGGCCGATGCCCAGCGGCCCGCCGAAGTGATCGAAGATGATGGTGACGTCGGGGAACGCCCGCGCCAGGTCGGTCAGCTCGGTGATCTGGGTGTGATACATCCAGGCGTCGAACGACAAGCCGCGCTTGCCGAGCTCGGCGAAGCCTTCGCGGAAGGCGCCGTCGAGCAGCAGCGCGGGCGGCGGGTTGGTGTGGGAGTTGCGCACCCGGTCGTCGGCATCCCAGCCGGCCGCATGGCGGATGCCGCGGAAGCGATCGCTCCTGGCCATGTGGACGTCGAGCGCCTCCCCGATGCTCACCCCCAGAGTGAGGTCGGCGAAGCTGACGATGCCGGCGCAGGCGCGGATGTTGCCGTAGCCGCCGCTGGCGGTCATGGCGGCGATGCCGTTGACGAACTCGGTCTCCCCCACGGGGCGCAGCGCCTCGGGACCGTCGGCGCGGTACATGCTCGAGCACTCGACGAACACGGTGGAAACCACGTTGTGGCCGCTGCGCAGGTCGGCGAGCAGCTCGTCGAGCAGATAGCGGCTGTCGGCGTGATCCCAGAGGTGATGGTGGGGATCGCAGATGGGGCGCTCGGGCTCGATGATGTCCTCGCGCACCTGATCCAACCAGGTTTGTCTATCCATGGCCTGTTCCTATTCGATGTAGGAGCGATCTCCGATCGCGATGCTTCTGATCGCTACAGTGCGATCGGAAGGCAATCGCGATCAGGAGATCGCTCCCACGGGTCAGTACACCACCACCGAGCGAATGCTTTCGCCGCGGTGCATGAGATCGAACCCTTCGTTGATGTCGTTCAGGGGCAACGTGTGGGTGATCAGGTCGTCGATGTTGATCTTGCCGTCCATGTACCAGTCGACGATCTTCGGAACGTCGCTGCGGCCCTTGGCGCCGCCAAACGCGGTGCCCCGCCAGCTGCGCCCGGTAACGAGCTGGAACGGGCGCGTGCTGATCTCCTGACCGGCACCCGCCACGCCGATGATGATGCTTTCGCCCCAGCCTTTGTGGCAGCACTCAAGCGCCTGGCGCATGACCTTGACGTTGCCGATGCACTCGAATGAGTAATCCACGCCGCCGTCGGTGAGGTCGACGATGGCGGCGACCACGTCATCCACCTCGCCGGGGTTGATGAAATCCGTCATGCCGAACTGCTCGGCCAGGGGGCGCTTGGCGGGATTCAGGTCGATGCCGATGATGCGGTCGGCGCCGACCATACGCGCGCCCTGGATCACGTTCAAACCGATGCCGCCGAGGCCGAAGACCGCGACGTTGGCGCCCGGCTCCACCCGGGCGGTGTTGATCACGGCTCCCAGCCCCGTGGTGACGCCGCAGCCGATGTAGCACACCTTGTCGAAGGGCGCGTCGCTGCGGATCTTCGCCAGCGCGATCTCCGGCACAACGGTGTAATTGGAGAACGTCGAAGTGCCCATATAGTGATGCAGGGGCTCGCCGTTGAGCGAAAACCGGCTGGTGCCGTCGGGCATCAAGCCCTTGCCCTGAGTCTCGCGAATGGCGCCGCACAGATTGGTTTTGCCGGAGCGGCAGAACTTGCACTGCCGGCACTCGGGCGTGTACAGCGGAATCACGTGATCGCCGACCCGCAGGCTGGTGACGCCGGGGCCGACATCGACCACCACGCCGGCGCCCTCATGCCCGAGGATAGCCGGGAACAGGCCCTCCGGATCTGCTCCTGAGAGGGTGTAGGCATCGGTGTGACACAGGCCGGTGGCCTTGATCTCGACCAGCACTTCGCCGATCTTCGGGCCCGCCAGATCGACAGTCTCGATGGAGAGCGGTTGCCCCGGGCCGGTCGCCACGGCTGCGCGCGTTTGCATGAAACCCCCTTGTTGCTGAGCTGGCGCCACGCCCACCGCCAACGGCGGCTGGGTGGTGCATGATGATTCGAGGCTACCGCGTCGGACCGCAAAAGCAATAGCGAGTACAATGCTGCGTCGAATCCAGCGATTCACTGCACTTGCGCTTTCAACTGCGAGCCCACAACTGGCGAAGTTACGTACCCATCGTGGACGTGCTCCAGCGCTATCGAGGCGCGGACTTCGGCCACGATCTGACCGCAGGCGGCATCGTCGCCGTCATCACCGTGCCACAGGCCATCGCCTATGCATTCCTCGCGGGCCTGCCGCCCGAGGCCGGCCTGTACGCCTGCCTGGCACCGCTGGTGATCTACGCGGCCCTGGGCTCATCGCGGCATCTGGCAGTGGGCCCGGTGGCCATCGCCGCGCTGATGGTGGCCGCCACCATCGGCCAGTACGCGGCCGCCTACGACCAGGCGCACCTCGAGATCAGCATCGTGCTGTGCCTGCAAGCCGGCCTCATGCTGTGGCTGCTGCGGTTGCTGCAGATGGGTGGGCTGGTGAATCTGCTCAGCCACCCGGTGATCACCGGGTTCGTCAACGCCGCCGCCTTCCTCATCATCGTCAGCCAACTGCCGGCGTTCACCGGCATCGGTCCGGGCATCGCCGACGACCCGTTCAACCAGTTAATCGACCTCGCCAGCCGCTGGCAGGAGATCAACGTGATCGCCATCGCCCTCGGCATCGGCGCGCTGGCGGCATTGCTGCTGATCAGCCGCTACGGTGTCGCCATGGCGCGCCTGCTCAAGGCCGACATCGAAGACGAGCATCCGGTGAGCCGGCTTGGGCCCATGGTGGTGGCCGTGCTGGGCGCCGCGGCGGTAGCCATCTGGCAACTCGACACCCAGTTCGGCGTGGCCGTGGTCGGCTACGTTCCACCGGGGCTGCCGAGCTTCACATTGCCCAGCTTCCAATGGCAGCTGTGGGTCGACGTTGCCCCCGCCGCCGCCATGATCGCGGTGGTGGCCTATGTGGAAAGCTACTCCATCGGCACCACGCTGGCGACGCGCCAGCGCACCCGAGTCAACGCTCATCAGGAGCTGATCGCCCTCGGGGCAGCCAACATCGGCGCAGCGTTCACCGGCGCCTATCCGGTTGCGGGCAGCTTTTCCCGCTCCAGCCTCAACTACCAGGCTGGCGGACGCACCCAGGTCAGCTCCCTGGTGTGCGCCGCCGTCATCGTCATAAGCCTGCTGTTCCTCACCCCGCTGTTTGCCATGCTGCCGCACGCGGCTCTGGCCGCGATCGTCGTCGTGTCGGTAATCGGCATCGTCGATCTCAGCAGCGCGAGCCGCCATTGGCGAGTGTATCGGGAAGACAGCATCACCGAACTGGTGACGCTGGTTACCGTGGTGGTGTTCGGCGTGGAAACCGGCCTGATCACCGGCGTTGCGCTGTCCATCGCCTTCTTCGTGCGCACCTCGAGCCGGCCCCACATCACCATCGTCGGGCGCATCGCCAACACCGAGCACTTCCGCTCAGCCCGGCGCTACAGCGTCGAGACCTTCCCCCACGTGGCCGCCATTCGCATCGATGAGAACGTCTACTTCGCCAACGCCAACCAGATCGAAAACAAGCTGCTCAAGCTGGTGCAGCGGCGGCCTGGCACCAAACACGTGCTGCTGGTGATGAGCGCGGTGAACATGATCGACATCAGCGGTCTGGAGATGTTCTACCGTTTCAACCAGAACATCTCGGCCATGGGGATCAAGCTGCATCTGTCGGAGGTGAAGGGCCCGGTGATGGAGCAGTTCGAGGCCACGGACTTCGTCATGCAGCTCACCGGCAGCGTGTTCTTCACCACCGATCAGGCGATGCGCGACCTGGCCGAGCGCACTTGACCCGCACCGTAGGAGCGATCTCCAGATCGCGATCGCCCAATCCCCAGATCGCGATCCCCCCTACCCGCTACCCCCCCTGAATCCTCGGCATCAGCACCACCTCCGCGCCGGCGGGAATGGGTTCGGACCAGCGGTCGCGGAAGATCTCTCCATTGATCGCCACGGCGATGCCGGCGTCGAGGTGCTTCTCGATCTTCGGATACCGCTCGACCAGCTTGCGCAGCAGCTCGCGAATGGTCGCGGCCTCGATGTCTATCGAGGCCGCGCCACCCACGGCGGCGCGCAGCGGGCCGGTGACGGAAACCTGCACGCGCCGCCCTTCAGCCCGCCGCGATCTGCTCGCCCGAACGCTCCGCCTTGATCGCCTTGAGAATCCGCGGCGGCGACATCGGCACGTGGGACATGCGCACACCCACCGCGTTCGACACCGCATTGCCGATCGCTGCCAGCGGCGGCACGATGGAAGTCTCGCCCACCCCACGAATGCCGTAGGGATGACCGGGATTCGGTATCTCGAGTATCTGGGTGTCGATGAACGGCAGATCGGAGCACACCGGAATGCGATAGTCGAGGAAGCCCGGATTCTGCAGCCGGCCGTCTTTACCGTAGACGTACTCCTCGTTCAGCGCCCAGCCGATGCCCTGGGCCGCCGCGCCCTGGAACTGACCTTCGACGTAGTCGGGGTGAATGGCCTTGCCGGCATCCTGGATCACCGTGTAGCGCAGCACCCGGGTCGCGCCGGTTTCCGGATCCACCTCCACGTCACAGATGTGGCTCGCGAAAGACACCCCGGCGCCGTCGGCCACGCCTTCGTTGTGGCCGGCGATGGGCCCGCCGGTGTTGGGTGACTTGGCCGCGATCTCTGCCAAGGACAGAGGCTGCAGGTTGCCGTGCTGGGCCCCCACCGCCGCCGCCTTGCCCTCTTGCCAGGCTACTTCCTCCAAGGGAATTTCCCACATCTGCGCGGCCCGGGCGCGCAGTTCGGCAACGGCATTACGGCAGGCGAAGATGATGGCCATCCCCGACGAGAACGTGCCGCGGCTGCCTTCGGTGGTGTCGTTGTGGCCCAGCCCGGCGGTGTCGGCGATGGTGCATTTGACGCTGTCGTAGGCCACACCCAGTTCCTCGGCGGCGATCAGCGACAGCGACGCCCGCGCCCCGCCCACGTCCACGGTGCCGACGGAAACGTTGACGGTACCGTCCACGCCGATGTTGACGGTGGAGCAGGTCTGGCCGCCGAAATTGAACCAGAACCCGCAGGCCATGCCGCGGCCCTGATTCGGCCCGAGCTTGGCCTTCATCTGCGGGTGCTTCTTCACCGCCTCAAGGGTGGCGCGGATGCCAATGGGCCCGTAGGTCGGGCCGTAAGACGCCCGGGTGCCCTCCTGTGCGGCGTTCTTCAACCGAAAATCAACGGGATCCATGCCGATTTCCTGAGCGACGATGTCGATGGTGCTTTCCACCGCGAACGCCGCCATGGGGGCCGACGGCGCCCGATACGCCGCCACCTTCGGGCGGTTGGCGAGCACGTCGTAGGCCACCGACTTCACGTTCGGCAGGTCGTAGCAGGCCCAGGCGGTCATGCCGCCGAGCATGCCCCAGATCCCGGGGAATGCGCCATCCTGGTAGCGAAGCACCGCCAGCGCCCCGGTGATGCGGCCGTCGCGCTTGGCGCCGATCTTGACGTCGATGGAGGTGGAACAGGTGGGGCCGGTGCCGCGGAACACTTCCTCGCGGGTGAGCACCAACTTTACCGGGCGATTCGCCTTGCGCGACAACGCCAGCGCCACCGGCTCCATCCACACGTGGGTCTTGCCGCCGAAGCCGCCGCCGATCTCCGACGAGGTGACCTTGAGCTTGGCGATGTCCATGCCGAGCAGCTGCGCGCACTGATTGCGGAACGTGTAATGCCCCTGGGTCGTTACCCACAACTCGCCCTGCCCGTCCGGGCCGACGCTGGCAAGGCAGGCGTGGGGCTCGATGTAGCCCTGGTGGGTTTGCTCGGTCTTGTAGCTGCGCTCGATCACCACGTCGGCCTCGGCGAAGCCTGCTTCGATGTCGCCGTGCCCGAACTCGGTGATCTGCGAAACGTTGGTCTGCTTGTTCTGATCGCCACCGGCGGTGCGCACCCACGGCTGCACGATGGGGGCGCCATCCTGCATCGCTTCGTCCACGTCGGTGACCTGGGGAAGAATCCGGTAATCCACCTTGATGAGCTTGAGCGCCTGCTTCGCCGTCTCGGCATCGATGGCGGCTACCGCTGCCACCGCGTGGCCGTCGTACAACGCGCGCCCACGGGCCATGCAGTTCTCGAGGACGTCGAGCAGGTCGCGCCGGCCGTTCACCTTGTCCGGCAGATCGGCGCAGGTGATCACCGCTTTCACCCCAGGCAGTTTTTCCGCCTTGCTGGTGTCGATCTTCCTGATCTCGGCGTGGGCGTGGGGCGAACGCAGGATCATGCCCACCAACTGGCCCGGCGCGAAGGCATCAGCGCCATAGCGGGCCCGGCCGGTGACCTTGTCGACGCCGTCGGGCCTGGGAACCCGCGAGCCGACGAGTTTGAATTTCTGATTGGTGAAACTTGGGTCGTGTGCCACGTCTTTGATCTCCTGAAATCTTTTCCGGTGGATGCGTTAGGCGGCTTTGGTCTTACGCGGCTTCTTCTTTGCCGTCGCATCCCTGGCGAGGTCTTTGGCGGCGGCCTGAACCGCGCGCACGATTTTGTCGTAGCCCGTGCAGCGGCACAGGTTGCCGGCCAACGCGTAGCGGATCTCTTCCTCCGTCGGCGTGGCGTTACGCTCGAGCAGCACCTTGGCCGCCACCAGGAACCCTGGCGTGCAGACGCCGCATTGCAGCGCGGCATGCTCGATGAACTTCTCCTGCAGCGGATGCAGCTTGTCGGCCCCGGCCATGCCTTCCACCGTGGTGATCTCGCAGCCGTCGGCCTCGGCGCCGAGCACCAGGCAGGCGCACACCAGGCGGCCGTCCAGCGTCACACTGCAGGCGCCGCAGTCGCCCGTGCCGCAGCCTTCCTTGGCGCCGGTGAGGCCGACGCGGTTGCGCAGCACGTCGAGCAGCACTTCCCCCGGCTGACAGACGAACTCCACCGGATCGCCATTGATGGTCGTTGCTACGTGAATGCCAGACATGCCGTTACCTCCCCGCCCGCTGATAGGCGATTTTGGCGGCGCGCTTGGCCAGCACACCCGCCACTTCCGTTCTGAATTCCACCGTGCCGCGCTTGTCGTCGATGGGCGCACACACCGCTTCGCAGGCCCTGACCAGTGCAGCCACGGCACCGTCGTCCAACTTCGTGCCGACGATGGCCTTCGCCGCGGCCGGCACCAGCACCACGGTGGGCGCCACCGCCCCGAGCGCCACCCGGGCCTCGGTGATCACCCCCCCCTTGCCCAGGGTCAGGCAGACGGCGGCGGAGCACACGGCGATGTCCATCTCGGTGCGCGGGGTGAAGCGCAGATAGGCGTCACCGGTCTTGGCCTTGCGCGGCGGCAGGATGATGGCTTCGATGACTTCGCCCCTGGCCAGCGTGGTCTTGCCGGGGCCGACCACCACCTTCTCCACCG
>JBLRXD010000137.1:0-11278 GCA_047920935.1 Pseudomonadales bacterium | reverse complement strand
ATGCACGGCATGGAATCGCCACAGCCACGGGATGCGGTGATAGCCGCGGTGCACCAGATACTGGCAGCTGTCCGCCAGCACCACGGCGGCGAGGAATTGCAGCGCTAGCGGCAGCTCGCGCACCGATCCCTGCAGCCAGTCAGCGTGGGCCCAGCCGAACAGGTTATCCACCACGGTGTTGGTGAACAGCAGATAGAACTGGATCAGCAGGTGGCCGACGAAGAAGTAGGCGAGGTCGGTGCGCCACTGGGGCCGCAGCACCGCCAGGGGCTTCTGGGCGAATGCCTTCTCCAGCGGGATGAAAATGAGCATTGACGCCAGCAACGCCAGCACGAACCAGTCGACGCCCAGCGCCATGCCGGAACCGGTTATCTCACCCGCCTCCACCGACGCACCGCCCAGCAGCACGGCCAGAAACGAGGCGCCGATGCCGGTGGCGGCGAAGCGCTTGTGCTCGCGGTTGAGTATGAAGCTCAGCACCCCCAGCGCGAAACCGGCCACCAGGCCGGCCAGCAGCAGCTGACGAGCGAATTCCGCGCTGTAGAGGGTGCCGCGCAGCTCCGCGGTGGTAAGGTACTCGGGGAACCGGAAACTCAGCACGCCCAGCAGCGCGCACAACCCCAGCGTTGCCGACAGATAGCCGCTGATCAGGCCTTCGCCGAACACCAGCGCACGTTCCACGAAATGGTCGGGATGCTGCATACCGCAATCACAGCCGCAATCCGCCTGCGGAACAAGTAGCCCAACGAGAATTCCGCCGTCGGTCCTTTGATTCCGGGCGCTGCGTCGCAAAAAGCGATGGCGGGCGTCCGCTCGGCGCCGTCGAGGCCTGGCTACACTTTCGGCATGTCGCGCCGCGAAGACATCCCGCCGGATTCGGCCGCCGCTGACCGGGAGCGCATCCGCCGCCTGACTTCAGGCGGTGCGCCGGTCGCCGAAGGCCGTGGGGCGCCAGCCGAACTGGCCGCTTGCTGGGCGGCCGTGGTGGTGGCGGTGGCGGCGCTCTGCTGGCTCGGGTGGCGCAATCCGGCCATCTGGTGGGTGCTGCCGCTGGCGCTGTTGGTGCTGGATTTCCTCTCGGGGCTGGTTCACTGGCTGTTCGATACCCGCATTCCTGCGGGCGATGGGCTGCTCGGCCGCATCGCGGTGAACTTCCTCGATCATCACGTCAATCCCACGCGCACGGCGGAGGTAGGCTTCGCTGCGACTTCCTGGCGAGTTGCCGTGTACGTCAGTCTGCCGCTGCTGGGGTTGGCGCTGCTGCTGCCTGCAGGCGCTGGGCAGGCGTGGCTCTACTGGATGGGCGCTCTCAGCCTGCTGGTGGCGCAGGCCCACAAGGTTGCGCACAAGCGCCAGCCGGGTCGACTTGCGCGGGTGTTGCAGCGCCTCCATCTCAGCCTGAGCCCGCGCAGCCATCGACAGCACCATCGGGATCATGGCAGGGCCTATTGCGTGTTCACCGGCTGGTGCAACCCACTGCTCGACCGCTCGGGCTTCTGGCGCTGGTTGGAGCGGATCTGCCCCGTAGGAGCGATCAAGCGCCCTGCGGCCGCCGCGGTCGCTTGAGGAAAAGCGGGGTTCTCCATGAAAGCGATGCCTTCCAGGGGTTAACCGCCGTGGATGCCGTGCTCGGGGGCGAGCACCCAGCTGTCGCTGCGCGCCTGGCGCCACTCCTTGCGCATGTCGTCGGGAAGGGTGGCGTCGTTCAGCAGTTGCCCGGGCTGCAGATACTCGTAGAGCTCGCTGAGGTTGCGTACCCGCAGGTCGTCGACGCGGCGGAAGATGTGCTCCGGGCGCAGCTGGGTGGTGGATTCGAGGCCCATGGCGCCAAGCAGTTCGAAAAAGCCGCGCATGGTGTTCTTGTGAAAGTTGGCGACTCGCGCAGTCTTGTCGGTGACGTCGAGGCCGTAGATCAGCGCCGGATCCTGGGTGGTGATGCCGGTGGGGCAGGTGTTGGCGTGGCAGCGCAGCGACTGGATGCAGCCGAGTGCGAACATCATGCCGCGGGCGCTGGCGCACAGATCGGCGCCGATGGCCAACGCGCGGATCATGTCGAAGGCGCTGAAAATCTTGCCGCTGGCGATGATCTTCAGACGGTCGCGCAGGCCAGATCCCACCAGGGCGTTGTGCACGAATATCCAGGCGTCGCGTGCCGGCATGCCCACCGAGTTGGAGAACTCCAGCGGTGCGGCGCCCGTGCCCCCCTCGCCGCCGTCCACGGTGATGAAGTCGGGCAGCAGGCCGGTTTCCACCATGGCTTTGCAGATGGCGAAGAAGTCCGTGCGGCGGCCGATGCACAATTTGAAGCCCACCGGCTTGCCGCCGGAGAGCGAGCGCAGTCTGTCGACGAACTCGAGCAGCCCCACCGGGCTGTCGAACTCCCCATGGGAAGCTGGCGACACCACGGTCTTGCCCGGTTCGAGCAGACGAATGCGGGCGATATCAGCGCTCACCTTCACTCCGGGCAGTATGCCGCCGTGGCCGGGTTTGGCGCCCTGGGAGAGCTTCAGCTCGATCATCTTCACCGCCTCGTGCTCGGCCTGACGCGCAAACGCGTCGGGATCGAATCGCCCATTCACGGTGCGGCAGCCGAAATAGCCGGTGCCGATCTGCCAGATGATGTCGCCGCCACCCTGAAGGTATTCGTCGGCAATGCCGCCCTCACCGGTGTTGTGGGCGAAGTTGCCCAGCCGCGCGCCCTGGTTGAGCGCCAGAATGGCGCGGGTGGAGATGGCGCCGTAGCTCATGGCGGAAATGTTCAGCAGCGAAGCGCTGTAGGGACGGCTGCAACGCGCGCCACCGATGATCACCCGCTCTTCTTCCTTTTCCGTGTGGTGGGCGGCCATGGAGTGGCTGGCCCACTCGTAGCCCACCCGGTAGACGTCGCGTTGGGTACCGAGCGGCAGGGTTTCGAGCTCGTTCTTGGAGCGCTGATACGCCAGCGAACGGAACTCCCGCTCCACCGGGAAGGCGTCGACGTTCGACTCGATGAAGTACTGCTTGATCTCCGGCCGCATCATCTCCATGAAGTAGCGGACGTGGCCGACGATGGGGAAGTTGCGCAGCACCGTGTGCTGGCGTTGCAGGCCGTCGTGAAACCCCAGCAGCGCCAGCGGCACGATCAGCAGCAGCGACCACAGCACGCCGGGTGCGAACCACGCCGTGATGGCCAGGACCATCACCGTCACGACGAAGATGCGCAGCAGCCAGCGGCGGAACATGGTCAGCGCGCGTATCTGAGCTCGCCGCCGACGAAGGCGAGATCCACCTCGGTTGCGGGAATATCGGCTTCCGGGATGGTGAGGATGTCCTGGGACAACACCACGATGTCAGCCAGCTTGCCGGGCGTCAGCGTGCCCTTGATGTCCTCTTCGAACGCGGCGTAGGCGTTGTTGATGGTGTAGCTGGCCAGGGCCTCCTCCCGGGTCATGGCCTGGGAGGGATGGAACACCGCGCCGTCGGTCATCACCCTGGCCACCGAGGCGTAGTAGGAGGCGATGACGCTGATGGGCTCCACCGGCACGTCGCTGCCGTTGCCGATCACCGCGCCGGATTCGATGAGATCGCGAAATCGGTAGGACGTCTGCTCGGTGCGCTGCTCGCCCAGCCGCGTGGGTATCCACGGGCCGTCGGAGGTGCCGTGAATCCCCTGCATGGCGGCGATGACGCCCAACTGGCCGAAGCGTGGCAGGTCGTCCGGGTGAATGTGCTGAGCGTGCTCCACCCGCCAGCGCAATGGCGAACCGTCGACGTCGGCGCGCTGCCAGACCCGTTCGTAGAGATCCAGGGTCTCGCGGTTGGCGCGGTCGCCAATGGCGTGGGTGTTCACCTGAAATCCGTGCTCGATGGCGATCTCCGCGGTTCGTTCGATTTCCTCCACCGACTCGAGCACCAGGCCGGCGCTGGACGGCAGATCGTCGTAAGGCTCCAGCAGCCATGCCCCGTGGGCGCCCAGCGCGCCGTCGATCTGACGCTTGATGGAACGTACCGTGAGGAAGTCGTTACCCTCGGCCACCATCCGGTAGCGGGGCAGCAGTTCGGCCATCTCGTCGTTGGACTGGCGCCGCACCATGACGTACAGGCGCACGGGCAGCGCGCCCTCGTCCTCCAGCTGCTTGAAGAAATCGATGGTGGCGAAGTCGGCGCCGGCGTCGTGAAACGAGGTGACGCCGTGGCGCAGCGCTTCCTCGCCGGCAAGCTGCACCTGCTGGCGCATGATCGCCTCGCGCTGCTCTTCGCTCTGCCGTGCCTCAGATTCCTGAACCGCCGCATTCACCAGTCGCTGCGCGGTCTCCCGCAGCAGCCCGGTCGCCTTGCCTTCCGGCGTGCGGACGATGGTGCCCCCCGGCGGATCTTCGGTGGCGGCGTCGATGCCGGCGGCGGTCAGCGCGACGTCGTTGGCAAACGCCGCATGGCCGCTGGCGTGGCCGAGCAGCACCGGGTTGTTGGGGGCTACCGCGTTGAGGCTGTCGTTGCGCGGTACGCCGTCTACCGCATCGTCATCGACCCGATCCCATTTGTCCTGGTGCCAGCCGCGGCCGAAGATCCACTCGCCGGGCGCAACCTGGTCGGCCGCGACCGCAACCTTGTTTACCACGTCGTCCCAGTTGGCGACGTCATTGAGATCGAGGATCTGCTTGGCGCGACCGAGGCCCATGTAGTGGCCGTGGCCTTCGATGAAGCCGGGAATGGCGAGGCGGCCGTCGAGGTCGATGACCTCGGTGGCAGGGCCGACGTAGGCGGCGATGGCTTCGTTGCTGCCCACGGCCGTGATGGTGTAGCCGGTTACCGCCAGCGCTTCGGCGTATCCGTAATCGGCGTCCACGGTGGCGATCTTGCCGCCGCGCAGCACCAGATCTGCCGGCTCCACGGCGTCCACGGCGGCGGCCGCGGCCGCCGGCTGCGCCGGCTGGTCGCTGCCGCAGCCGGACAGGGTGATGGCCATGGCCAGCGTCAGCCAGATCGGGGTGAGTGCGAATCGAATGGACGCCATGGGCGTTTCCTTTGCCGGGGTGGTAAGAACTTTCGCACCGGCGGCTGGGCTATGCAAATGTAAGCGCGGGTGACGGGCTGGACGGCGGCCCGGCGTGTCTGGAGAATGCGCGATCCCCGCTGCTGACGATGCGAACGATGGATAAGCCCGGCTGGTTCATGCGCGCCCTGGACGTGCCTTACGAGGATCGCACGGTAACCGTAGCCGATGTGCCCATTCACTACCTCTATTGGCAGGAGCCGGATGCCGATGACAAGCCGGGTCTGGTGTTCGTGCACGGCAACGGCGCCCACGCCCACTGGTGGACGTTCATCGCGCCGTTTTTTCTCGAGCATCACCGGGTTGCCGCCATCGATCTCTCTGGTGCCGGCGACAGCGGCCACCGCGATCATTACTCGCCCCAGCAGTTCGCCGCCGAGGTGGCGGCGGTGGCCGAGCATGCCGGCTTCGGCAGCGACACCGTGGTGGTGGGCCACAGCTTTGGCGGGTTCATCACCCTGAAGACCGGCCTTTTGTACCGTGACCGGCTGGCGGGGGTGGTGCTGGTGGATTCCGCCGTGTGCCCGCCGGATTTCAAGTGGGAGCGCGACCCGCGGCGCTCGCCCATCAAGCCGAAGAAGGTTTATCCCTCGTTCGACGAAGCGCTCGGCCGGTTTCGGCTGATGCCGCCCCAGGACTGCAAAAACGCCTTCCTGCTCGACCACATCGGCCGCCACTCGCTCAAGCAGACGGACGACGGTTGGACCTGGAAATTCGACGACGGGCTGTTCCGCAAGTTCGAGTTCGGCGAGAACATGCACGAGGAGCTGGCGCGGTTGGCCTGTCGGGTCGGGGTGATCTACGGCGAAGACAGCTACCTGTTTACTCAGGACATCGCCGACTACATGTTCAAGGTGCTCGACGAATCGGTGCCGTTCGCGGCCATTCCCGACGCCCAGCACCATCTGTTTCTCGACCAGCCGCTGGCGTTCGTCAGCGTGCTGCGCACCCTGCTGGCGGAATGGCGCCACTCGCGCCCCAACCGCGTGCGGGTCTGATGCGTACCCCATCGACAACGACAGCTCAGCCTACGCTGGCCCAGGCGCTCTCACGGGCATCCCACTGACGCCGAAAACGCGGCCAAACACGACGCTCGAATTCGGGATTTTCTGTTTTGTCGCGTCAGGTCCAATAACCCGGCCCTGACGCGACAAAACTGGGTTTCCCGTTACTCGACGGTCGCGCTGGGGCCGCTTTCCTCGTCCGCTATCCGCTAGAGGGTGCTGAGCTTCCTGCGACCCTGTGCCGTCTCGCTCGAGGAATCGATCTCCAGCGCTTCAATCCCTTTGCAGCTCAGCCAACACACAGGATCTACGGGGGGATCGCGATCAATCCGTGAGCGGGTGCTCGGAATGACTCGATCCCACGACCCACCCTGCCCGCTGGTGACTAATTATGGGGCTCGGGTGCTCGTGGATCGGGTTGTGTCATTGCTGCTGTTGACCGCGGCGCTGGGGCTGGGTTGCGCCGCCGTGCTGCTGGGTATCTTCGGCTTCATCGAGTATCTGCAGACCGGGCGCTGGCCGTCGTTCAGCCTGCTGGAGTTGGGTTATCGCTCGCGCCTGCTGAGCGCGCACTGGTTTCTCTCCAACGCCTGGAGTTGGTCGCTGCAGGAATGGCTCGGCAAAGCGCCGGTGACCGTGGTGGCCCTGGTGCTGGCGCCGGTTTGCTGGTGGCTCGGGGCGCGGTTGGGGCGGCGTTAGGCGGGGTATCGCCTTCTGGAGAAGGAGCGACCGCGGCGGCCGCAGGCCGCTTGGTCGCTCCTACAGGCGCTGCTGCAACCAGGCGTCGATGCGGTCTGCCACCTCGTCACGGGCGCCTTGCGGTTCCGTCAGGTAATGATCGCCGGCCATGAACTCCAGGCTCCTGTCGGCGGCGGTGAGGGCGTCGTGAATGGCGCGCGCATCGCTGGGGAACACGCCGGTATCCGCCATCGACTGAATCACCAGCGACGGCACTTTGATGCGCTGCAGGTGGGGCGCGCCGCGGCAGTGAGACTCCGCCAGGCTCCACATCGACAGCCAGGTGCGGCAGGTGCTGGTCAGGCCGATGCCGCGGGGCGAGTAGTTCGCGGTGCGCGGGTCACCGGCATAGCACACGCCGACCTGCCGCTCCGACGGGTCGAGCTCACCGTCCATCAGCCGTGGGTCGGCCCAGGTCCGGTACAGGTTGAAAGCGCGGTCGAACATCCCGAACTGCTCCAGCCGCTGAAGTTCGGCGATCGCCCAGTCGGTGATGCGCTGGTTGCGCGCCTCCTGGGCGGCCCGATAGCGGGTGACGAACTCGGCGGAGTACGGCGGGCCGTTGTCCGGGTTGTACATGCTCAGGTCGTGGTCGGTAGCCGTGGGGTCGGTTTCGTCGGTGACCGCCGGGTCCATCCAGGCGGTGAGCACTTCCGGCCGCCCGGCGTGGGCGTTCAGCGACACGTAGTAATCGCAGGGCGGCAGCGCCAGCACCGCGTCGGGCAGCTTCAGGCCGCGGGTGGCGGTGATGTTGGGGTCGCTGGCCTGGGACTGATAGGCGCCCATGAGCGAGCCGCCGCCGGAGTTGCCGACGATCACCACCCGTTCCACCCCCGCCTGCTCCTTCAGCCAGCGTACGCCCGCACCGATGTCGATGAGCGCGTGCTCGAGGATGAAGAATGCCTCGTTGCCGCGGAAGCGCGTGTTCCAGCCGAGATAGCCGTAGCCGCGGCGCGCCAGGTACTCAGCCAGGTAGTGCTCGCTGAAATCCACGTTGTAGTGGGTGGCGATGAAGGCGACCTTGGGTTGCTGGCCCTTGGGCCGGTGATACAAGCCCTGGCAGGGCATGAAGCCCGCGCCGTTGCGCGCCGAGGTCGCCGAGGCGAGGGAGACGAACTCCCGCTGAACATCGTCTGCCATTGCTGCTGTTTCCTGCTCGCTCACACCACTGGCTGTGGCTGCTCTGCCGGCAGATCTTCGGCGCTCATCGGCTCGCAGTTGACGTCGCGCTCGTCCAGGGCGCGAGTCCAGGCGGCGAATTCCAGCAGGATGCCGTCGGGATCCTTGAAGTAGATGGAGCGCACGAAGGTGCTCGGGGTGATGGTCGGGCTCGCCTGACGCTCGGAGTCGTCGTGGTTCACCACCGGCGTGCAGTCGATGCCGGCCGCCTCCAGCTTCTGCTGGTACTCGTCCACCCGCTCAGCAGGCACGTTGAAGGCTACGTGATTCATCGACGCGTGCGCGGAGGTGATGGAGCCGCGGCCTACCAAAGATTCCGCGTGCGTCACGCCGGGCACCGCTGCCGGCGCATCGGGAAACCAGAAGAATGCGAGCTGATCGCCATTGCCGATATCGAAAAAGAAATGCTGGCCCATGCCGTTGGGCAGGTTGATGGTTTTCGTCAGCGGCATGCCGAGCATGCCGGAGTAGAAATCCACGGTCTTCTTCATGTCCTTGCACACCAGCGCAAGGTGGTTGATGCCTTGAATCTCGAACTTTTCGTTCTTCGGTGCCTGGGTTGCCATGAGCGTCTCCCGGTGCGTTGTGTTGCCTGGCAGAGGCTATTGACAGCGGGACAGATAGTCAATGATATTGATTCATCGCGGTGTCCCGGCGGGTGCCGTGGTTTTCAGCTCGTGCCGCGGCACATGCAACCGGAGGGATCCACATGCCTCGACTCAAACAGGTTTCGCGCGACGCCGCGACCGCCAACGTCCGCAAGTACTACGATGCGCTGTTTGGGCAGCGCGACCCGGTCGCGGAGCCGGGAACCGCCACCGGCACGCCCGGCAACTGGTGGACGGTGTTCGCCCTGGTGCCGTATATCTTCGATCATGCCACCAGCCACTTCGGCATGTTCGGCATGTTCGCCGACAAGAGCGTCAGCCAGCTCGACGGCAAGGTGCGCGAGTTGGCCATCATGCGCGCCGGATACACTCAGGGCAGCCAGTTCGTGTATTCCCAGCACTGCAAGGCAGCGCGCCGCTTCGGCGTCAGCGATGCGCAGATCGCGGCCATTCCGAACTGGCAGCTGTCGGATCTGTTCGACGAGAAGGAGCGTGCGGTGCTGGCGTGGGCGGATGCGCTGATTCTGCAGGGCGGCCGAGCATCCGACGAGTTGTTCGAGACCCTGCATCGGCACCTGTCGGACGAAGACATTCTCGAGTTGACCTACCACACCATGGGCTACAACCTGCACGCGGTCTGTTGTAAAGCCTTGCGGCTGGAGTACGACGACGTCGACGAGCGTATCACGGAGGTCCCGATTCCTGCGGGCGGTGGCACCGCGGACTGGGCGGGCAAGGCCTGGAAGCAGGAGAATTAGGGCAGGTGGCGGAACCCGCAGTGCAGCTGGAAACCGAACCGCAACAGGATCGCCTGCTGTTGCGCACCATGATGCACGCGTACTGCTGGATGGACGATGGCCTGCAGGCTTACATGCGGCGCGAGGCCGGCTTTTCGCTGCCGCGCGCGCAATCGATGATCATGGTGTGCTTGAGCGACGGCATCGTCAGTCAGTCGGAACTGGCGCAGCGGCTGCAGGTGAGCAAGCAGGCCATTCAGCAGGCGTTGCGCAGCATGGTCAAGAAGGGCATGGTCACCATCGATCCAGACCCGCTCGATGGCCGCCAACGGGTGGTGCGAGTCACCCCCCAGGGTGAAGCCATGCGCGACATCGCCCGCCGCGGCATCGCGCAACTGCAGGACGACCTTGGTCGGCGAATCGGCGCCGAGCGCCTGGAAGCGCTGCACGATGCCCTGAATGTCGATTGGGGGCCGGTTCCTGAATAGCGACCGGCTGAACACTTACAGGGAACCTTTCTCCGCGATGTCGTCTAACCTGGGCATGGAGTTTCTTGAATTGCGGCTGCGCGCCATGAGGCGTTGGGCCACCGTGGTACCCGCAGTAAGCTTGCTGGCGCTGGCGGGTTTGCTCTTTCAGCAGGCGGCGGCTGCCGACGCTGCCGCGGCTGCCGAGTCGGAGGCCGCGGCCGTGCTCGAAGCGGCGCTGGAAGGGGCACCGCCGTCGGCAGAGCAGCGTTGCGCCTACACCCGGATCCGCATCGGCCCCGACAGCTCCAAGGCCGAACGTTTCGATCCCTCCGATCCTGAAAATCCCTGGACGCTGTTGAGCCTCGATGGCCGCGAGCCCACGGCGGCCGATTTGCGGCGCTTTTCCAGCAAAGATCTTGACGATCGAATCCACCCTCTGGCTTTCGACCCGCGCGACATGATCCGCGAGGGCAGCTGGGAGCTGGTGTCCGAAAATGGCGTCGAAGCCGTTTACGAGTTCCAGCTGCAGCCCTACGAGGCGCTCGACGAACGCCTGGCGGAAAAGGTCATCGGCACGTTGGTGATCGACAGGACCGAGGGTCGTCTGGTGCGCATCCGCATCGAGAACACCGAGCCGACTTTCGTCGCCCCTCTGGTGCGGATCACCGACTACGCTCACGAACTGCGGTTCGAGCGTGACGAGGCGGTAGGCACCGACGTGCTGGTACAGACCATTACCCACATGCGGGGTCGCGCCGTGGGCGTTCGGCGGTTACGCCAGGATCGGGTGATCCGCTACGAAGATTACGTCTGCAGCGACGATCTGCTGGCCCAGCCACGCGCAGAGCAGCCGTAGGAGCGACCAAGCGGCCTGCGGCCGCCGCGGTCGCTTGAGGAAAAGCGGAGTTTTCCATGAAAGCGATCTCCTGATCGCGATGTCTTCGGTGGGTGCGATCTCCTGATCGCGATCAGGAGATCGCTCCCACAGGGAATCGCACTTATAGTCTCCCGTGGCTAATTACCTGGGAGGCACCTCATGGCCGACAACGAACGCATCATTCGAGACTTCATTGCAGCCTGGTCGCGGCTGGATCCGACGGAGCTGGCGGAGTACTTCACCGATGACGGCTGCTACTACAACATCCCCGCTCAGCCGGTCAGGGGCCGCGGCAACGTGGAACAGTTCATTCGCGGCTTTACTGCCAGCTGGACCGCCACCGAGTGGGAGCTGGTGAGCATTGCTGCGGTGGGCGAGCGCGTCTACGCGGAGCGGGTCGATCGCATCAAGTCGAAGCAGGGCGATGTGGATCTGCCATGCGCCGGGGTATTCGACATGGAGAACGGCAAGATCCGCGAGTGGCGTGACTACTTCGACATGAATACGTTCATGAAAGCGATGCAGGGCTAGGTTCCGGACATCGTGCTGGCGGAAACGGTCGACATCCGGCGCTGGCTGCGTGAAGACCGCGACACCCCCTATCGGGAGCGGCTCGAGCGCGACCGCGCCATC
>JBLRXD010000136.1:0-11485 GCA_047920935.1 Pseudomonadales bacterium | reverse complement strand
CTGCGCTGCTGGCGTTCCCGCTGCTGCTGGGGGGGGCGTTGGGGCTGGCTGCGCTGGCGGGGCTCGGTGCGCAGCCGGCGACGATCCTGGCCATCTTCCACACCCTGAGCAAACTGCTGGGCGTGACCTTGATCTGGCCGTTCACAGCAACGATGGTGAGGTTCCTCGAGAGGCGTTTCCACGCGCGCGAAGAGGATCCCGCGGTGCTGCGTTACCTGGATCGCGCGGTGGCGGCAACGCCGCGGCTGGCCGTGGACGCCCTGGCCCTGGAGCTCGGGCGCATCGGCGCGATCGCGCACCGGATGGCGCGCGCCGCTCTGAGCAGTGAGACCGCGGACAATGCGGCGCTGCTTGCCGAGCGAGCTACGGTGGAAAGCTTGAGCGAGGCGACCATCGGCTTCACCGGCAGCGTGCACAGCGGTGGTGACGCCGTGGTGGAGACCGCGCTGTCCGACGCGGTGCGGGTGGTGCAGTACTACCGGGCGGTTGCCGAACGCTCCGCCGAGCTTGGCCGGCTGCCGCCACCGAGCGCGCCGCCGGCAGAGCTGGCAGCGCAGCTGCTGGCGCTGCAGGGGGCCGCTGATCGAGCGCTGGAGGCTGCTGATCCGTCACTTGACGGCCAGCTTGATCAGGTCGCGATCGATGCTGCCGCCCAGGGCTTCGAGCGGATCTATCAGGAGTCGAAGGCCGAACTGCTGCGCGCGGGAAGCCGTAATGGGCTGTCCGCCGCGGCACTGGTGCGAGCCCTCGATCGCATCAGCGTCATGCGCAGGATGATCGACCAGGCGACCAAGGCGGCGCGCTACCTCGCCCACCTGACGCCCGCCCGGCGGATGGCCCCGGCGGAACTGGTGCCTGCCGACGCTGCGTCGAGCTAGCGCGGCCGCGGGAGCTACCAGGCGTAGCCGGCGTTCAGGCTGACCTGCCGGCGCGGCGCCGGGGTGCCGGGAAACTGCTGGAAGTTGCTGTTGGTCAGATTGTCGACAATCAGATTCAGGCGCAGCCGGGAGACCGGAGTCTGCCAGCCGAGGGCGAGGGCAGCCTGGTAGGCATCGTCGTCGCTGCTGCGCAGGGCATTGCTCCGCTGGCGCCGGAATTCATTGTCGAGACGCACGTCGAGCCAGTCGACGGGTTGATAGCGCAGGGCGAGGTTGAGGCGTTGCTGCGCGTAGTTCAACGCGTAGAAGCTGGCGTCCACTGCCGCGCTGCCGTAGTCGTCGTCCTTGTGCAGGTAGCTGTAGCCGCCGCTGAGCTCGAGCTGCGCCCAGTGCCGGGCGAATTCGATCTCCACACCGGTGACGTCGGCATCCATGGCGTTGGCCTGGCGGGCAAAGGGCGCGCCGGAGAGATACGTCCAGTCCACCAGGTCTTCGTCCTTGCGGAAGAACACGGTGGCGCTGGCGTACCAGCTTGCAGTCTCGCGCTCGGCCTTGAGCGCCACAGTCTTTGCGCGCTCGCGGCCAAGGTGCGGATTGCCACCGAACAGCCCGGCCGGACTCGACTTCAGTGCCGTGTAGCCCGGTAGCTGCGAGGTCGCCGAATACTCCAGCGTCAGCCGGTTGGTGCCGCCGTCCGTTGTCTGGCGCAACATTGCTCAGGCCACCGGCAACAGCGCGTTGCTGTCACGGTTCGAGACGTCGACGCTCAGGCCGGCGCGCAGGGTCAATGCCAGGTCGCCGCTCCATGCCCAGGTTTTCTCGGGAACCACGCTGAGCTTGCCATAGCTGCGCTCGCTGAAGTCGCCACCGGTGAGGTCGGTGCTGCGCACCAGTTCGTCGGCCACCACATGGGCGGCGAAGCGCCAGTCGACAACGCTGCCGGGCAGAATACCGCGCAGCGACAGCCCTCGACTTCTGGTCTTGTGCTCGAACGCCCCGGGGATACCGCTCTCCCGGGTAGAGCGGTCGAAGTCGTAATCGTCATCCAGCTCCCGGAACACCCCGGCCAGCTCCCACCAGCCGGCGGCCCCGACGTCACGGCGATGGCTCGCCAGCAGCAGGTGGGTTCTGGTGTGATCGGTTTCCGCCAGGCTGGCGAAGCCGGTGTAGGCGCCCGGCCAGCCGTAGAATTTGTCCTGGTAGCCGTAGAGCAGATGGCTTTCATGGCGGTCGCCGCGATGCTGCAGCTGCAGGGACAGGCGGTCGAACTCATGGTCGCCGTTGGGGCGACTGCCATCGCTGCGAGAGCTGGCGTAGGAAACCGCGGCGCCGAGTGCTTCCGCACCCCCCAGGTCGAAGGTCTCCGCCGCGCGCAGTTGCACGAAGCGCAGGGCATCACTGCCGGCGCCCACCAGCGCATCGCCGCCCCGGCGCAGGGGAGCGATGTCGTAGCGCACGGTGGCGACGGTGGAGTTGAAGCCTGCCAGAGCGTTGTCGATGCCGGTGAGGATCTGCGGTGCCGAAAGCATGTTCGGATCCACCGGCAGATCGGCGAAGTAGTGCCCGGTCTGCGGGTCGAACAGGGCGGCAGCGCCGATGTTGAAGCCGGTGTTTTCGAACAACCCCCCGCGAACCGACACGTCCGCCTGACCTTCGGGAAGACCCCGGGACTGGAGGTCGACCCGGGGATCGTAGCGCAGCGCAGTCGCCGCCGCGGCGTAGCTGCTCGCCGGCTGCAGGTTTGCCACCCGCTGGGCGGTGACCGTCAGCGTGTTCGCGGGTTCTGCGGATTCCACCGCTGCCGCGGCGGCCGGCGCCAGCAGCAGCAGGTAGAGCGCGCGGCGATGTGCCGCGCGGATAACGAACGGATTGCCATGATCCATCATGCGTACTACTCACCTCGTCATGAAATTGGCGGGCGCGAGTATAAAGGCTGCTGGCGGCAGATGCTCGTGGCTGCGGGGGATGCAACAGCGGCGGCGGGGGCTGAAATGCTCGAGTGCCCGCAGCATTCAGCTCGCTGCGAGCACTCGAAACAGTGTCAGGTCATCGGTTGAATGCCGAGAAATCCACGTCGACGCCGAAGTAGAAAAACCGGCCGACGGCGTTGACCGGATACGAAACCTGACCGATGTCCGGCTTTTCGTTGGTGAAGTTGTTGATACCGCCGTAGACGCGGGCGCCGTTCTGGAACTGGAAGGCCGCATGGACGTCGTGCACCTCCCGCTGCTTGTAGTTCCAGAAACGACGGTCGGCGATGTCCGGATTCGCGCGACGCGTCTGCTTCGTGTAGCGCTGAGTTTCGGCAAAATGGCTGAGACCGTAGTTGACCATGGCCGGGCCGAATTCCCAGGTCAGATCGAGCTTGATCTGCCAGTCTGGGGCATTGATTTCGCCACGGTCGGAGTCTGGGTCGGCGTCGGGCAGATTCACGAAGGTGAGATCCCGCAGGCGGTTGCCGACCACGCGAAGATTGAACAGCCCGATGTTGCGCTGCAGCCCCCAGTCGGCCGGGTCGAGCAGATACTGCACCGTGTAGTCGATGCCTTCGGTGGTGAAGCTGGCAACGTTCAGCGGCCGTTGCACGAAATCCACCACCGCGCCCGTACCTGCCTCACGCACGAACAGGTTGCAGAAGTCGTTGTCGACGGTGGGGAGATCCACGCAGAGTTCAGCCGCCGTCTGCGGACCGGCGGTGTTGATGGCGTCTTGCAGATCGATGTCGTACCAGTCGATGGAGACGGTCAGGTTCGGGATGAAGCGCGGCCGCAGAATCACCCCGATGGTCGTGGTATCGACCACTTCCTCGCTGAGGTCGCGGTTGCCTTGCAGGGTGCCCGCGATGCTGGCCGAGTTGGGATCGACGAAAGTGGCTGGATCGACGCCCAGACCGCCTAGGATCTGCGCGCAGTTGGCGGCCCGGAACTCGGTGCCGTTGGCAAGCTGGGTGATGCCGCACGGGTCGTTGATGAACTGGAAAGTCTGGCCACCCGGGGCGAACAACTCGCCGATGTTGGGCGCCCGCGTGGCTTCCGCGCGGGTGGCGCGCAGCGTCACGTCTTCGATCGGCTGCCACACCACGCCAAGTTTCCAGGTGGTGGCATCACCGATGGTGGAGTAGTCGGAGAACCGCGCCGCGGCATCCAGGCTCAGCAGTTCGAACCCGGGACGGTCGGCCAGCAGCGGAACGTCCACCTCCGCGAACACCTCGCGTACTGTGAAGTCACCGCGTACCGGTTCGATGATGTTGCCGAACGTCAGGCCTGCGCGGTCTTCCGCCGCCGGCGTGCTGGAACTCTCTTCCTTGCGCCATTCCAGGCCGGCGGCAAAGCCCACCGCGCCGGCGGGCAGGCTGAACCACTGGCTGCTGTCGCCGCTCAGGTAGCCTTGCGCCACGTGCTGCTGGATTTTCGCCTGGCTGGTGCTGGTGGTCATGATCCAGTCGCGGGCCGCTTGCGAGACCGCATTGGGGCCGATGATGTTCACCGGAACGCAGCCGCTGTTCGGGCCCGGGGTAAAGGACCCGGCCCAGGTGCCGGGCAATGGCTCGTAATCGAAGCCCCACCCCTGCCAGTCGAGGTTGAACGGAGCTGCATCGGGATCGAGATTGGAGCGGCAGACGGCATTGCCGGTGGCCGGATCTATCACCGCATCGAGGGCGGCGGCAAAGCGATCGTTCAAGCGGTTAAACTGAGCGGCATTCTTAACCTCGGTCTCACCATACAGGTACGAGACCTCGTAGTTGATGCTGTCGGTCACCGCACCTTCCAGACCGAGCACGCCGCGCACCGTTTCGCGTTTTATGTCCTCACCGCGCACGCCCATGTCGAAGTGATCGCGCGAAACCAGCGCCTCGCCGCCGGCGAGGGCGGCGGCGATGTTTGGCGGATAGAACGCGTAGTCGGGTTCGAGGAACAGGAAGAAATCGAACGACGGCTGACCGCGGCTGAAGGAATCGTTGCGGGAGTACTTCAGCTCGCTGAACAGGTTCGCCCGGGGCGAGAATTCGTAATCGAAGAAGGCGTTGACCGTCATGCGCTCCTTCTGGGGCAGCAGGTCGCCGATGAACTGGTCGAGCCGAGAGCCATCGCCACCCTGCTGGAGAAACGGCGCGATGAAGGGAATGGTGCCTTCGTCCCACGGTGTGTCGGTGCCGTTGAAGTCCTGGACGAAGTCGAAGTCGACGTCGACGGCCCCGGCGGGGGAACTGTCGAAAAACCGGATGTCCTGCAAAGGAACGCGCTGCGGTGTGTCCTCGAAGGGATTGCTGACAAACGACGAGCGTTTGCCGCCGCCGGCGTAGTCGCGATCGTTGGCGCGCAGCCGCTCTTCACGGCTGTATTCGAAAGCCAGCGCGCCGTGACCGCGGCCGTCGAACAGCGCCGTGCCGCCGGTGAGGGACAGCAGGTTCGTCTCTGCGTCGGATTCGCTGGAACGCCCGCTGCGGGCGCTCAGGCGCACGCCCTCGAAGTCGTTGCGCATGACGAAGTTGACCACGCCGGTGACGCCATCGGCGCCGTAGATGGCCGACGCTCCGCCGGTGAGGATCTCGACTCGCTCGATCATTTCGATGGGTATGGTATCGATGTCGACGGCAGCCGAGCCCGGCAGGGCCGCGACGTGACGACGCCCATCCACCAGCACCAGGGTGCGGTCGGTGCCCAGATTGCGCAGGTTCAATTGGGTCAGTCCGGTCCCGCCGATGAACGTATTGGAGCCGGCGGCTGCATTGGAATCCAACGAGCCGACCAACGCGGGGTAGTCCTTGAGAAAGTTGCCCATGTTGGTCGTGCCTGAAAACCGGATCACTTCCGCATCCACGGATTGCACCGGATTGGAGAACGCGTAGTCGGGTTTTTGAATGCGCGAGCCGACGACGACGATCTCTTCGATCGCTTCAGATTGGGCGTACGCGGGTGCAGCGACGTAGGCTGCGGAAGCCAAGCCGACCGCCAAGGCGATAGGCTTGAGCGTGCACAGTCTGATGTGCTTCATGAGGATCCCCATATGTTGTTATGTTGGATTTCTAATTGGTTGGTGCCAGTGATTGCGTCATCGGATGGCGGAACCGTAACTGGTCATGTCGGCAGTTTAGCAGCACAATGTTCGCTGCGGCGACAGGTTCGGGTTGCCGAACAGGCATAAGTGATGCGACAGAGCTTCGAGCACGGCTTCATCCAGATCTGCGGCATCATCGATCGCGCCGAGGCCGAGATGCTGGCACGGTGCGGCGTCCGCTATCTCGGCTTTCCGCTGCGGTTGCCCGTGCACAAAGAAGATTGCTCCGAAGCCGAAGCGGCCGCCATCATCCGCGCTCTCGAGCCGCCGGTCAGCGGCGTGCTGATTACCTACCTGCACAGGGCCGAGGAAATCGTTGCGCTGTGTCGGAAATTGGCCGCGCCCATGGTGCAACTCCACGGTGACGTGGCGATCGAGGAACTGCAACGTCTGCGCCTGCTCGCAGCCGACCTCACCGTCATCAAAAGCCTGGTGGTTGGCCTGCACGGGCCCGACGCCCTGGAGGCCGCGCTGGCGACCGCGGCGCCATGGGTGGACGCCTTCATCACCGATACCTTCGATCCGCTCACCGGCGCCACCGGAGCCACCGGGCGAACCCACGACTGGGCGGTGAGCAGACGGCTGGTTGCCGCATCGCCGCGGCCGGTCATCCTCGCCGGCGGGCTGACGCCGGACAACGTCGCTGCCGCCATCGACCGGGTGCGGCCTGCAGGCGTCGACGCGCATACCGCCGTCGAGGGCGCTGACGGCCGTAAGGATGGCGACAAGGTGGCGCGCTTTGTTGCCGCCGCGCGAGCGGCGTTCGACCGCCTCCCGTGAGGGGCTAGGGATCCACATGCTCATCAACGCAGCGGGAGCAGGGGTGGGACGGTCGCGGTCCGCTAACGGGTTAGATCAGCAGCTGCTGCACAACTTCATAAGGAACAATCATGCTGGCTCGAATGCTCACCTTGACGCTCTCTGTTTGCCTCGCCGGGGCGGCGGCGCAGGTCGCCGCGCAGGCTGAACCCCGCGAAGCCTCCAGGACCATCGCCCGCACCCTGGCCGAGCAGGCACTGCAGAGCGATCTCGCCTATGAGCTCACCCGCTCCCTGACCACCGAGATCGGCCCGCGGATGGCGGGCACGCCGCAGGAGGCCCGCGCCCGGGATTGGGCGGTTCGGGAGCTGACCCGGCTCGGATTCGAGAACGTCCGGGTCGAGACCTTCGCCATGGACCTCTGGACCCGCGGTGCCTCCGTTCACGAGCAAGCGGCCATCCTCGCCCCCTATCCGCAGCCATTGTTCGCTACCTCACTCGGGGGCGCGGCGCCAACGCCGAACGAGGGCATCGAGGCCGATGTGGCTTTTTTCGATAGCTTCGACGATCTGCTGGCGTTCGATCGTGCCGAAGACGCACTCGCCGGCCAGGCGGTGTTCGTCAACGACCGCATGACCAGCAGCCGCACGGGTGAAGGCTACGGCTGGGCGAACCGCAAGCGGCAGCGCGGCTGGCTCGAGGCCGAAGCCCGGGGCGCCACGGCGCTGCTGATCCGCTCGGTGGGAACGTCGAGCCACCGGTTCGCGCACACCGGCATGATGAGTTTTCCCGAGGGGCGCCGCGCCGCAATCCCGGCGTTGGCCGTCTCCGCGCCGGATGCGGATCAGATCGAACGCATTCACCAGCAGGGTGAAACCGTGCGGGTGCGCGTTCGCACCGAAGCGGGCTGGCGCGGCGAGGTGGAGAGCGGCAACGTCATCGCCGAGGTGCGCGGCGCCGAGGCCCCCGACGAGATCGTCATCATCGGCGCGCACCTGGACAGCTGGGATACCGGCACCGGCGCGCTCGACGACGGCGCGGGTGTGGGCATCGTCACCGCGGCGGCGAAGCTGATTCTCGATCAGCCCCGGCGTCCCCGGCGCACCATCCGGGTGGTGCTGTTCGGCGCCGAGGAGGTCGGCCTGGTGGGTGCCCGCGCCTACGCTGCGGCGCGTAGCGCCGACGGCACGCTGGCTCAGCACGTGATCGGCTCGGAGTCCGACTTCGGTGCCAGGGAGGTCTGGCGGCTGTCCACCAATGTTGCCGCGCACGCCTTGCCCTTCTTCGAGACGGTGCATCGCGACATGGCCTTTCTCGGCATCATCCGCGGCGACAACAGCAGCGGCGGTGGGCCGGACATGATTCCGCTGCAGGTGGCCGGCATGCCGGTGGCGAGCCTCGATCAGAACGGGGAGGACTACTTCGAGTTCCACCACACGCCCAACGATACGTTCGACAAGATCGATCCGGCGCAGATGGCGCAGAACGTCGCTGCCTGGGTGATGTTCACCTGGTTGGTGGCCGACTCTGCTATGGACTTCCATCCGTAGTCCGCACCGGCGCCAGTTGCTAGTTCAACGCCTGAGGATGGCCCACCATCGCGCGATGTTGAGCAGGCTCATCAGCGAAGCGGCGACGTAGGTCAGCGCTGCGGCGCGCAGGATGCGTTGCGCGTGGGGCCGGTCTTCCCACGGCAGGACGTCGGCCTCGTCGAGCATGGGCAGGGCGCGGCCGAAGCTGGCGTCGAGCTCGGTGGGCAGGGTGACGAGGTGTACCAGCGTCGCGGTGCCGAGGCTCAGCAGGCCGCCGACAAAAATGAGAATGCCGATGGATGGTGCGCGGGTGAGCGCGCCGATGATCGGCGCCATCATCAGCATCCCGGCGCCGAGGCGCTCGACGCCCTGCAGCGACATCACCAGCCGGTGGCGCAGCTGCAGCGGCAGGTAGTTGGTGTGGTCCTGGACGGCATGCCCGACCTCGTGGGCGGCCACGGCGATTGCAGTCAGCGAGCGGCCCTGGTACTTATCCGCTGTCAGCCGCACGGACTTGGCGATCGGGTCGTAGTGGTCGCCGTGCTCGGTCTGCTCGACGCTGACGTCGTGCATACCGTGACGATCGAGCAGAAAACGAGCAAGCTCGGCGCCACTGCCCCGGTAACGATCCGGGGGCTTCGAGTACTTGGCCAGCACGTGCTTGACCCACAGGCCGGGCAGGAACACGAGTCCGAGAACGATGGCGCCGATCAGAATGAAAAGCATGGGACATGATAGCTAAAAAGCTTGGCGTTGCGCCTCAACCGGGGGTCAGCCACCGCCTGGCGGTGCAGCGCGCCGGCGATATCGCGCAGCTGCGCTATGAGCTGACCTTACGGATTCCTGCGGAACGGTCGCGGCCCATCGTCGGCCGCAACGTGCTGCGCTTCCACCTCGAGGCGGTAGCGCGCCCGTTGATCATCGATTTCGAGCCGGACGGCGAGACCGAGGCAGCGCTGGTGGTGAACGGCATGACGGTTCCCACCGCTGCTGTCGCTGGGCACCTGGTGGTGCCGGCTGAGTGCCTGCGGCGCGGCGAGAACGCGGTGGAGATCGAGTTTCGTGCCGGCGAGACACCGCTGAATCGCGGTGACGACCTGCTGTACTCGCTGTTCGTGCCGGCGCGCGCCCGGCAGGCGCTGCCGTGCTTCGACCAGCCGGATCTCAAGGGCCGCTGGAGCATCACCCTCGAGCATCCTGCCGCCTGGCAGGCGGTGAGCAACGCTGCGGAGTTGCAGCGAGCCACCGCTGACGGGCGCACGCTGGTGCGCTTCGCGGCGACGGCGCCGCTGCCGACGTATCTGGTGGCGTTCGCCGTGGGCGATCTGCGGATCGAGACGGCCGAGCGCGGCGGCCGAACGATGCGCATGTTTCATCGAGAGAATGACGATGCCAGAGTCGCCGGCAATCGCCAGGCGCTGTTCGATCTGCACGCTCGGGCCATCGAAGCGCTGGAGCGCTACACCGGCATCGACTACCCGTTCGACAAGTTCGACCTGCTGCTGGTGCCGGCCTTTCAGTTCGGCGCCATGGAGCATCCCGGCTGCATCTTCCACCGCGCTGAACAGCTGCTGCTGGACCACTCGGCCACCGAGCAGCAGCAGCTGGCACGGGCCCACGTCATCGCCCACGAGACCGCCCACATCTGGTTCGGCGATCTGGTGACCATGCGCTGGTTCGACGACGTCTGGACCAAGGAGGTGTTTGCCAATTTCATCGCCGCCAGGGTCGTGGCGACCATGTTTCCCCAGGTTGGCCACGAGCTGCAGTTCTTCCTGTCGCACCATCGTGGCGCCTACGCTGTGGATCGCAGCGCGGGCGCCAACCCCATTCGCCAGCCGCTCGCCAACCTCGACCAGGCCGGCAGCCTTTACGGCCCCATCATCTACCTGAAGTCGCCGGTGGTGATGCGTCAGCTGCAGGCGTTGCTGGGCGAGCAGCCGTTCCGCGACGGCGTCCGCGACTATCTGCGGCGGCACGCCTTCGGCAATGCCACCTGGGACGATCTGATCGCTGCGCTCGCACCTCGAGCCGGTGCGAATCTGCGAGCCTGGAGTCGTGCCTGGATCGACCAGCCCGGCCGGCCGACGATCGCCACGGTGCTGGAGGTGGACGGCCACGGTCGGCTGCGGCGTCTGGTGCTGCGCCAGAGCGATCCCCAGGGCCGCGGCCGACGCTGGCCACAGCAGCTGCGGGTCACCGTGGGCAACGCCGCCGGGCAGCGGCACATCGTCGCGGATCTGGTCGGTGACGGGTTGGACCTGACGGCGCAGCTCGGCGATGACAAGGTGGCCTACGTGCTGCCCGGTGGCGAAGGCTGGGGTTATGGCGACTTCCAGCTCGAGCCCGCCTCCCAGGCGTATCTCGGCGCCAATCTGGAAAACCTCGACACCGCGCTGACCCGTGGCGTTGCCTGGGATGCACTGTGGGAAGCCATGCTGGCCGGGCGCCTGCGGCCGCAGGTGGCCTACGACACGGCGTTGCGGACGTTGGCCCGTGAGCCCGAACAGCAGCTGGTAGCGGCCGTGCTCGAAGACTTGCAGACGCTTTGGTGGCGCTGGCTGCCGGCTTCCCGGCGACAGGCGCTGGCGCCGGCGCTGGAGCAGCTGCTGCGCGGAAAGACCGAGCAGGCTGCGGCGCCCGGGTGGCAGGCGACCTGGTTTGCCGCCTTGCGCAGCGTGGCCATCACCCCGGCCAGCGCCGCCTGGCTGCGGGCACTGTGGGGGCGCGAAGCCTCCATTGCCGGGCTGCCGCTGGAGGAGCGGGACGAAACCGCCATCGCTCTGGCGCTTGCCGTGCGCGCGGTGGACGGCGTCGAAGCGCTGCTCGATGCGCAGCTGGAGCGGCTCGCCAACGGTGATCGGCGGGCGCGGCTGGCGTTCATCCGCGGCGCCGTCGCCGCGGACCCTGCGGTTCGCGCGCGCTGGTTTGCGGCCCTCGCCGAGCCGGCCATGCGCCGCCAGGAAGTCTGGGTGAGCGATGGGCTGGCATTGCTGCATCACCCGCTGCGGGCCGCCGATTCCGCCACACTGGTGCGCCCGGCCCTGGACCTGCTGCTGGATGTGCACCACAGCGGCGACCTGTTCTTCGAAGCGAGGTGGCTTGCCGGCGTCTTGAATGGCCATTCGTCACCCGCCGTGGCCGCCGAGGTCGTCGCGGTCCTCGCGGCGCTGCCGCCGGGTTATCCGCCTCGGCTGCGGGCCCGGCTGCTGACCGCCGCCGATCCGCTGTTCCGCGCGGCGGGGGCCCGGCGCGACT
>JBLRXD010000135.1:0-11534 GCA_047920935.1 Pseudomonadales bacterium | reverse complement strand
CTGCGCCCAAAGCGAAAACCGCCGCCGCGGTGCGCAAGCAGGCGCCCATCGTGGCGGAAAACCTGCTCAGCGTGCTCGACGGGCAACCTCCCCGTGCCGTTTACGACGGCTATGGGTCGTGCCCGTTGATCGTCGAGCGGGGCAAGGTGGTGCTCGCCGAGTTCGGCTATGGCGGCAAGCTGCTACCGACGTTTCCGCTGGATCCGACGGTGCCGCGCTGGCTGGGCTGGAATCTCAAGGCGACGTGGATGCCCATGATCTATTTCGACCTCATGCTCAAAGGTCGCGAGTGGCTGGCGAAGCCGCAACATCAGCGGGCTGAAGGGTAGGTTCGCGGCGAACTGGAGACGCGCGCAGGGTGCGCGCGCCCCAGCGGGGTCGGATCAGTTCTGCAGGGTCTGGTGGGGGCCGCGGCCGCGATGGGTTTTGCCATCGCTCTCGGCCTGTTGCGCCTGGAAGCGCTGCGCCATCTCTGCCTGCCTGGCCCGCAGCCGCTCATGCGCGCTGGCAACCTCGGCCGGCATGCAGACTTTCATCGGGCGATACTCGCCGATTTCGGGCCGGTAAACGTTGCGCATGCGGCAGTCGAGATCACCGTCGACGCCTTCCGGGGCTTCCACGAGCTCGCCGTATGGCGTCTCGGTGGTGGTTTCCGAAAGCAGCGGGCATTGCAGAGATTCACTGCACTCATCGGTGCTGGAGCGGAACGTGAACATGCCCTCGGTGCACACTTCATAGGCGACTTCATCCACGCAGGCGCACTCGCACTCGGCGGCCGCAGCCTTGGCTGCGAAGGCCCAGGCGCCGACGGCGAGTATCAGAGTCATGAGACTCCGAGTGATGGTTCGGGGGTGTTGACGCTTCATTGTTGTTCTCCTCAATACGGTTTCGTTACTGCCCTCCGTCCGGTTGAGGGAACTTCGTTAGTCCATGTACCGCACTTTAGCCAGTTTTTGTATCCACACCGTGATCTGCCTCTCGGTCTGAGCAGCATGCCCGTCACGGTGAGCCGCGATGGTGCGCCTCGCACCCGATTGGCGCGCAGTGCCATCCGTTGCGGCTTCAGGCTTCTGCAACCTTCTGAATTCGTTGATGATCTCATGTCTGTCCTGGGCTGGCACAGCGGTTGCTTCAGGGCCTGCGGAAGAAGGGGGGTAGCCAAGACAAGGATGCTCAGCAATGATCAGAACCCCTATCGCCATCCCGATTGCAGCGCTGCTGCTGGCACTGACCTTCGGTGGCTGTGCCTCAACCCCCGCCGGTCACTCGCTGCAGAGCATGCACACCAAAACCGCCCAGCGTCTGGCAGCGGATTGTTTCTGGCAACATGAAGGCGAACGGCTGGTGTTTGGCAGCTCGGAGGTGTTCTCTGCCTGCCAACGCTGGGCCCATCGTCAGGTTCGGGTGACCTTTCCCGGGCCGGATCGGTGATGTTTAGGTGGTGTAGAAGGGCCCCAGGGCCAGGAGAGGGGGGGAGAGGGAGTTCCCGGCCCTGGGGCGTCAGCAAGCTGACGGGAAGCAGTATCATCGCCGGCGCGTGAATGTGGCGTGAACGTTCTGCCCCCGGGGTTGCAAATCCGGCTGCCGCTGCCACTATCCACGGCTTCAGCGGGTTCAGGGGGCGGGAAATGTTCAGACGGTTGCTGCTGGTGCTGGTGGTGTCGGCCGCCGTACCGGCGCTGGCTGCGAATGCGCCGGTGCGCGCGACCCACGGCATGGTGGTGTCGCAGAACGCCATCGCCTCCCAGGTTGGCGCCGACGTGCTTGCGGAGGGCGGCAGCGCCGTCGATGCGGCGGTGGCTACTGCCTTCGCCCTGGCGGTGACCCATCCGACCGCGGGCAACATCGGCGGTGGCGGCTTCCTCGTGCATCGTTCCCGGTCGGGGGAGGCCGTGGCCTACGATTTCCGCGAGGTCGGGCCCAGCGGTTCCCATCCCGGGATGTGGCTGCGGGACGGCGAGTACGACCCCCAGCTTCACCACATGAGCCATGTGTCGGTGGGCGTGCCGGGCACCGTGGCGGGGCTGTACATGGCCTGGCAGGATGAAGGCCGGCTACCCTGGCCGCGCCTGGTCGAGCCGGCGGTGAAACTCGCCAGAGACGGCTTCACGGTAACCCACGGCCTGGCGGCCTCGCTGCAGCGGGTGTTGCCGCGAATGCAGCCTTACCCGGCCTCGGTGGCGCAATTCAGCCGCGCTGGCGAGCCGTATCAACCCGGCGATCTGCTGGTGCAGGAGGATCTCGCGGATTCACTGCAGCGCATCGCCGATCACGGCCCGGCGGGGTTCTACCGCGGCAAGACCGCCGAACTCATCGTCGCCGAGATGGAGCGCGGCGGCGGGCTGATCACCCTGGCCGATCTGGCCGCGTACCAGGCGAAGCGACGCCAACCCATCGTCGGCGACTACCGCGGCTATGGGGTCATCTCGATGCCGCCGCCGAGCTCCGGCGGCGTGACCCTGGTGCAGATGCTCAACATCCTCGAGGGCTACGATATCGGCGCCCTCGGCTTCGGCACCCGGGCGACGCTCCATCGGATGATCGAAGCCATGCGGCGCGGCTACGCCGATCGGGCGATGACGCTTGGCGATCCGGATTTCAACCCCGACCTGCCGGTTGCCCGGCTCACGTCGAAGGCGTACGCGCAGCAGCTGCGCGCGGGCATCGATCTCGAGAAAGCTTCCGTCTCCGACGCCGCCGCCCATGCCGGGCCTGCGGAAAGCCCGGAGACCACCCATCTGTCCGTGGTGGACCGCGAACGCAACGCGGTGGCCCTCACCTACACCCTGGAGTGGGGCTACGGCTCGGGCATCGTCGTCCCCGGCGGCGGGTTCCTGCTCAACAACGAGATGGGCGACTTCAACGCGGGCCCGGGGCTGACCACAGACCAGGGCCTCATCGGCACGCCGGCGAACCTCGCCGAGGAAGGCAAGCGCATGCTGTCGAGCATGACACCCACCATTCTCACCCACGAGGGTGAGCTGTTCATGGTGACCGGTACGCCCGGCGGGCGGACGATCATCAACACCGTGCTGCAGACCATACTCAACGTGGTGGATCACGGCATGAACGCGCAAACTGCCGTCGACGCCGGCCGCATCCACCATCAGTGGCTGCCCGACGTGGTGCGCTACGAGGTCCACGGCTTCTCCATGGATTCCCTCAACGGCCTGCGTTCCATGGGGCACGCCATCGAAGAGCGGTCGCAGCAGGGCGCGGCGGAGGTGATCGTGGTGAATCGCGCCGATGGCGTGCTCGAAGGCGGCGTCGACCGGCGGCCGCCGGATGGCGGGGCTGCAGGTCATTAAATGAACATTCTGCTGGTGGTCAACGACCTCAAAGACTGGCCTCTGGAGATTCCCGGGGTCGTGGTGGTGCCGGCCCGCGCCTATCTCACCGATCAGCGCTATTTCGACAACCGTGCTGCCAAGGTCTTCAACCTCTGCCGCTCCTACAAGTACCAGAGCGCCGGCTATTACGTGTCGCTGCTGGCGGCGGCCCGGGGGCATCATCCGATTCCCAGCCTGGCCCGCATTCAGGATCTGCGCTCGAAATCGGTGGCTCGGCTGCTGTCTGAAGACCTGGAAGACGCCATCCAGAAGGCGCTGAAGCGTGAGCCCGGCCCGCAATTCTCCATGGACGTGCTGTTCGGCAGGAGCCCGGAGGCGCGCTTCGATCGCCTCGCCTGGAGTCTGTACAGCTTGTTCGAGGCGCCGCTGCTGCGGGTGGAGTTCGCCTTCAAGGGTGGCGAGTGGCAGTTGCGCAACCTGCGCGCCATCGGCGTCAGCGACCTGCCGGCCGAGCAGCGGGGCTTCGTGTTGCAGGCGGCGTCGGAGTACTTCTCGGTGAAGCGCCGACGCGCGCCGCGCAAGGCCCAATCGCGTTACGATCTGGCGATCCTGCACGATCCGAAGGAGGCCATGCCCCCTTCCAACAAGCGTGCTATGGCGCGTTTCGAGTCGGCGGCGGAAGCGTTGGACATGGGCGTGGAGCTGATCACCCGCGAGGATGCCGGGCGCCTTGCGGAGTTCGATGCGCTGTTCATCCGCGAGACCACGTCCGTCAACCACCACACCTATCGCATGGCGCGGCGGGCCCAGGCGGAAGGCCTGGTGGTGATCGACGACCCGGATTCGATCCTCAAGTGCACCAACAAGGTGTATCTGGCGGAACTGCTGACGCGGCACCGGATTCCCAGCCCGAAAACCATGATCGTGCATGCCGGCAACGTCGACGACATCGTGCCGACCCTGGGCATTCCGGTGGTGCTGAAGCTGCCCGACTCCAGCTTCTCAGCCGGGGTCACCAAGGTGGATCGGGTGGAAGACGTGCGCGGCCGGGTGCGCGAAGCACTGCAGCAATCCGAACTCATCGTCGCCCAGCAGTTCGTGCCCACCGATTACGACTGGCGGGTGGGGGTCATCGATCGGCGGCCCATCTACGTGAGCCGGTATTACATGGCGCGCCGGCACTGGCAGATCGTTCGTCGCGACGCCGATGGCGCGACGGTGGAAGGCACCGCGGATACGCTGGCGGTGGAGGACGCGCCCGCGGACGTGGTGCAGGTCGCTCTGAAAGCCGCCAACCTGATCGGTAAGGGGTTGTACGGGGTGGATCTGAAGCAGGTCGACGGCAAGATCTACGTCATCGAGATCAACGACAACCCCAGTATCGACGCCGGTTACGAAGACGCGGTACGCAAGGGCGATCTGTATCGCGACATCATGGGGGTGATCCTGGCGCGGATCGATGCCGCCAAGCGCACCCCCGCGCCGCCGTAGCGGCGCTGCCTCAATTCACCGCCTTCAAGACCTCGTTCGAGTAACCGCTCTCGTTGCCTTCGGCGTCGATGGCGGTCATCGCCACGTAGTACTCGCCGCGGCTCAACGCCAGGAAGTAGTCGGTGATCGACGGGTCCGCAAGCTCGATCTGTGATGCATAGTTGCGGCTGCTGGTGCCCACGTAGATGCGGTAACCCTTGAGGTCGGTGAGTGGCGTGCCATCGACGTTTTCTTCCGGGGGTACCCAAGACAGGGTGGTGCCGCCGTCGGTGACCAGTACCGAGGTCATGGCCATCAGGTTGCCTGCCGCGCTCTCGCAGGTGAGCGTGAAGCTGGCGTCTGCCTCGAGCGGGCCGATGATTTCGCTGCCGCTGGCTGCCCGCGCGCCGGACCAGGCGCCGCTGGCCGTACAGTTGCTGACCGACTCTCCCGACCAGCTCAGCGTCGCCGATTCGCCGGTGCGCACTTCCGCATCGTACGCCTGCAGGGCGAGGGACGGCGTTGGCGCCGGCTCGGTCGTGTCGGCCACTTGTTCGACGGTGCTGTCGTCGCCGGTGGTGTCGCCATCGGCTATCGAGTCGCCGGTGGTGCCATCATCGATGGTGCCTTCACCGGTGTCGCCGTCGGCGACGATGCTGTCGCTGCTCTCTTCTTCGGCTGGCGGAGTCTCCGCGGGCTCCTCGACCACCACCAGGTCGGAGTCGGTGGCGCCGGTGACCTGCACGGTGACCATCTCGGTTGCCGAATTGCCGCCGGTCTTGCACTCGAGCACGAAGCTGGCTGGGCCTGCCAGGGGCGCGGTGGTGTAAACGCCTTCCGTGGCCATCTTGCCTGACCAGTCGCCCGAGGCGAAGCAGTGCCTGGCGTTGGCGCTCGACCAGCTCAGCCTTACGGCTTCGCCCGCGGCTACCTCGGTGGCGTCGCCAGCGAAGGCGAGGAACACCGAGCTTCCCGTGTCGCCGCCGGAATCCCCGCCGGTGTCGCCGCCGGTTTCGTCGCCGGAATCCGTGGATTCCTTATTCTTGCCGAACGCGTTGCCATTGCCGGAGTTGGCGACCGCGCTTGGGGCTGCGATCGCCAACGCCAGCATGGCGGATAGACAGGCTGCGGATGACAGCCGAAACAGGCTCTGCATGCTTCCACCTCGGCGTACTACGCCTGGACTGCAACTGGAAGCGCTAAGCTACGGTTTCGGGCCGGGGTGATTCCGTGGCCGGTTTCTCACCTTCGACGTGCGAACCCGCGGGTGTGCGGGCAGCATGGAGAACTGTGACTGACGTCCCGGTCAGGTCGAAGCTTTCTGCAGCCCTGGGTGTGTTTGCCGATTCTGCCGATGGCGGTGGGTGACCATGCGGGCATGCAGCTCGCTCACCGAGCGGCTTGCCGTGGTCTTGCACAGACCGGGTACGAAGGCGTGCACCATGCACGCCAGCGCGCACCAGAAGAGGTGGAAGGCGAAGCCCATGGCCGAGTACCAGTGCTGGCCGTAGGTCTCGCCGACGGATTGCGGATGCTGGTGGAAGTCTTTGAGCAGTTGCGACATGTGGGTTGCCTCGCGCCGCTGAATGTTCGATCTGTTACTACGTTAGTCGACCAGCGGTGGAATTTTGTCCCAAAATCGACTGTATTTCTCCTGATTCTTGGGATAATTTACCAATCATGGACATGGACCGAATCGATCGCCAGATTCTTCAGGTGCTGCAGGCCGACGCTACCGAGTCGATTCAGGCGGTGGGCGATCGTGTGGGGCTCAGCCACAACGCCTGCTGGCGGCGCATCAAGCGGCTCGAGGAGGCGGGCATCATCCGCAAGCGCGTGGCGCTGGTCGATCCCAAGAAGCTCGGCTTCGGCGTCACGGTGTTCGTCACCGTGCGCACCAGCAACCACACCGAAGAGTGGCTGGAAAAATTCGCCCGTGGCGTTGCCGCGCTGCCGGAGGTCATGGAGTTCTATCGCATCAGCGGCGACGTCGACTATCTGCTCAAGGTGCTGGTCGCCGATATCGCCGAGTACGACCGCTTCTACAAGAAGCTGATTCGCATCGCCCCGCTCTACGACGTCTCATCGAACTTCGCCATGGAGCAGGTGAAGTACAGCACCGAGGTGCCGGTGTGAGCGCGGTCAGTGTGGGGCGGCGCCGAACAGGGTGCCGATCCAGGCGGTGAGGGCCATGGCGAGGGCGCCCCAGAAGGCGACCCGCAGGGCGCCGACGCCGATGCGGGCGCCACCGGTACGGGCGGCCAGGGCGCCCAGCACGCACAGGCACAGCAGCGAGGCCAGCGCCACGGTGATGGGCATCTGTGCCAGCGGGGTGATCCAGGCGATCAGCAGGGGCACGCTGGCTCCCACCGAAAAGGTGGCGGCGGAAGTCATCGCCGCGAGCAGCGGACGGGCGCGCACTGTGCGCGAGATGCCGATCTCGTCCCGGGCATGGGCGCCCAGGGCATCGTGTTCCATGAGTTCGGTCGCCACCCGGTGGGCGAGATCCTTGCTCAGGCCGCGTTCGCGGTAGATGTCGGCTAACTCCTGGTGCTCGTACTCCGGGTTGTCGATCTGTTCCTGCGCCTCTTTGGCGAGATCGGCGCGCTCGATGTCGGCCTGCGAGCTGACCGACACGTACTCGCCCGCCGCCATGGACATGGCCCCGGCCACTAGACCCGCAACGCCGGCGATCATCACGTTCTCGTGACTGACGCTGGCTGAGGCGACGCCTACCAGCAGGCTGGCGGTGGAAACGATGCCGTCATTGGCGCCGAGCACCGCGGCCCGCAACCAGCCTGAGCGGTGGGTGCGATGCTTTTCCGGGTGGTGACGGCTCATGTCGGCGGGTTCCTTTCAGTCGGTGCCGGCGATGGAGCGGATGATGTAGCCACCGGACTTCTCGTCGAGTTCCAGATCGATCTCGCCCCGGGCTCTGGCCTCTTCCAGCAGATCGCTGAACGAGCTGAAGCCGTAGAACGACTCGTTGAAACCCGGCCGGCGACGCTTCAGCGTCTGCTTGACCATCGACCCCCACAGCTTGCCGCGCTCGCCACGCTCCTCGTACAGCGCCTCGGCGGTTTCCAGCACCAGATCGATGCCTTCCTGGGCCAGTTCCTCCGACGACTTGCCTTCGTCGCTGGGAGCAGACGCGTCTACTTCCGCCTTCGCAACCTTGGGTTTAGCCCTGCTGCGGCTGCGTTTCGGCGCCGGCTTCTTCTGCCGCACCAGATCGTCGTAGAAGATGAACTCGTCGCAGTTGCTCATCAGCAGATCGGAGGTGGAGTTTTTCACGCCGACGCCAATGACGGTCTTGGCGTTCTCGCGCAGCTTGCTCACCAGCGGCGAGAAGTCGGAGTCGCCGGAGATGATCACGAAGGTGTCGATGTGCTCCTTGGTGTAGCACAGGTCCAGGGCGTCGACCACCATGCGGATGTCGGCCGAGTTCTTGCCCGACTGCCGCAGGTGCGGGATCTCGATCAGCTCGAAGGCTGCCTCGTGCATGCCCGGCTTGAACTCCTTGTAGCGATCCCAGTCGCAGTAGGCTTTTTTTACCACGATCGAGCCTTTCACCAGCAGGCGCTCGAGCACCGGCCGGATGTCGAAGCGGTCGTACTTGGCGTCACGTACGCCCAGGGCGACGTTCTCGAAGTCGCAGAACAGGGCCAGGTTGCCTTCACCGTTCATTCATGTGTCCCGTTGCGGTTGGTTGGACGTTGTAGGAGCGATCTCCTGATCGCGATTCTTCCGATCGCTACCTCAGGCATCGCGATCGGGAGATGGCTCCTACGGGGGGCGTCAGCTTTGCAGGCTGCCGAAGGTCTTGCCTTCCGCCACCAGGCGCTCGAGCAGCGGCGCCGGCTTCCAGGCGTCGCCGTACTCTTCGTGGAACTGGCGGATGTCGGCGAGGATCTTGTCCAGCCCCTGCTTGTCGGCCCAGAACATCGGGCCGCCGGTCACTTCCGGGAAGCCGTAGCCGTTGATGTAGACGATGTCGATGTCGCAGGGGCGAATCGCGATGCCGGCTTCGAGGATGCGGGCGCCTTCGTTGATCAGTGGGTACAGACAGCGCTTGAGCACCTCCTCATCGCTGATCTCGCGGCGCTGGATGCCCAGCTCGGCCGAGGTCTCCTCGACGATCTTCACCACCTCCGGGTCGGGTTGGCCCGCGCGGCTGCCTTCCGGATAGATGTAGTAACCGCGGTTGGTCTTCTGGCCGAACCGCTCGAGCTCGCAGAGCTTGTCGGCGATGCGTGCGGTAATGGGCACGTCTTCGGGCTTCATGCCGGAGAGCTTGCGGGCGCGCCAGCCGAGGTCCAGACCCACCAGGTCGTTCATCTGGAACGGCCCCATGGGCATGCCGAACTGCTGAATGACCTTGTCCACCTGGTAGGGCGTTGCCCCCTGCAGGATGATCTCGCCGGCCTGGCGGGTGTAGCCGCCCAGCATGCGGTTGCCGATGAAGCCCGGTGCGTTCCCGGAAAGCACCGCCACCTTGCCCAGGGTCTTGCCCAACTGCATGGAGGTGGCGATGGTGGTCTTGGAGGAGTTCTCGCCGCGCACCACCTCGAGCAGCCGCATGACGTTGGCGGGGCTGAAGAAGTGCAGGCCGATGACGTCGGCGGGACGGGAGGTGGCGTTGGCCATGGCGTCGACGTCGAGGCCTGAGGTGTTGCTGGCAATGATGGCGCCGGGCTTGGCCACCGCGTCGAGCTTCTTGAACACCTCGATCTTCACGTCCAGGTTCTCGTACACGGCTTCGATGACCACGTCGGCGCTGCCGAGATCGTCATAGCTGGTGGTGCCGGTGATCAGCCCCATGCGCTTTTCGACGTCGGCGGCGCTCATGCGGCCGCGCTGCACCTGGATGTCGTAGTTGCGGCGGATGACGCCCAGACCCTTGTCCAGGGCTTCCTGGCTCATCTCCAGCACTTTCACCGCAATGCCGGCATTGGCGAAGCACATGGTGATGCCGCCACCCATGGTGCCGCAGCCGACCACACCGGCCGACTTGATGTCTTTCACCGGGGTATCCCGGGGCACGTCGGGAATCTTCGCCACCTCGCGCTCGCTGAAGAACACGTGGATCAACGCTTCCCGCTGGGGGTGGTTCAGGCACTTGCGGAAGTTTTCCTGCTCCACCTGCATGCCGGCGTCGAAGTCGCCCAGGTTCACCGCCGCCTCGACGCACTGGATGATCATCTCGGGCGCGAACCGGCCGCGCATGCGCCGCGCCGCATTTCTGCGGGCCTCGGCGAAGAGCTCCTGGTTCTCGCGATCTGCGGCGACCTTGTCGCTCTCGTCGCGGATCTTGCGCAGCTTGCCGCCTTCGGCCACCACGCGCCGGGCGAAGGCGATGGCGCCCTCGACGATGTCGCCGTCGATGACTTCGTCGACGATGCCCAGTTGCTTCGCCTGGGGTGCCGGAATCGGATCACCGGAAAGAATGAACGCCAGCGCTTTCTCGGCGCCGATCAGGCGCGGCAGACGCTGAGTGCCGCCGGCGCCCGGCAGCAGACCGAGCTTCACTTCCGGCAGGCCCACCGGCGCCCGGGGCGCGGCAACGCGGTAGTCACAGCACAGGGCCACTTCGAGCCCGCCGCCGAACGCGGTACCGTTGAGGGCGGCCACCAGCGGCTTGCTGCTGCCTTCCATGAGCGCCAGCACCTCGTGCAGGCCCGGGCCGGCGGTGGCGGCGGCGCCGAACTCAGAGATGTCCGCGCCGGCGATGAACGCCCGGCCGGCGCCGGTGAGCACGATGGCTTTGACTTCGGCGTCGTCCAGCGCCTGGGTGACCCCGTCGTGCAGGCCCTGGCGCACGCCGCTGGACAACGGGTTGACCGGTGGGTTGTCCACGGTCATCAGCGCTACGTCGCCTCGTTTCTCGTAGTGAACGGTTCCTTTCATCTGGTTTTCCCTCAGCCCGGAATTATGAGAGCGCGCACTATAGCGAATATGCCGTGGCGGGGCATGTGGCGCTGTTGCGGGCTGTTGCGGGCTGTCACGGTGCCTGACAACCTCGTATGCTCCAGCGTGCGCAACCAGCGGAGCGGACGATGTTGGGATTTCTGGCGAAGTATGAAGAGCACAGCTATGCGTTGTTGCGAATCGTCACCGGGCTGCTGTTTCTCTGGCACGGCACGCAGAAGCTGTTCGGCTTTCCGGCGCCGGCTCGGGAGGGGACGCCGGAGTGGATCACCTACGGCGCCGGTTCCATCGAGCTGATCGGCGGCATTCTGGTGATGGTGGGCCTGTTCACGCGCCCCGCGGCGTTCATCAGCAGCGGCACCATGGCGGTGGCGTACTGGTGGGCCCACGGCATGCTCGACGTGTTCCCGCTGGTCAACCGCGGCGAGCTGGCCGCGCTCTACTGCTTCGTGTTCCTGTTCATCGCCTGCCGCGGCCCGGGCATCTGGAGCTTCGACCGCAAGGCGTAGGCCCCGGTCACGTTCGCAGCGCGTCGAACAGCGCACCCCACAGCCGCGACGGCCGGTTGCGCTCCAGCTCCTCCCGGTCGGCACGGGCGCCCGCGAACTGGGCGGCCTGGAACCCGAGCCAGCGCAACGGCTCGGGTTCCCACTGCCGCGGCACGTCTTCTACCCAGGGTAGCTCGGTGAGCGGCGAAGGCCGTTCCAGCACCAGGTCGGCCAGCGTTCGCGCTGCCAGATTCGAGGCTGCCACGCCTTCGCCCACGTACCCGCCGGCCCAGCCCATGCCGGCTGCGCGATCGAAGGTGACGCACGGCCGCCAATGGCGCGGCACGCCCAGCACGCC
>JBLRXD010000134.1:0-11676 GCA_047920935.1 Pseudomonadales bacterium | reverse complement strand
GTGCGATAGGGCAGAACCTGCCGCGCAATCCAGCGCCCGTCGCGGGTAGTCAGCTCTCGAGTCTGGGGCGACAGCTGCTCCAGTACCGCAGTCACGTCGGCGCCCAGGCTGCTGCCGAGGAGCGGGCTGGACAGGTCTTGCACCGGCCGGCCGAGATCATCGTCCATCAGGTGCAGCAGCTGTGCGGCCGCCGGCGTGAAGCGTTTGATCGATCGGTTGTCGTCCAGGAACAGGGTAGCGATTTTGGTGCTGGCGAAAAAATTGTGCAGATCGTCGTGGGCCCGGGAAAGCTGACTGAGCTGCTCGCGCAGCTTGGCGTTCGCCGCGCTCAACTCATCGTTGAGCGACCGCATCTCCTCGGCGGTGGCTTCGAGCTCCTCACTGCTGGCTTGCAGTTCTTCACGGACGGCGAACGCTTCCTCGTGGGCGATCTCCAGTTCCTCGACCGCGTGTTGCAGATCTTCACGAGTGGCCGCGAGGTCGCTTTCCAGTTGCTCGATTGCCGACTGCTGCGCTGGCGTCGTGGCCCGACCCGGGGGCGCGGCTGGCGGGGGGGCGACCGGCTCGGGCTGCGGCTCGAAGGAGATGATGACCGCACCTTCCTCGAGCTCCGCTGCCAGCGTAGCGGTGATGCGAACCCTGCCGCTGGCGGTAGCTGCGTCGTCCGCAGTGACCACCACGGTCTCGCGCTGGCGACGGCACTTCAGGACTGCGGCGCGAACCCTGGGCGCCACCTCCGATGCCAGCATGGCGGGAAACGTCAACTGTGGACTCTCGCCCTCGGGGAAGCGCATGTATGGGCGCAGCTCGCCATGCATGAAGAGCACCGCCCCGTGCTCGGAGACGACGACGGTGGGCGCGACCCTGGCCTGCAGAACCGTCTGCCGGATGGCGTCACGGCCGATGGTCGACCGTTGCCGGGCCTGGACCCCGGCGGTGGCGCGGCCGACCCCGTACGCTCGTCCTGGTGTCGCCGCCAATTGCCGCCGCGGTGTGCCGAGGCTGCGGTAGATGCGCCACCGGGCGGACACGGCGGCGAAGCGCTGCCGCGCCTGACCGGTGGATTCCGAAGGGCCGAGGAACAGAAATCCGCCGGGGTTCAGCGCGAAGTGCAGCGCTTCCACCACGCGGTGCTGAGCGGGCGGCCGAAGATAGATGAGGACGTTGCGGCAGGTGACCAGGTCCATGCGGGAGAACGGGGGATCCCGGCTCAAACCATGCTGCGCGAAAGAGACCACATCGCGCAGTTGCGCGGTCACTTCGTAGCCGTTGCCAGGTATGGGCCTGAAGTAGCGGTCGAGCAGTCGTGGGGCAACGTTGCCGAGGCTCGACGCGGCATAGATGCCCTGGCGGGCTGCCGTCAGCGCGCTTTCATCCAGGTCCGTAGCGAGAATCTGCACGCCGATCTGCCGGCTGTCGACGGCGATCGCATCGAGGATCTCCATGGCGACGGAGTAGGCCTCTTCGCCGGTGGCGCAGCCGGCCACCCACCCCCGCAGCGTGGAACCGTCGGGAGTTCGGCGTACCATCGGATCGATCACCATCTGCCGCAGCACGTCGAACGCTTCGCGATCGCGGAAGAACGCGGTGACGGGGATGAGCAGGTCGCGCAGCAGCGCCCGGCGTTCCGCTGGGTCCTGGTCGAGCCGCTCGAGGTAACCGTCAACCGTGTCGAGGCCGATGAGGGCGATCCGGCGGAACATGCGCCGTGACAGCGTGCTGCTCTTGTATATCCCGACGTCGAAGTCGGTTTCCGCCTCCAGCAGAGCGACCACGCGAGCCGTCGCGGCCTCGCTCGGAAGCTGGCCGTGCTCGGGTAAGCCGCCGTCTTCGTGACCGCCGGCGGCGCGTGGCGTGGCGCCGGCCGCAGCGAATTTCGCCATTCGCAGCAGCGCCTGCGCGATGGCGGGCGGCTCCGCGACCAGATCCATCGGGGCGAATTGCACGGACGCCAGGGGCGATCTCGGTGTGGCGGCCCCGGGTAGGGCCAGCGCCAGCCCGCCAGCGGCCTTGATGGCCTGCAGGCCGATGGCGCCGTCGCAAGCGGTTGCCGACAGCAACACGCCTGCGGCGCGACCGCCCGCCGCCGCGGCCAGGGAATTGAGCAGGTAATCGATGGGGAATTCGTCATCGTCGCCGACGTGCGGCTGGTTGAGCACGATCCGCCCGTGCTGGACTGCGATGGTCATGTCCGGGGGGTTGAGATACACCGATCCGGCGGCGAGCCGGACGCCTTGCTCGGCGTCGACGATGCGCAGGTCGGAGTACGAAGCGAGACTGCTGGCTCGAACCGGGGCAGCGCCGTCAGCAAGCTGCTGCACGATTACGGCCACGGAGCAGGGGCCGGACCACGAGCAATCGTCCGACAGCGCGGAGAGCAGTTGCTGCAAAGATCCGATGTCGTCGGCGGCCATGCCGACGCCCACGACCAGTTGCGGCGCCGCTGGCTCGCGGCCAGGATCTGCTTCGTTCATTCAATACCCAAAAGCAGCCGGGGGTTACGGCTGCTGCCAGTCGATTCGCCGTCTTCGGGCGAAGGCGTTTTTTCTGCAGGGGTCGCGAATGTTAGCGGCGATGGCGGCTGGAGCCAAGATCCCGTTTGCGCAACGGGTCTCGCGCGCCACCTCGACGTAAAATGGCATGTCATTTGCTCGTTCCATTCTGCAACGTGCTGTCGATGCAGCCGTCGTTGCAGGAGGTTTGTTTGCGTCCGAGCCCCACTGTTGTGGTAGCTTTGCCTGCTTCGGCCGGATACCGACGTCGTTGATCAAAGCTCGCGCCTCTGATGATTCCGAAACCCCATTGCGCCAGCAAGGTGCCGAGCGCGAAGGTGGCGAGCGCGTTGCTGTTGCTGCTGAACCCACCGATGCCATCGTCGGCTTCGCCGAATTCGATCGGCTGGGGCGTTGCGTGCGGGCCAACGAGCGGCTTTGCGCGATGCTGGCGTACCGCGTCGACGAACTTCAGGCCCTGACCCTTCAGGAGATTACCGATCCGGAGCATTGGCCCGCCGATCGGCGCGCCCTCGAGTTGCTCGAGGCAGGGGAAATTTCCCTGTGCAGGGGCGAGAAGCGCCTGCTCTGCAAGGACGGAACCGGCCTCTGGGTCGATGCACAGATCGTCGGCGTGCTCGATCGGGATGGTCGGCTGCAGTCGTATGCGGCCACGGTGCAGGACATCTCCGATCGTAAGGGGCTGGAAGCCGCATTGCAGCGTCGCAACGACCGGCTCGTTCAGTTCGCCTCGCTGCTTGGCCATGACCTGCGCAGCGTGCTCAACGTGATGGCGCTGCACGCGCAGTTGGCGAAGGCGTCCCTCGACGACGGCCTTCCGCAGGTTCAAGGCTCGCTCGACACCATCGTGGCCACGGCCCACGAAGCAGCGACGTTCATGACCCAGTTGCAGGAATACGCCGCCTCCCTCACCCATCATGCCGATCTCGACCGGGTGTCGCTGCAGCGCCTGGTCACCCAGGCGTTGGCGGTTCTCGAGCCGTTGATTCAGGCGAAGCACGCCCAGGTAGAGGTAGGCGAGTTGCCTCGGGTCATGAGCAAGGAAGCCATCCTCGGTCGCGTCTTGCTCAACCTGATCCGGCGCAGCCTCGAGCAGCACTCGGGGGCGGCCCCGCGGGTCGAGATCGCGGCGGTGAGCTGCGCGATCCGTCGAGGCTTCATGGGATTGGTGCTGAGGGACAACGGCCCGGGCTTTCCGAAGGAGCAGCAGGCGGACATGCACATGTCACTGCTGCGCGGCGAGGAACTTCCCGGCGGCGGCATGGGGCTCGGCTTGGCCTTCTGTCGAGAGCACATCGAAGACATCGGTGGTTCGATCTGGCTGGAATCGGCGCCAGGGCAGGGAACCCAGGTGGTGGTTCTGCTGCCAGGCGGCTGATGCGCGCCAATTAATGGATTCATACCAGGAGCTGAAACATGACGCTGCACATTGCCCTGCAACCCTTGCTTGCCCTGATCGCCGGGGTCCTCATTCTGATCGTGCCGCGACTGCTGAACTGGGTGGTTGCGGCCTACCTCATAGCCGTTGGGCTGATCGGTCTGTTCAGGTTGTGACGCGAACACATGGTCGTGCACGGGTTTGCAGGCGTTCTGGTTGCGCTGCTCATCTGGCTCGGCACCCTGCTGACCTGGAGCGCACTCAAGCAGACTGAGGCCGACAACATCGCTCGGATTGCAGAGGCGGAGTCATTTGCCGCGCGCAGCAGGCTGGTGAGCGCGGTCGAACAGCAACTCGGCTCCCTGGCGGAGCTGGCACGCCACTGGGAGTCCTACGGCAGCCTGCCACGGGACGAGTGGGCGTCGGATGCCCGGGTCGAACTGCAGCACCTTCGGGGTGTCGAGCTGATCGCCTGGGTCGACACCGCGCGCAACCTGCGCTTTGCCACCGGGCCGGCGGACCTGGCGTTGGGTCGCGGCCCCACCGAGGAGCAATGGCGCACGGCGGAGCAGTTCGTGGCCCTGGCGGATCCCGCCGCGGGGCGCATCATTCGAGGCCCCATCAGAGCGGATCAGGGCGAATACACGTTCCTTATCCAGGTGCCGTCGGGCGAGCATGGCCTGCTGGTTGCTCTGGTGGATGCGGCGACGCTGTTCGAGCATCTGTTGCGTGACCAGTCGCCCGGGTATGCCATCAGCATCTCCTGGGGAAGCGATCAGCTGTACGCTCGAAGCCAGCCGGCGCCGGGCCTGCCGGAGCAGTGGCGGCTGAAGGGCATGATTCAGTTGTCGCTCGGGCCGCTTTGGCGGGTCACCCATGAGCCGACGGCGGAACTGGTGGCTTCGTTGTCAGGCCCGGCCTTGAACTGGTTGCTGGCTGCCGGCTTTGCCATTGGCGCGCTTGGGGGCGTGCTCGTGCTGCAGAACGGCCGCGTCAGGCAGCGCGCGGCGTGGGCGGAGCTGGCGGAGCGGCAGTTGGCGGCCCTGAACGCGCACCTCGAGGAGCAGGTCGAGACGCGTACCCAGGAACTCGCCGAACGCACTGCGGATCTCGAGACCATCAGCGAATCGGTGTCTCACGATCTGCGCAACCCGCTGAACACCATCAGTCTCAGCGTGCATGTGCTGCGACGCGAGCAGAGCGCGCATCAGCAGGCGGCGCTCGAGCGAATTACCCGGGCGCAAGCCCAGATGCTGCAGATCCTCGATCGGCTGCGCAGCTTTTCCCAGGTCTCTTACGTCACCTTCCGGCGCCAGCCAATCGACATGACGGCGTTGGTTCGGGAGGTGGCCGACGAGTTCCGGAATTCCGAGCCGCTACCCCAGCCGCAGATCGAGGTGGGCGAGCTGCCGGTTTGCGAGGGTGATCCGACCCTGGTGAGAATTCTTCTGGTCAATCTCATCGGCAACGCCTGCAAATACTCCCGTGAGCGTGAGCAGCGCCGTATCGAAGTCGGGGCCGACTGCTCGCGCGGGCTGATCACTTACTTCGTCCGTGACAACGGCATGGGATTCGATCCTCGCGAAGCAGAGATGCTGTTCGAGCCGTTTGCCCGACTCGGTGCCGGGCAGCCAGTCGAGGGCACTGGGGTCGGCTTGGCGGTGGCCGCCCGAGTCGTTCGCCGGCATGGCGGCCGCATCTGGGCCGTCGGCGCTCCGAACGCTGGGGCAACGTTCTATTTCGAGCTCGCGCCGCGCCCATCCGTCGCGCGCAGCGAAGTCGCAGCAATCGACGAATCTCAATTTGCTCGAAAAGCTTAACGTATATTATTGGTCTCCAATCACGCAGCCGGACTCGCCGGCCTCGCGGGTGCCAGCCCTCGGGGAAAGCACTGTTTTGCGCATAGGAGTTAGGCATTGGAAGCCGAAAAATCGGATGACATGGACGTAGCCGACGTCCGGGTTCTGGTCGTTGACGACAACGCGAACCTGACCTCTTCGGCAAGAAAACTGCTGGAAATATACGGTGCCAGCGTCGAGGTCGCGGGCACCGAGCGCCAGGCACGGCGCGCCCTGGAGGCGCAGCTTTACGACCTGGTGCTGGTCGACCTGATGCTGCCCGACGGCAGCGGGCTCGATCTCATCAACGACTGCCAGGATCTGCGCGACACGCGCTTCGTGCTCATGACCGGGCATCCGCGCCTGACAGACGCAGTCAAGCGGGCGTGTCCGCAAAGAGCGACGTTTCTGCCGAAACCGTTCTCCGCAGCCGATCTGATGGAGCTGGTCGAGCGCACCTTCCCCTCGGGCAGGTGCATTCGACCGGCGGTATCGAACGACGACGCGTTCTCGAGTTGGGTGGGTTCGTCGACGGCGATGGCTCGGGTGAAGAAGCAGATCGCTGCGGTGGCGCCGCTGAACGCCACGGTGTTTCTTCTCGGAGAGAGCGGCACCGGCAAGGAGTTGGCCGCTGACGCCATACACAGGCTGAGTGGGCGGAAGGGTCGATTCATGACCATCAACTGCGGAGCCATCCCCGAGTCGCTGATCGCCAACGAGTTGTTCGGTCACGAGAAGGGCAGCTATACCGGTGCCAGCCGCACTCAACCCGGGCTGTTCGAGCGCGCCGAGGGTGGCACGGTGTTCCTCGACGAGGTCACCGAATTGCCGCTGGAACATCAGCCGACGTTGCTGAGGGTGTTGGAGACCAAGACGGTGACGCGGATCGGCGGGGGCAAGGGCATTCCCATCGATGTACGCGTGGTTGCCGCCACCAACCGGGTGGATCAGCAGCTCATTCAGGAAAAGGTGCTGCGCGAAGACCTTTTCTACCGGCTGATGGTTTTTCCTATCGTGCTTCCACCGTTGCGCGATCGCACCGGCGATATCCCCGAGTTCGTCGATGCCATTCTGGACTCGTGGAATCAGGAGCACGGCAGCAACGTGGCCTGCTCGCCCGCGGTGCTGGAGCGTTTGAAGAGCCACAACTGGCCCGGCAACGTGCGCGAGCTGAAACACACCCTGCAGCGGCTGGCCATTCTCAGTGATGGTGACATCGTCGATCCGCCGGCGTTCTTCGATGACTTCGCCGGCACCGATGCCGGCACCGGCGTGCCGGTGGGCACCTCCATTCGTGAGTTGGAGCGACGCCTGATCCTGGCGACCCTGGATCACTACGAAGGCGATCGGGCGCGCACGGCATCGACACTGGGGATCAGTCAGAAAACCCTGTACAACCGGCTGAAGTCGTATCACAAACGCGGGGCCTACTCGGAGCCGCAGGAGTGGGCTTCGTGAAGAAGCGCGATGATCTGCTTCACGATCTCAGCGACCGTTTGAACGGCATCATGATCTCGGTCGAGCTGGTGCTGCGACTGCTCGAAGGGCGCGACTCCAAGGACGTGGCCCAGATCCTCGGCCGAGTCCGAGACGACTGCGTGGCGTCGACGGAATTGCTCAACGGGTTGCGCGACGTCGACGCCGACGATTAGCATTCCCAGGCGCTGTCGAGGATTAACCGATCGAGGGGCGCCAAGCGGGCTGGCCAACGTGTCGGCAGCTGGCGTTCTGGGTAGTTGGCCGTCAACGCGGCCTTCTACCCATGACGAAGAAGACCAGTGCCAGAACCAGCCCGACCACGAAAAGTATCCAGGCTATGTTCGCCGCGGCCCCCGCCACACCGGTGAACCCAAGCACGCCTGCGACCAGAGCCACCACCAGAAAAATCAAAGCCCACTGAAGCATCGGATTCTCACTTTCTTGACTGTCTTCGTCGTTAAGCACATCCCGTGCCAGCGCGTGTTTTCGCGATCAACGGCTTCAGCGCCGGCGTGGGCACAGACATTGCAATCCGTCCAGTCTCCAGGTGAGGGATTGCCCGATGGAACGCGGATCCGCCAGCAATCGCGTAGCCTCTGGCTGCGGGGGTGACGACCATGCGCAGCGCCGCGCGCGAGGCTAATCGGCGCGACCGGCGGGATCCGGAGTTGAAGCGGGTTCTATTCGTTCGCAACGCGGCGGCATCGCGCGGCTCCGCCGACTTGGATGATGCCCTGGCCTACGTGCGTGAACTCGGCCTCGAGGTGGACGAGCGCATTCCCGATGATGCGGAGCACATGAGGTTCCTCATTCGTGCTGTGGCGCGCAGTATTGATGCGGTGCTCGTTGGCGGTGGTGACGGCACGGTCAATTCCGCACTGAAGCCGGTACTGGAAGCGGGGCTGCCACTGGGTGTCATTCCCCTGGGAACGGCCAATGATTTCGCTCGTACGCTGGGGATTCCCGCCGACCCTTACGAGGCATTCGCCGTGGTTGCGGCGCAGTCGACCCGCCTGGTGGACGTCGGCTGGGCGAACAACCGTCCTTTTCTGAACGCCGCCGGCATCGGCCTGAGCGCGCGCATCGCCCGCGACCTGGATTCGGTCCGCAAGCGGGTCTGGGGCCCGCTGAGCTATCCACTGGCGGTGCTGGAATCATTGCGCCGCCAACGGGCGTTTCGCGTCCGGCTGCAGTCGCCGGCTGGTACCCAGGAATTCAGCTCCATTCAGGTGACGGTTGGCAACGGCGTTTACTATGGCGGCGGTGCCAGGGTTGCTACCGACTGCGCCATCGACGACGGTTGTCTCGACGTGTTGAGCATCCGCCCCCAGCCGTTGCGGCGGTTGCTGGCCGTTGCCCTGGCGTTGCGAAACGGCAGTCAGGCCAGCGGCTTCGACGTGGCAGCCGGCGCGGTGTTCGAAGTCGCCACCCAGCCTCCCCTCACGGTGACGCTGGACGGCGAGCCGGCCCTGCCAACTCCGGTCAGCTTTCGCGTGGCGCCGCGCGCCCTCCGGGTGTTCGTGCCCGGCCCAGGCTCGATCCGCGGCGGCTAACATGCCAGCGCAGGCAAACTTGCTCGTGACACGGTAAATCCTGCACCCGCATGGCTGCCGGGCGCGCTGGCCGAGTGGCACGCCGATTGCATTCTTTTACCTGTGTTTATGGCTGGGGCATCGAGCAAGTGAAATTGAAATATCGAAACTATCTGCGGTCCGCCGGGTTGGCATTGGCAATGATGGGCGCCGGGTACGCGTATGCGCTGAACGATGATGCCGAGCCCGCCGCGCTGGAGCAGGAAGCCGAGCGGCTCGATCCGGTGGAAATCGCGGCGCGAAACGCCTTGTTCGAAGCTCTTGATCGGGCGGGTGACGGCTACATCAGTCGTGCGGAGGCGATGGCCCATGAGGACCTGGCGCAACAGTTCGAGCAGTTGGACGCCGACGGCGATGGGCGCATCAGCCGTGCCGAATTTGCAGAGTTCGATGTAGATCTCGGCACTACCGAGGAACCCCGGGCGGAGCCGTCCCGCGCAGGTGGCATGCCATCGGATCAGCGGGCCTGGGAAGCAGCCACACGAAAGCAGCGCGAGCATGGCGCTGCGCCGACGCAGCAGGCACGCTCACAGGATCAGGTGGCGCTGGAAGATCGTCCGGGCGAGCGCCCGGTGGAGGCGGGGCCGGAGAACGTGCTGATCATGCGGGCGCAGGTGGCGAATATCGCCTACGAGACGATCGACGCGCTGCAAGTGCACACCCTGCTCTCGCCGGAGGACGCCGTGGGCTGGTCCGTGTTCTCGGCCGATCCTCCGGCCTCTTACCTCAGCCCCGGGGTCGGCATGGCTCGCCACGAGCGCGGCGAAGTTTACTTTCTCACCATGAGCGGCGTGCCGCCTACGGACGATACCGTACGCTACGTGCTGACGTTCGACGACGAAGACCTGTTTCGCGAGTTCCGCCAGGGGCAGTTGGATGGCCCCACCCTGGAACGCGCTCGCGCCGACGGTTTCATGGAGGCGCATCAGGTCACCCTGGCAGAACGCATGGAGGTAGAGCCCATCGGGCTAGCCGGGTACCGGTTCGAGCTCGACGGGCAATTGGAGCGGGCGCTGGTCGGGGTGCCGTCACGGACGCAGCCGCTGATCGACGAGGAGGAACCTCGGGTGCATGACAATTGAGGTGTGGGGCGTCGCGATCGGGAGATCGGTCCCACAGGTTGGGTGGGGGCGGCGGGGCCGCCCCCGACTGATTTACTCTGCCGCGAGGGCGTTGGAGGTGCAATTGCTCAGCCGCAGCGTCGGCGGATCGACGGAAAACTCGAACGGTGAGGTTCTGCGCAACGCGCTCAACCCGAGCAGGCCGCGGGACGCGCCCGGCAGCACGGCGACCTCGACGTCGTGCAGCGTGCAGCTATTGCCGATGGTGATGTGGGACAAGCGGTACAGTTCGACGCGCAGCATCGAGCCGTCGGCCATACGGCCGTCAAGATCGCGCAGGTAAGTTGCGGTCCCGGCTTGCTGCGAGCGAACCAGGGTCTCTTTGGTGATGGTCATGTAGCCGGCTCCGGTATCCACGAGGTATTCCTCGTCGCGACCACCGGCTACGCCGATGTCGATGTAAAAAGTATCCAGCTTGTTGTGTGGCTTCAGCGGAATGAGAGTGTCTGCTGATGCCCAAGGCGCGAGCAAAGTCAATGCGCTTGCCAGAGAAATAACACCAGCCGCGGATCGGAAAGCAAAATTGCGCAACTTGAACAATCTCCCTGTCAGTTTACAAAGGTAAGTGGCTCAGAGCGGACAAATGTTAACAGAGGATGCCGCCCCTCGTTAGCGTGTGTGGCTCCGGAGTCTCGATTGTCTGAGCAGCTGGAATTTCTTCCGGCCGCTGGCATGGCCATTGCTCTTTTGCGCTCCACCGAAGAAATTCATCAGGAGAAGCGCTATGAGTCAGGCATGCAGGCTCGCGTTGATCGGGCTTTTTGCTCTGGCGGCGCCGCTGGCGTTAGCCGGTCCGGAAGCAGGCGATCGATCCTTCATGATCGCCGGCAGCGGCACCAGCGACGATTCCTTTGACGAGGCAGCGTACGGCCTCGCGGGGCAGCTGGGCTGGTTCGTCAGCGATCAACTGGAGCTCGGCATCCGCCAGAGCATCAACGGCGACTACAGAGACGAAGGAACCAGCCGGTGGGCTGCCTCGACACGAGGTTATGCCGACTGGCATTTCGGTTCGGGAATTGCCCGGCCTTTCCTCGGCGTCAGCCTCGGCGGTGTCTACGGCAAAGAGACCAACAATACCGGGGCGGCGGGGTTGGACGCCGGCGCCAAGTGGTTCGTCAAGGACAAGACGTTCATCCTCACCATGATCGAATGGCAGTGGTTGTTCGACAGCGCTGACGATGTCGGCGAAACGTTCGACGATGGCGCGTTCTTCTACACCATCGGCATCGGCTACAACTTCTGATCTGAGCGAGCGCGCCGCTTTCCAGGCGGGCTTCTGGGCCGGCGTTGCCTGCCTCGTCGAAGGAGACACCATGGTTTCTGCAGGGAAAACTCAAGGAAAGCAATCGGTCGATCTGGCTGACGACATTCTGCCGATCATCCCGGTGCGTAATCTGGTCGTGTTTCCGGGTGAGGTGGCTCACGTGTCTGTGGGTCGCCAGGTTTCCATAGAAGCGGCTCGGCTCGCGGTGGAGCAGTCCCGCAAGCTCGGCATTCTGTTGCAGATGGATCCCACCCAGGATCTACCCGGCCCCGGGGATCTCCATCCGGTGGGTACGATGGTCAGCATCGTCCGCTTCGTGACCGCGCCGAACGGCATGCACCACCTCATCTGTCAGGGCGAGCAGCGCTTCGAGCCGAGGGAGTTCGTCGAGGGTCTGCCGTTTCTCGCCACTCGCTTCGAGTTGGTGGATGAGCCGCAGCAGACCGATGCCGAGATCCGCGCGCGGGTCGTCATGCTCAAGGAGAGGACGG
>JBLRXD010000133.1:0-11771 GCA_047920935.1 Pseudomonadales bacterium | reverse complement strand
GGTGGTGCTGGTGGTCATCGGCGGCCGTGCGCTGGCGCTGGCGGCCGAGGTCGGCGCCTGTGACGCTGCCGTCATGGCCTGGGTGCCGGGGGAGGAGGGCGGCCCCGCCCTGGCGCGGCTGCTGTTCGGTCAGGTGAACCCCGCCGGTCGGCTGCCGGTATCGCTGCCGCGCTCGGCTGGGCAGGTACCCGTCTACTACAACCATCGTGCCGGCGGCGGTCGCAGCATGGCCTTGGGCGACTACATCGACGAGTCCACCCGGCCGTTGTTCCCGTTCGGCCATGGACTCTCCTACAGCAGCTTCGAATACCTCGAACTGGAATGCCCGCACACGGTGGACGTGCACGCCACCATCAATCTGTGGGTGACGGTGCGCAACGACGGCACCATGGATGGGGACGAGGTGGTGCAGGTGTATCTGCACGACAAGGTGGCCGATGTGGCCCGGCCGCTGCGCAAGCTGGCGGCGTTCAAGCGTCTGCGGGTGCCGGCGGGTGCCCAGCGGCGTATCAAGTTCCTGATCGACGCCTCGCAACTGGCTTACTACGACCGCAAGATGCAATTCGTCGTCGATCCCGGTGAGGTTGAAGTGATGGTCGGCGCCTCTTCCCGGGACGTGCGACTGCGCGCGACGGTGGTTTTGCAGGGCGAGCGGCGGCCGCTGCTGCAACATCAGGTAGTGGCCACCCAGGCGGAAGTGGTCGACGTCGAGGACGGCAAATGACAGCAAATGACAGCAAACCCCAGGGAGGGAGGGCGGCAGTGAGCAACTTCGCATCCAGCGTGACCTTGATGGAGGTCAGCCCCCGTGACGGGCTGCAGAACGAGGCGCTGCTGCTGTCCACCGATGACAAGCTCGAGCTCATCGGGCGCGCCCTGGATGCCGGCTTTCGACGTATCGAGGTGACCAGCTTCGCGCACCCGGGGCGGGTGCCGCAGATGGCGGACGCCGAGGACGTGTGCCGAGGGCTGCCGCAGCGAGGCGATGTGACCTATACCGGGCTGGTCCTCAACCGCCGCGGCTACGAGCGTCTGCTGGCCACCGAGCGATTGGATGAGGCGGGCCTGGTGATCCCGCTGACGGACACCTTCGCCGAGCGCAATCAGGGCATGTCCAGCGACCAGTGCGTCACCATGGCGCTGGCGGTGCTGAAGGACGCCCGGCGCCGCGGTTTGCGTGCCCAGGCTACCATCGCCGTAGCCTTTGGCTGCCCGTTCGAGGGGGAGGTGTCGCTGCCGCGGCTGTTGGATATCGCCGAGGCTCTGGCTGCGGAGGAACCCGTGGAAATCGCGCTGGCGGACACCGTCGGCGTGGGCGTGCCTGGCCAGGTGCTGGAGTTTTTTGCCGCGCTGCGCGAGCGCCTGGGCCCGGAGGTGCCGCTGCGCGCGCATTTCCACGACACCCGCAACACCGGCATCGCCAACGCCTTCGCCGCGCTGCAGGCTGGGGTTGCAACCCTCGATGCCAGCCTCGGCGGCATCGGCGGATGCCCGTTCGCGCCGACGGCTTCCGGCAACATCGCCTCCGAAGACCTCGTCTACATGCTCGATCGGATGCACGTCGACCACGGCGTGAAACTGGAGTCGCTGCTCGACGGCGCCCGCTGGCTGCAGCAGGTGCTCGGCAAGCCGTTGCCCTCCATGGTGTTGAAGTCCGGAGGGTTTCCCGGCAGCGCGATCCAGATGGAGCAGCCCGCATGAGCTCATCCAACGACGCCGGTCACGGGCCGCTCAGCGACCTGCGGGTAATCGAGCTCGGGCAGCTGATCGCCGGCCCTTTCTGCGGTCAGCTGCTGGGCGACATGGGCGCCGAGGTGATCAAGATCGAGCCCCCCGGGGTGGGAGACCCGATGCGCGACTGGGGCCAGGGGCTGCCGGTGTGGTGGCCGGTAATCGCCCGCAACAAGAAGTGCGTGACCCTGAATCTGCGCGAGCCGGATGGCCAGGGGCTGCTGCGGCGCCTGGTGGCCGAAGCCGACGTGCTGATCGAGAACTTCCGTCCGGGTACCCTGGAAAAATGGGGTCTGGGCTATGCGGAGTTGTCGGAACTCAACCCGCGGCTGATCATGGCCCGGGTATCGGGATTCGGCCAGACCGGGCCGTATGCCCATCGCGCCGGCTACGGCTCCATCGGCGAGGCCATGGGCGGCATCCGCTATCTGGCGGGGGACCCTGACCGCCCGCCCAGCCGCGTAGGCCTTTCCATCGGCGACTCCCTGGCCGCAACCTTCGCCTGCCTGGGGGTGCTGGCGGCGCTGCATCATCGGGAGCGCAGCGGTCGTGGTCAGGTGGTGGATTCGGCCATCTACGAGGCTGTGCTCGCCATGATGGAGTCGACCATTCCCGAGTACACCGAAGGTGGCGTCATTCGCGAGCGCAGCGGTGCGATTCTGCCGAAGATCGCGCCCTCCAACGTCTACCCCACGCGGGGGGGCGAGATGATCGTCATGGGCGCCAATCAGGATTCGGTATTCGCGCGGCTATGCACGGCCATGGGGCAGAGTGAGTTGGCGAGCGACCCGCGCTACGCCAGCCACAGCGCCCGCGGCGAGCATCAGGCCGAGCTCGATGAGCGCATCGCCGAGTGGTCGAGGGACTTCACCGCGGACGAACTGCTGGCGCTGCTGGAGAGCCACGGCGTGCCGGCCGGGCGCATCTATCGGGCGCCCGACATGCTCGCGGATCCACAATTCCAGGCCCGCCAGTCGATCATCGCCGTGGCCCACGACACCCTCAACAATCTGATGATGCAGAACGTCGCCCCGAAATTGTCGGAGACCGCGGGCTCCGTGCGCTGGCCCGGGCCGGCGCTGGGCGCCCACAACGTCGAGGTGTTCGGCGGGCTGCTGGGCCTGTCCCGGGACGAGGTCGCGGCGTTGCAGCAGCGCGGCATCGTCTGACCCGCAGCCGCTCTGGCGCCTAGGGCAGCAGCGCGCCGCCGTCGACGTCGATGGTGGTGCCGGTGACGAAGTCGTTGCGGATGGCGAACAGGATGGCCATCGCCACCTCGTCCGGGGTGCCCGCGCGCTTGATCAGGTTGTTGGCGGTGGCGCGCTCCAGGAAAGCCGCTCGATCGGCCCCTCCGACGGCGAACATGGGTGTGTCGATGACCCCCGGGGCCACCACGTTGATGCGCCGCGGCGCGAGTTCGGGCGCAACGGCGCGCACGAAGCCCTCTACCGCGTTGCCTACCGTAGAGATGGCCGACATGCCCGGCTGACATTTCCGCGCCGGCGAGCCGCTTACCAGCACGATGCAGCCGTCGGCGGCGAGGTGCGGCGCCCCCAGACGGACGCTGTTGACGTAACCCCAGAGCTTGGCGAACGAGCCTTGAAAGCCGTCCAGATCCATCTGCAGGAAGGGGCCGACGGCGCGGTCGCCGCCGGTGGCGGCGTTGACGAGGATGTCGAACGGGGCAAGCGCTGCGAAGGTGTCCGCCATGGCCTGGCGATCGAGCACGTCCAGCGCGCGCAGCTCGCAGCTGCCCCCGAGGGCGGTGCGGGCTTCCTCCAGATGGCTGCTGCTGCGGCTCATCGCCACCACCGCGGCGCCCGCTTCCTGCAGTTGCCGCGCCGCAGCCAGCCCGATTCCGGACGTTCCGCCGAGCACCAGAGCCTTCTTGCCTTCGATCTCCATGAGCTGTTCCCGTGTTTGGCTGTTTAGTTCACGTCAGGTTCTGCGGACGTCCTGAGGGGTCTCTCCGGCCGTCACGATGGCGGCCTTGACCTCTTCGAGCATGGCGTCCAGTCGTGTTTGATCGGTGCCCCGCAACACCAACGAGGTGCCGTAGCGGTCTTCCCGGAAGAACGGATAGCTGCCGAGGTCGAGATCCGGATAGCGGTTCTGGATCTCCCGCAGCGGGCCGGCGATCTGACTTTCACCCAGGTAGGCCGTGACGGAGCGGCCGTGCACCATGGGCCCGCCCTCGAGTTTGCCGTCGAGGCTCGCCAGCATGGCCTGCATGACCGCGGGAATGCCTGCCATGACGAAAACGTTCTCCATGCGAAAGCCTTGCGGCCCGCCGGTGAGGTTGTCGATCAAAGTGGCGCCTTCGGGCACCCGGGCCATGCGCAGGCGCGATGCCATGACATCCGGTGGCGCGGGTCGCCTCTGAATGCGCTCGGCGATCTCCGGATGGACGATCAGTTCGACGCCGAAGGCCGCGGCGATGCAGTCGGCGGTGATGTCGTCGTGGGTGGGGCCGATGCCGCCGGTGGTGAACACGTAGTCGTAGCGGGCACGGGTTTCGTTGACCGCCGCGACCACCTCAGGCATCACGTCGGCAACCACTCGCGCCTCGCGCACCTGAATGCCCCAGCCGCCGAGGGTCTGGGCGATGTGGTGGAGGTTCACGTCCTGGGTGCGGCCGGAGAGGATCTCGTTGCCGATGATCAGCACACAGGCGGTAACGGCACGGTCGTGCATGGGAGTGACTTCAGATGCAGGCGATGGAGCAATGCTAACACGGCAAAACGGGTAGGTATCTTTCCACGAATGGGTCGAATCGTTTCTCTAGCTTTTGTGTAGTAAGTGGCTAATTCGCCGAGGATTCATCAGGAAACCTGAGGTGGACTGTTAGGTTTGGTAACAAAAAACCCGCTTACATCGCGTTTACAGACGGTGAGCGGATGGCTAGATTCTTTCCCGTCGCGCGGGCGAGCGGCTGCCGGGATAGGAAGTCCGGGCGCGCTTGACGGGTAATGCCCCACCGAGTTCGGTGAGTTGCAGGACCGCGCCCGCATCCATTCACCCGATACGAATACAAGGCAGGAAGCTGAGTGATTGATATCGCGAAAAAATCGACCCACCCATTCCAACCGGCACTTTCCTTCTCGATCCTGGTTGCGTCCATTACGTTGTACGGCTGCAGCGGTAGCAGCAGCCCCGTAGATCCAGCCGATTCCACCGATCCCGGCGGATCAGCACCGCCGACGCTGTCGCTGTCGGCAGCCCCGGCCACGGTAGCACCGGGTGGATACTCCGTGCTGACGTGGGACGCCAATCAGGCTCAAGACTGCGAGGCGTCCGGCGGCTGGTCGGGCAGAAAGAGCGCTTCGGGCTCGGAGACCGTGGGCCCGGTAGACGGTGAGACGGTGTTTCGCCTGAGTTGTTCCGGTGACGGTGGCGGGGTTTCCCAGCAGGTGGCGCTGGTCGTCGACGCCGGCTCCGCCCCCAGCGTCAGCCTGCGGGCCGATCCCGAGCAGGTGCCGCCAAACGGCACCACCACGCTTACCTGGGCGGCTCCCGAAGGTGTCGAGTGCTCGGCTACCGGGGAGTGGTCCGGGGCAAAGGACTCATCCGGCAGCTACACCACCGGGCCGCTGACGCAAAGCGCCAGCTTCGGCCTGTCCTGCAGCGGCGAGAACGGCAACGCGCTGGCCGCGGTGAGCGTCGAGGTGCTCGACAAAACCCTGCGCTGGGAGGCGCCCACCCACAATGAGGATGGCTCACCGGTGGCGGGGCTCGGTGGCTTCGTCATCTATTGGGGTGAGCAGAGCGGCAGCTACACGGCCAGTGTCCGGATCGAAGATCCTGCCGCTACCGAGTGGGTAGCCGACATCCGCAATGGCAGCTATTTCTTCGCGCTCACCGCCTTTGATCGGCAGGGTAACGAGAGCAGTCACTCCAACGAAGTCCGCAAGAGCATTCTCTAGTGGCGGTGGCGCGCATGGTTTCCCGGCTCACGCCTTCGGTGGCCGGGTGGCCGTGCGCGTCGCGCAGTTGCGACGCCAGTCACGGGTGTCGACATCGGCCACACCTAGACTTGTTGCTGCTGGCGCCGTCAGTGGCGCCCTGGTCGATAGACAATGGAGGCATAGCTTGAAAAGCTTCACCGCTGCGCGAGCGGGCACGATGATGTGCGGGCTGATCTGCCTTGCAGGGTTGAGCGGGTGCACGGGCAGCAGCAGCGCCATTTCCGGCGATGGCGGGTCCGGCACGGTCGATCGCAGCCCGATCTCGGCAGAGGGCGGATCCGGCTCGGCTGGCCCGGCCATCAAGCTGGTCGCTGCAGAGTCCGCGGTGGAATCCGGTGACTCCGTCGAACTGAGCTGGTCCAGCGACGGCGCCAGTGACTGCCAGGCGAGCGGCGGCTGGTCTGGATCCCAGCCGGTGCAAGGCCGAGCGGTGGTTGGCCCGCTGACCGCGAGCACGACATTCACCCTCTCCTGTTCGGGCTCCGGCGGCAATGCCATGGCCATGCTGTCGGTGGGCATCATCGGCATCGTGTCGCTGAACTGGCAGCCCCCGAGCGAGAACGTGGATGGCTCTCCACTCACGGATCTGGCCGGCTACCGCATTCATTACGGTTCGCGCAGCCGTGCGTATGACCAACGGTTGGACGTGCCCGACCCGGCCACGACCCAACGCGAGTTGAAGCTGGCCTCCGGAGCCTATTACTTCGCCATGACCGCATTGGATCGTGAGGGCAACGAGAGCGCCTACTCCAACGAAGTGCTCAAGACCCTGAACTGACCCGTCCATACAGGCGCGTAGGCGCGCCTGTCGGCGCGCACATCCCTCGCGACTTACGCAACGGTTACACGTTTCCCTGACTATGCCGACATCAGCCGCGGTAGACTGGCGGCAATGTCTGATCGGGGTTGGGTGCATGGGTGCAGAATATCGGCTTGGTTGCTGCCTGTTGCTGGCGGTGGTGCTTGCGGGTTGCGACAGCGCGACCGCGGAGCAGCACGTCGACAATGCGCAGGCGCGGCTCGCACAGGATGACGTGCGCACCGCTGTCATCGAACTGAAGAACGCATTGCAGAAAGAGCCGGACCTGGCGCAGGCGCGACTGATGCTCGGCGAGGCCCACGCCCGCCTTGGGGATCACCCCAGCGCCCTGAAGGAGTTCGAGCGCGCTCTGGACCTCGGCCTCGACGATCCTCGGGTGCAGGCCGGATTGCTGCGCTCCAAGGTCCGCCTGGGCCGCTACCAGGAGGTGATCGGCGCGCTGGAAGACGCGGGCGCCCTGACGCCGGAGTTTGCGGTCATTCTCGCCGATGCCAATCTCGAAGCGGGTGATCTCGGGCGTGCGAAAGCCCTGTATCAGCAGGGCCTGGCGCTGGCGGACGGTAATCTGGGGCTTGGGCTTATTGCCTGGCAGGAGGGCGATCTCGAGCGTGCCGAGCACTATCTGACGCGGGCGGTCACGCTCGATCCCGGCCACGCGGACGCCTGGTTGCGCAAGGGCGAGTTCAGTCTCGCGCAGCAGGCCTACGCAGACGCCGAGCAGGCGTTCGACAACGCTGCCGCGTTGGCTGCCGGGCAGGTCCTGGGCCGGGTCGGCCTGGCGCGGGTTCATCTGGTTCAGGGGGATCTCGATGCCGCCGCTGCCGAAGTTCAGCGGATCCTCAGGCTGGCCCCGCAATTCCCCGTCGCTCATTATCTGGACGGGCTGATCCGCTTCGAGCGTGACGATGTCACCGGCGCCGAGGCGGCGATCCGCGAAGTGCAGCGGGTCGCGCCTGCTCACCCGCCGAGCCTCTACCTCATGGGAGCCATCAAATACCGCCAGGGGCAGCACGCCCAGGCGGAGGACAATCTGCAACGTTTTCTGGCTCAGGATTTCGGCAATGATGCCGCGGCCAAGCTGCTCGCTTCCGTGCGTTTCGACCGGGGCGATCATCAGCGTGCCGTAGACGCCTTGGAGGCGCGGCTTGACGCGACTACCGATCCGCAACTGCTGGCGCTGTACGGCGCCGCGCAACTGCGTCTGGGCAACGCCGCGCAGGCTACCCAGGCCCTCGAGCGCGCGGTAGCCCTGGCGCCCGACATGGCCGCGTTCCGCAACCAGCTGGCGCTGAGTTTGCTGGCCACCGGCGACCGGGCCCGTGCCGAAGTGGAACTCAACAGTGCGGTGGCCGTCGACTCCGAGCAATTCCAGAGCGACTACCTGTTGGCCATGGTGCGGGTGCGCGAGCGTGACTGGCCGGCCGCGGCCGAAGCGGTGGAAGCGCTGGTGCAGAAGAGCCCGGACAGCCCCATCGGCTACAACCTGCGCGGGGTCGTGGCGATGGCGCGGGAAGATCGGGCGGCTGCTGAGCAAGCGTTCCAGACGGCTTTGCACCAGGACGCGGGATTCCTGCCGGCGGTGCAGAACCTGGCGCGGATGGCCGAGCAGGCTGGCGACCGCGAGGCGGCCGTGCGCTTCTATGAGGATTTCCTGGCCGGCCGTGACGACGACGAAAGCGCCCTGCTGGCGCTGGCCGATCTGGCGGTCCGCGGGTCGGATGCCGGCGCTGCCGTCGACTATCTGCAGCGCGCCGTACTGGCGAATCCTGAGTCTGTGCGCGCGCGCCTCGGTCTGAGCCGGTTGCATTTCGCCCAGGGGCAGCTGGCGTCCGCCGGGAGCGTGGTGAGCGAAGCCCTCGTGCTGGCGCCGACAATGCCCGATCTGCTGCTGCTGCGGGCCGAGATCGACCTGCGCAGCGGCAACGTCGAGGCCGCGCGGCGTATTGCCACCGACCTGCAACCCCAGGCCGCAAGGCTGCCGGACAACAGAGCGCTGCACCTGGCTCTCGGCAACCTGCAAGCTCGGGTAGGCCAGCTGACCCTGGCGAGAACCAATCTCGAGCGGGCGCTGGTGCTCAGCGATGGCGTCGATGCGACGGCGCTGCGGGGGCTGGCCAGGCTCGATCTGCGCGATGGGCGAACCGAAGCGGCTCGGGCGCGGGTGCAACAGCTGCGGCAGGCTGGTGAAGACGACGCGGAAACCAAGCTGCTGGAGGCGGACGTGCTGCTGGCCGAGAACCGCCGCGACGAGGCGGAGAGCCGTTTCAGCGAGCTGGCCGACGCCGGCGTGCGTGATGGCATGATCCGCATGGTTGGCCTGGAGGCCCGTGAGGACAGGGCGGCGGCCACGGCACGGCTGCAGACCTGGCTCGACGATCGCCCCGAAGACCTCGGCGCGCAGTTGCTGCTGGCCGATCTGCTCATGCGTCAGGACCAGGAGCGTGCCATCGCACGCTACGAGGCGCTGGTGGAAACCAACAATCCGGTGGCTTTGAACAACCTGGCGTGGCTGTACATGGAGCGGAAGGATCCCCGCGCCCTGGCGACGGCGCGCGCCGCGGTGGCCGCGGCGCCGGACAACCCGGACATCCTCGACACCCTGGGCTGGATACTACTGCAGGAAGGGCAGAAGCCGGAGGCGGTTCGGTTGCTGCGTCGCAGTGTGCAGCTGAATCCGAACAATCCGTCCGTGCACTATCACCTGGGCGTCGCGTTGCGCGAGACCGGCGATGTCCGTGGCGCCCGGGACGCACTCACCCGAGCCATGGAATTGCGGGCATTTCCGGAGCAGGAGGACGCCCGCCGGGTGCTGGAGGAGCTTGCGGACACCTGAGCGGCTGCGCCCGGGGGCACCCTCGGGCGCTTACCTCGCTGAAGAATGCCTGCTGACCCGTGGGTCAGCGCGCCCTGAACGCCGGCCGGCGCTTCGCCTTGAACGCCTTGCGCCCTTCCCGATAGTCTTCGCTGTCGAAGCAGGCGTCGACCAGAGCACGCACGGCCGCGACTTCGTCCTCCCGACCACCCCGTTCCCACGCGTTCAGGGCCGCCTTGGCCGCTTTGATCGTGAGCGGCGCATTGCCGGCGATACTGCGGGCATAGTCGACGACGGCGGCCTCGATACCGTCGCGCTCCACCAGAAAGTTCACCAACCCCATGTCTTTGGCCTCGGCGGCGGTCATGAAGCGCGCCGAGAACATGATGTCGCGGGCGTGGGCCGGGCCGACGATGCGCGCCAGCTTGGCGAGGCCTTCGTACTCGTAGCCGAGGCCCAGGCGCGCGGCGGGGATGCCGAAGCGCGAATCCGGCGTGGCAAAGCGCACGTCGGCGGCCAGGGCCGTGGCGAGGCCGCCGCCGATGCAGAAGCCTTCGATGAGCGCGACGATGGGCTTGTCGAAATGAGCCAGCCAACGCGTGGCGCGGCCGGCGACCTGGCCGTAGCTGTCTTTCTGCGCCGCGTTTGCCCGGCTGCTGTCGAACTCGGAGATGTCGGCCCCCGAGACGAAGGCTTTGCCGCCGGCGCCGCGCATCACCACCACCCGCACCGCGTCCCGCTCGGCAAACTGCTCGAGGATGTCGGCCAGCCCTTGCCACATCTCGAGCGACAGGGCGTTGTGCCGTTCCGGCTGGTTGAATGTCACCCAGCCGATGCCGTCGGCGTCGATGCGGGCAAGCATCTTGCTCGTCCTCAATTCAAGGGTCAGGTCAGGGTTCAATTCCGGCGGCTGGTTCTCGCTCATGGATTCTCTCGGATCATGCGCGCCCGAGCGACGATTCGCCGGGCGCGGTTCAGGTGTGGGACATCGACCATCTTGCCCTCGAAGGCGATGGCCATCTGCCCGGCGTGTTCTGCCTCGGCCATGGCGGCGAGCAACCGTTCGGCTTCTGCGACTTCCTCCGTCGATGGCGTGAATGCCGCGTTGACGACGTCTATCTGCTCCGGGTGGATGGTTATCTTCCCGGTGAAGCCCATCCAGGCGGCTTCCTGGCACTCGGCCCGCAGGCCGTCGAGATCGCGAATGTCGACGAACACGGTGTCGATGGGTTGCACGCCGCCCGCCGCCGCCGACAGCAGCGTCTGTACGCGACAGTGACGGTAGACGTCCAGGTAGCTGCCGTCGGGCCGCCGGTTGCGGGGTGCCCCCAGGGCGGCGGACAGATCCTCCGCTCCCCACGACAGCCCGATGACCCGCTGGCACTGTGGAAACGTGGGCAGGTTCAGCACCCCCAGAGGCGTCTCCGTCGCCACCAGGATCAGCCCCACGGCGCCTGGCTGGTGACCATACTGCCGCTCCAGGCGGCCGATCTCGGCGTCGATCCGCTGCAGCTCGTTCAGGGTGGACACCTTGGGAACCACGTAGGCATCGGGTGGGTGCGCCATGGTGGCGGCGATGTCGGCAAGCCCCCACGGAGTGTCCAGCGGGTTTATCCGTACCGCACGCTGTTTGCCGCGAAAATCCACGTCCGCAAGCCAACCCGCCACGGTGTTGCGGGCCTCGCCTTTGCGAGCGGGGGTGACCGCATCCTCCAGGTCCAGGATCAGCGCGTCTGCTGCGGTGGCAAGCGAGCGGCTGAGCATCTTCTCGTTGGCCCCCGGAACGAAGTGCAGCGATCGCCGCAGCCGCTCGGTGCCGGGCGCGCGGCCGGCCTGCGCGTTGTGGCTCACGTCGGGCGCCGCATCATCATGGCGCCGCGGATGCAACTGCAGACGATGTCGCCGCGCTGATTGGTGCCCTGATGCTCGAAGGTGACGATGCCGCGGTCGGCTTTGGATCGACTCTCGCGTTTCTCCAGCACCGCGGTGCTGACGTAGATGGTATCGCCGATGAATACGGGATTGGGGAAGCTGGTTTTGTCGAACCCCAGGTTGCCGAGCGTCGTGCCCAGGGTGGTATCGCCTACGGACAACCCGACCACCAGGCCCAGGGTGAAGATGCTGTTGACCAGAATCTGCCCGTGCTCGGTGCCGCGGGCGAACTCGGCGTCGAGATGCAGCGGCTGGGGGTTCAGTGTCAGTGCGGTAAACAGCAGATTATCGGTCTCGGTGACGGTTCGGCCCGGCTGGTGCTCGAAGCGCATTCCGACCTCGAGATCTTCGAAGTACTTTCCCGGCATGATGCTCTCCCTGAGATGGGGACGTTACCCTGCGACCAAGGCCTTTGTCACCGGTTAGTCGAAGGGGGAGAATCGCCCGGTACCTTCTCTAACCCGTCGAGGACGCGCCATGGATTTTCAGCTCTCCGAGGAACACCAGCTCA
>JBLRXD010000132.1:0-11912 GCA_047920935.1 Pseudomonadales bacterium | reverse complement strand
CCCATCACGGCGATGGGAACCGCGAACAGCATGGCGTAGAAAGCACCCTTGAGGGTGCCGAACAGCAGCGGCGTCAGCGAAAATTTCGGCTCGAAGTCGGTGTCGGCGGCGGAGGATTGCCAGCTGTAGACGGGCTCCGGATAGCCTTCGTACCAGACCTTCGACCACAGCGTCGACCAGGAGATCTCCGGGTGCGCGTTGCGGAGGCGGTAGGTCTGCGCCGATCCGTCCGCGGCCGCCGTCAGCAGCAGGTCGGCGCGTGGGGCAATGCTGGCTGTGGCGACGTCGCCGGCCGCCATGGGGTGGCTGGCCAGATGGCGGCGCGACGTCGTATACAGCAGATGCAGTTGATTCGCTGCATCGATGACGGCGAAACCTTTGCGCCGGGGCTCGGGGATGATGTGGGTGGCTGCTGCCTCGAGGTGGAACTCGCGTATCTGCTGCAGGCGCCAGCCGAACTCGCTACGAACCATGAACCACTGGGCGATCCCGCCGTGGGCATCGGCTATCAGCAGCGAATTGCGGCCGAGCAGGGGGGCGACGGCGTTGATCCGCGCACCTTCCGGCACCAGTCTGCCGGCGTGCAGCTCCGTGGGCTGCTCCGGGCGGGCAATGTCCAGCACTTCGACGGCGCCGTCGTCGCTGATCAGATAGAGCCATTGCCCGCGCGGCCCGAAAAACAGCTGGTCGTAGTCGCGCCGCAGCTGGTGTTGCGCGCGGCTTGGCGTCTCCAGGGCGAAGCCCGGCTCGGCATCGCGAAAATGGTCGATGATCAGAGTGCGCCCGGACAGGGTCGCCACCCGCAGCTGCAGCGGCCGCGAGTAGACATCGAATGCGTGCGCGTCGCCTGCCGGATGCCAGTGCGGTTCGAACAGGTACTGCAACATGGGGCGGATGATGCGATTTTCGCCGTCGAAGCTGACCGGGTAGACGGCCTGAACGAAGGTGATGCCGCCGCTGGCATCCTGCAGGGCGTAAGACCCGGTCTGATCGGCTATGCGCTGGGCGCCCCGCAGCCGCCGGCCCATGTCCACCCGCTCACGCAGCTCGCCGCTGGCGAGATCGAACAGGTCGATCTCGCCGGCAGTGGTCACGCGCAGGCCGAACTCCTGGCTCTCGTTGGCTTCGATCAGCAACGTCTGCGCCGGATCCAACGGGTAACCGCGGCCGGTCTCGACACTGGCGCCGGCAAACATGGGCGCAACCACCCATAGCAGATAGAAGAACATCAAAGCGATGGTTGCGATCACCAGGGCGCCGCCGAAGGCGACGATGCGGGCGGTCAGCAGGTTGACCAGACGGCGGCGGCGGGGCATGCGGGTAATTCCCGCCGTGCCGGCATCGCGTGCCGGTTGCCCGCTGCTGCGGCGACGACGGGCAACTGTCATTGGAGTTTGCTCAGCTCGCGCTGTGCCAGCCTTGGGGAGAGCGCGATGTAGCCGTCTTTGCCGACGATTTCCTGGCCGGCGCGGGACAGCACCAGCGTCAGGAACTCACGCTCCAGCGGCGGCAGCGGGGTACCCGGCCGCTTGTTCACGTAGATGTAGAGAAACCGCGACAACGGGTAGTCGCCGGATACGGCGTTCTCCGCCGTGGCCGCCACCGTCGGCCCACCCGGGAACTCGGCGATGGGCAGGGCGCGCACGCCGGAGGTGGCGTAACCGATGCCGGTGTAACCGATGCCGTTGAGCGACGCGGTCACGCCCTGCACCACGGAGGCAGATCCGGGCTGCTCGTTGACCCGGTTTTTGAAGTCGCCGGAGCACAACCCCACCTGCTTGAAGAAGCCATAGGTGCCGGAGACCGAGTTGCGCCCGTAGAGCTGGATGGGCCGGCGTTCCCAGGTTCCCGTCAAACCCAGCTGCCCCCAGCGCCTGACGTCGGTGTCGTGCCCGCAGCGTCGCGTCACCGAAAAAATGGCATCCAGTTCGGGAACGCTCAGAGAGGGCAGCGGGTTGTCCTTGTGGACGTACACGGCGAGGGCGTCGATGGCAACCCGGATTACCGTGGGCTTGTAGCCGTGCCGTGCCTCGAACGCCTGGATCTCTGCGTCCTTCATGGCTCGGCTCATCGGGCCGAAGCTCGCCGTGCGCTCGGTCAGCGCCGTCGGCGCGGTCGAGGATCCAGCCGCCTGCACCTGGATGTTGACGTTGGGGTACTCGCGTTTGAAGGCTTCGGTCCACAGCGTCATCAGGTTGGCCAGGGTATCCGAACCGGTGCTGGAGAGGGTGCCGGAGATGCCGCTGACGCGCTGGTATTCCGGCAGCGCGTCCATCCCTGCCAGCGCGCGCGCAGCAAAAATCGCCAGTAGGAGCGATGCCCCGATCGCGATGCGCAACTGCATCAGGCCCCCCGTGCCTGGGCCGCCGGGTACTCGAGTTGCTGCGGCGGGAAGTCGCAGTAGAACGTGCTGCCTTTGCCGAGTTCGCTGATCACGCGGAGGGTGCCGCGATGACGTTTGACGACGTGCTTGACGATGGCCAGGCCGAGCCCGGTTCCGCCCCGTACCCGCGACTTCGCCAGATCCACCCGATAGAACCGCTCGGTGATGCGCTGCAGGTGCTCGGGCGCGATGCCGATGCCGTGATCGCGCACCGCCAGGCGCGCACCGTCACCCGTGCGCTGCCAGGTTATGCGGATGATGCCGCCCTTGGGGCTGTAGCGAACGGCGTTGGTGAGCATGTTCAAGGTGGCGCTGTGAATCTCGCTCTCGACGCCCCGCAGCCTCACCGTACCATCGCTGTCGCTCTCGAACTGGTGCCGCCCGTCGCTGAGCACTCGGGCCTCGGTGATGCAGCTGCGGATGATGCTGCACAGGTCGATGCTGTCGAGGTCGCTGTCCGCTGGCAACGGGCTGGCCTCCAGCCGCGACAGCAGCAGCAGATCGTCCACCAGGGCGCGCATGCGCCCGGTCGGGGATTCGAGCTTGGCCAGCAGGGTGCGCACGGTCTCCAGATCCAGGTCTTCGCTGGCCATGGTCTCCAGGTATCCCACAACCACGGTGAGCGGCGTGCGCAGTTCGTGAGAGACGTTGGCGACGAAGTCCTGACGCATGGTGAGCAGCCGATTCAGCTGGGTCACATCGCGTACCAGAATCAGCGCGGTGTGCTCGTCGATGACGATGCGGCGCGCCTCGAGTCGAGTGTCTTCGTCGAAGGGTGAAGCAAACTCCACCAGGCCATCCTGGCGCTTGCCTTTGATCAGCGCGACGAAGTCCGGCTGCCGTACCAGGGCGGCGAGGTTTGCGCCGCGATCCACCGGCTTCAGCTGCAGGCGCGCCTGGGCGGCGGCGTTGAAGCTGTCGATCTGGCCGTCCTGGTCGATGACGATGGCGGCGTCGGGGAGGGCGTTGGTCAGTACCCGCAAGCTTTGGAAGCGGCTGATGGTGCGGGCCGTTCGGCGCCGCGATTGGCGCAGCGAGCGGTACAAGCGGTCGGCCAGCAACTGCCAGCTTTCCAGACGGTTGTCCGGGCGGCGCAACGGGTGCTCGGCCCAGCGCGCCAGCCTTCGCAGTTCACGTTGTTGCAGCATCAGCCAGCACACCAGGGAGAGCAGCAGCATCCAGGCCCAGGCCCCGGTGAGCGCGCCCAGCAGCAGCGCGGCGGCCAGCAGCCCCACGACGAGCCGGCGCTCCTTAAAGGACAGCTTCATTCCGGCTGCAGATAGCGGTAGCCGACGCCGCGCACGGTCTGCACCAGCTGCTGCAGACCGAACGGCGCCAGCGCCTTGCGCAGGCGAAGAATGTGCACGTCCACCGTGCGCTCTTCCACGTAGACGCTTCTGCCCCACACTCGATCGAGCAGCTGGGAGCGATCGAAGGCCCGGCCCGGATGGGTCATGAAGTGCTCCAGCAGGCGGAATTCCGTAGGGCCGAGGCGCACCGCCGTGCCGCCTACGGTCAACTGATGGGCGGTGAGATTCAGCAGCAGGGGCCCGTGTTCGATGATGCCCGCCTCCGGCGCGCCGGAGCGCCGCAGCAGCGCCTTCACCCGGGCAATGAGCTCGCGCGGCGAAAACGGTTTGGTGACGTAATCGTCGACCCCGGATTCGAAGCTCTTCAGCTTGTCGATCTCTTCCCCTTTGGCGGTAAGCATGATGATGGGAAGCTCCCGGGTGTGTTCGTCGCGCCGCACCCGACGGGCGAACTCGATACCGCTCATGCCAGGCAGCATCCAGTCGACGATGAGCAGGGCGGGCAGCACCCCGTCGAGCCGCTGAACCGCCTCCTCGGCGCTGGCCGCCTCGAAGATCTGAAAACCCGCGCGGCCCAGCGTGAAGCTGAGCATCTCGCGGATCTCGGGTTCGTCCTCGACCAGCAGTATCGTGTTCGCCGTCATGCCGCATTGGCCCTTCACAGATGTGCGGGCATTAAACCTGACGAAATTGACATTTTCGTGAACCTCTGGCGCTGTCGTATGACGGCTGGCGGCACGGGGCCGCTGCACCGGCGGCGCGCTTGCGGGGCGAACCGCCATGCTGCAGCGGCAATGTTACAGGGCAATGTTACAGATTGATGACGATGACCGCAGGCTCCGTGAACCCAGCCCGCGGTGCCTCGGCGGTTGGCAATCTCACAGGTGTCCTTACAATGGCTGTTTCATGTGCAGCTGAGGAGGCGGGAATGGGAGAGCAGATACAGATCCGGGCCGTGGACGGTTTCGCGCTCGGAGCGTACCGGTCTGAGCCGAGCGGGGCGGTAAAGGGCGGCGTGGTGGTCATTCAGGAGATCTTCGGCGTCAACGACCACATCCGACAGGTGGCCGATCGCTATGCGGAACAGGGCTACGTTGCCATCGCGCCGCAGATCTTCGACCGGGTGGAGCGGGGTGTCGAGCTCGGTTACCAGCAGGCCGACATGGGCAAAGGGATCGAGCTGGCGTTTCAGCAGCTCGACCACAACCTGGCGTTGCAGGACGTGCAAGCCGCCATCGACGCGGCGGCCGTGCACGGTGGCGTCGGCGTGGTCGGGTACTGTTTCGGCGGGCTACTTGCCTGGCGAGCCGCCTGCGATTCGAGCGGGCTCGGTGCGGCGGTTGCCTATTACGGTGGCGGCATCGCCGCGGAAGCGGACAAACAGCCGAAGTGCCCGGTGATGATGCATTTCGGCGAGAACGATGCACACATCCCGCTGTCAGACGTTAACAAGGTTAAAGCGGCCCAGCCACAGGCCCAGGTTTATGTCTACCCGGCAGACCATGGTTTCAACTGCGATCATCGTGCCAGTTACCATGAACAAAGCGCCCAGTTGGCCGAACAGCGCACGCTGGCTTTTTTCGCCGAGCACCTGCGATGAGGTGTCCGCGAGGAAAAATTGCCCGAATACAATGCGCTGCGGTCCGAGCTTAAGGCTCACGCTTGACTTCGCCCAAGCGTTTGTTGATCCTTCGACGACGGAAAGGGGCGGGGCATTTCTAGTACGCTTCCGGGGGGTTAGACCCTGGCGCGGCTGGCTGTTCTGCATTGGGCAAGCATCTGGGTGGAAGGCAGCCGCACGACCACGCCCGGCAACATCACACCCTTGGTCGGTAACGCCGTCCATCGGGCTGTCGGTGGCTCCCAGGTGATTCGCAAAAACTAATCGAACCCGTAGGAAGTGGTATGACTAAACAACTGATGAAGGGGTTATCAGCGATAGCGCTGCTGGCGGTGGGGGTCGTAGCAAGCGGTAGTGCCACTGCCGCGACGTTGAACGACATCTACCAGGTTGCCGGACAGCTCAATCAGCAAGCTCGGCAGTCGCAGTCGCGCATTGACGCGCTGACCGAAGAAACCCGCAGGCTGCTCGGCGAGTACAAGACGGTGCTCAAGGAAATCGAAGGCCTGCAGGTCTACAACAACCAGCTCGAACGGCAGATCGCCAACCAGGAGCGGGAGATGCAGCAGCTCTCCGTCTCCATCGAAGAGGTGACCGTCATCGAGCGCCAGATCACCCCGCTGATGATGCGGATGATTGACGGGCTCGAGCAGTTCGTTCGCCTGGATCTCCCCTTTCTTCCCGATGAGCGCGCTCGCCGCATCGAAACGCTGCGCGAGATGATGGATCGTGCCGACGTAACCGTTTCGGAGAAATTCAGCCAAATCCTCCGGGCATTCCAGATCGAGAACGAATACGGCCGCACGATGGAGGCCTATGGCGCCACCATCGCCGTGAACGGCGCGCAGCGAAAGGTCGACGTGCTCAAGGTCGGGCGCATCGCCCTGGTTTATCAGAGCCCCGATGGCGAGATCACCGGTTTCTACAACCCGAGAGCGTCGGCGTGGGAATCGCTGCCCGGCTCGTACGCCACGCCGATCCGCAACGGCATCAGAATGGCGCGCCAGCAACTGTCGGTTGACATGCTGACCCTGCCGCTGCCTGGCCCCGAGTCCGCGCCCGCGCCGCAAGCCGCACGGCGTGCGGCCCCAGCGCAGGATCCGGCAGCCATGCCCGCGGCGCCGACTTCGGAGGCAGCAGAATGAAGGACGCGAAGATGAAGTACACGTTTACCGGCCTGCTATCCGGCCTGCTGCTGCTGACGGCAGCATCGGTGGCAACGGCACAGGAAAACGCCGAGCCGGCACCGCAGGTAGACCTGCGAGTGACCGAAGCCGGCAGTCTGGATCAGCTGTTGCGCAACGTGCAGCAGCGCACGGTGGTGGAATCCCGGCTCCATTCGGAGCGCGAGGCGCGTTTCCGTCGCGACAAGGATCAGCAGCAGCAGATGCTGTCGCAGGCTCGTTCCGAGCGCACCCGTGAGGAGCAGCGCTCCGATCGGCTGGAAACCCGGTTCGAGGAGAACGAGATCCGCATCGGGCAGTTGCAGGAGCAGCTGAGCAACCGCCTCGGGGCTCTGCGGGAACTGTTCGGGGTGTTGCAGCAGGTCTCCGGTGATACCCGGGGTCTGTTCGAAGGCTCGATCATTTCCGCTCAGTACCCCAACCGGGGCGAGTGGCTGGCGGCCCTGGCTCGGCGCATGGGTACGGCCAGCAGCCTGGCCAGCATCGACGAGATGGAGACTCTCTGGTTCGAGCTGCAACGCGAGATGACCGAATCGGGCAAAGTGGTGAAATTCCCCGCCACCGTTATCCTGAATACCGGTGAGCAGCTCGAGACTGAAGTAACCCGCGTGGGTGCGTTCAACCTGATTGCCGAGGGGCGCTACGTTCAGTACGACCCGAACGACAACAGCCTGGTTGAGTTGGCCCGCCAGCCGGCCGGCCGCTTCACCTCCACCGCCGCGAATCTGGCGCAGGCCTCGCCTGACCAGTTCGTCGCATTCGCCGTCGATCCCACCCGGGGCGCCTTGCTGAGTCTGTTGATTCAGGCAGCCACCCTCGGTGAGCGGGTCGGTTCCCCCTTCGGCGGCATCGCCACGGGCGAGTGCTATACCCCCTTCTGTGACGGTGAAGGCGGCTACGTCGGCTCGGTGATCATCCTCGGCGGTATCTTCGGTGTGTTGCTGGCCCTGTATAAGCTGTTCCAACTGTCCGTGATCGGGCGCAAGGTCAGCGCGCAGAAGAGCAGCGAGACCCCGGACGAAAGCAATCCCCTCGGCCGGGTGCTCAAGGTCTACCACGATAACCGTGACGTCGACGTCGAGACCCTGGAGCTGAAGCTCGGTGAGGCGATCCTTGGGGAGACCCCGCGGATCACCAGCAACATCACCCTGATTCAGGTGATCTCCGTGGTGGCCCCGCTGCTGGGTCTGCTCGGTACCGTAATCGGCATGATCCTGACGTTCCAGGCGATCACGCTGTTCGGCACCGGTGATCCGAAGACCATGGCCGGAGGTATCTCCACGGCGTTGATGACCACGGTGCTGGGTCTTTGTGTGGCAATCCCGATGACCTTGCTGCACTCCATCGTCGCAACCCGCAGCCGCGGTGTCATTCATGTGCTCGAAGAGCAGAGCGCCGGGATCGTCGCCGATCACGCCGAGCGTTCCGGCCGGGCTCTGGGCTAAAGGCAGGTAGCAACTCGATATGTATGATGCTTACATAAACATCATCGAGTTCATGGAACAGGGGGGTAACGTGCTGTGGCTCATCGCAGCCGTTACCTTCTTGATGTGGACTCTGATCTTCGAGCGCTTCTGGTACTTCCAGACCGAGCACAAGAAGGTCGTACACGGCTCCACCGAGCGGTGGGAATCGCGATCCGAACGCCGCTCATGGAGCGCGCATCAGATCCGTGACTCCATCGTCTCGGAGGCTTCCGACAAGATCGCCGGCGGCCTTCCCCTCATTCAGACTTGCGTGGCGCTCTGTCCATTGCTGGGTCTACTGGGTACGGTGACCGGTATGATCTCGGTGTTCGACGCCATGGCGATTCAGGGCGGCAACGCGCGATCGATGGCAGCCGGTGTTTCCATGGCGACCATTCCCACCATGGCAGGGATGATCGCTTCGTTGTCCGGCGTTGTCGGCACGACGATGCTGAAACGCAAGATCGACTTCGAAACGGAACTGTTCCAGGACCACCTGACCATGGATCATTGAGCTGAAGGCCCATGTTCACCGGAACGTTTCCGGGTAGGCCGAAGCCAGGAGTAAACGATGCGTAGAGCAGCCAACAGGTTTTCCAGGACGGACGAGGAATCCGATATCAACCTCACGCCGATGCTGGACGTGGTTTTCATCATGTTGATCTTTTTCATCGTGACCGCGACGTTCATCAAGCAGACCGGTATTGACGTCCTGCGGCCGGACGCTCAATCCGCGGAGCAGAAGCCCACGGTGAGTGTCCTCGTGGCGATCGGCCCCAACGGCGAAATCTGGATCGACAACAAGAATGTCGATGAGGCCACCCTGCGGGCGCACATCGAGCGTCTGCACTCGGAGAACCCGAAAGGGGGGTTGGTCATTCAGGCTGACAGGGCCGCGAAATATGAGAAGCTCACGGCTGTGCTGAACGCCGCGCGCGCTGCTGGCATGAGCCAGGTAGCGATTTCTACGGACAACTAGGGAGATTGCCATGATTGTTCGTTACGTGATTGGTGTGACCCTGGGCGCGGTGGCGACCTTCACACTGTTTCTGCTCATGCAGGCTCTGATCAAGAGCGACAAGAGCCCGTTCGATGAAGGCATCACCGGCAAAATCGTCGATTTCGTGCGGTTGCAGGACGAGCAGGACATCGAAGTCCGGGTGCGCAAGCCGAAGCCACCGCCGCCGCCGGATGAGCCGCCACCGGATATGCCCGAGCAGAGTTTCGATGCCAGCGATGTGACCATCGGCGTGGGCTTTGGCGCCATCGACACCAGCATCAACATGAACGTTGGCGGGGTTGGTGGGTTCAGCTCCGACGGTGAGTACCTCCCCATCGTCAAAGTGGCTCCCGTTTACCCGCGGCGGGCGCAAACCCGCGGCATCGAAGGTTTCGTCCTGCTGGAGTTCGTGGTGACCCGAACCGGAGCGGTTCGCGATCCAGTGGTGATAGAGGCCAGCCCTCCGGGCATCTTCGACCGCGCTGCGATCCAGGCGGCGCTGAAATTCAAGTACAAACCCAAGGTGGTGAACGGCGAGCCCATCGACGTGGCCGGAGTCCGTAACCTGATCACCTTCGAACTGGCAGAGTAGAGGCGGACGCGGAAGCTTTGCGAGGAAGAGCATGATGTTGAAACGAATCGTATCCACGGCGGCTGTGCTGGCCTTGTATCTGGGCGCGCCGGTTGGCCATGAACTGGGATTGGGCGGCGTCGCCGCCCAGGCGCAGGAGCAGGAGCAACGGCAGGAGACCCGCCGGATCCCGTCCATGAGCGAAGCGACCTACAGAAAGCTCACGGAAGCGCAGGAGGCCATGGATGAAAAAGACATGGAGAAGGCCAAGCGGGTGCTCAACGAGATGCTGGCAAACAGCCGGCGCTTGAACGGCAACGAGATCGGCCAGGTCCACAACATGCTGGGCTTCCTGCACTTTTCCGAGGAGAACTACTCAGCGGCCATCGAGTCGTACAAGCAGGTCATCGCCCAGGGCGAAGAAATTCCGGAAGGCCTCGAGGTCTCGACGCTCTACACCCTGGCGCAGCTTTCCTTCGTCAACGAAGAGTACCAGGCCTCGCTCGATTACATGGAGCGCTGGATTCAGAAGGCCAGCAATCCGGGTGCCGATCCGCACATCTTCATGGGTCAGGTCTACTACCAGATGCAGAACTATCCGGCTGCCATTCAGCAGATCGAGTTGGGCATCAGCATTGCGCGTGAGCGCAATATGGAGATCAAAGAGCAGTGGTGGGCGTTGCTGAATTTCCTGTATTTCGAGCAGGAGAATTGGCCCAAGGTGCTGGAGATCCTCGAGATTCTGGTGCGCGACTTCCCGAAGCGCGAGTACTGGATTCGCCTCGCCGGCATTCACGGACAGGAGGGTAATGACCGCGAATCCCTATGGTCTTACGAAGCCGCCGACGCGGGCGGGTTCCTTGATCAGCAGGGCGATTTCACCAACTATTCCGGCCTGTTGATGCAAGCCGAGGTGCCGTGGCGTGCAGCACGCGTGCTGGAGGCGGCCATCGAAAGGGGGCAGGTCGAGAAGACCGATACCACGCTGCAGAGCCTCGGTCAGGCATGGCAACTGGCCCAGGAGGTCGAGAAGGCGATTCCCGTGTTCCTGGAGGCCGCGCGGCTGTCTGACGAGGGTAGAATTTACGAGCGATTGGCGAACCTGTATCTCGATAACGATCAGTTCGGCGAGTGTGTCGCAGCGGCTGACAATGCGCTGCAGAAGGGCGGGTTGCGCCAGGAAGCGTCCATGTACATCGTCCGTGGCATGTGTGAGTTCAATCGCGACCGGCTCAGCGCGGCCCGCGAATCGTTCGTTGCCTGCCGCAACGAGTCGCGTCGGGCCGATGACGAGAGCAATCGGCGTATGTGCCAGCAGTGGATCACCTACATCGACAATGAAACCAACCGGCGCGAGGCGCTACAGCGCCAGGCCCAGGCCAACCTCTGACGCCGAGCGGCTGGTTCTCATCCCGCGTCCTGCCTGTGCGCCCCTTCGCGTCTGAAGGGGCGCCCTCAAAAGCTTGCCACGGATAACGCTATGTTCACCGGCATCGTTCAAGGTCTCTGCAGGATTGTGGCAGTGGATCAACAGCCTTCCCTGCGGCGTTTGCGTATCGATCTCGGCCGGCTGGCAGCAGGGCTCGAGCTCGGGGCGTCGGTGGCGGTCAACGGCACTTGCCTCACCGTGACCGAGGTGGAGGCGGGCGTAGCCCGGTTCGATGTGATTCGCGAAACCCTGGAACGCACCAATCTCGGCGATCTGAAAACCGGCTCGCTGGTCAACATCGAGCGGTCGTTTCGGGTGGGCGACGAGATCGGAGGGCATATCGTTTCGGGTCACATCTCGGGTGTGGCGGAATTGGTGCGAATCGACACCGGCCCCAACGAGCGCAACGTATTCTTCTCCGTGCCCGAAGCGTTGACCAGATATCTGACCCTGAAGGGCTTCGTTGCTCTGGACGGCGCCTCCCTCACCATCGCTCGCCTCGACGCAGGCGCACGCGAGATGGCGGTATGCCTGATTCCGGAGACGATCGCTCGCACCACCCTTGGCACTGCCCAGGTGGGCGATTGCATCAATCTCGAAGTCGATCAACAGACTCAGACCATCGTCGATACCGTGGAGCGGTTGCTCGATCAGCCGGAGTGGCGTGCGCGGCTTGGGTACAAGGCCGGCTGATCGCCGGCGGCTGATCGCCGGCGCTGCCGCTATCGGGCCTTTGCGCCCTGGCTCTGAACCTGCCGCAGGTTACCGATCACGGCTTCCAGGGCCCGATCGAACACCTGAGTGTCGTTGAGAATTGCCAGCTTGCCATCCTGTAGCGCTCGGGCCAGACCGGGCCGGGTCTCTTCCGCAACCTTCATGCCGCGGCGGTTTACGAAGACGTAGCGTGAGCCGGGTTCCAGCACGGTCGCCAGCTTGCAGCGCATGGCC
>JBLRXD010000131.1:0-12114 GCA_047920935.1 Pseudomonadales bacterium | reverse complement strand
CATCGGCCGCACCCAGCAGCGCGATCATCAGCATGCCGGCCCACAGCGAGGTTACGGTGCCGAAGCCGAACAGGATGAAGCCATAGGCGAACGAGGCATACAGCACCAGCATGCCCTTGGCCCGGTAGCCCACCAGGAACAGCGCGATGAAAGAGCCGACGATGGCGCCGACGGAGTTGGCGGCGCCCAGCAGACCGGTGGCGCTGGCGCCCCCCGCGAACAGCCCCAGGGCCAGCACCGGCAGGATCTCCCGATAGAACGACGCTACGGTGATGCCGGTGTCGAGCAGGAACAGCCCGGGCAGGATGGGATGCCTGGAAACGTAGCGCAGGCCCTCCCAGGTCTGAGTGAGGGTCGAGGTCGCGGCGTCTTCGGCATGGCCGCCGGCGACGCCTTGGGCGCGGATGAACAGCGGTATCAGCGCCGCCACCAGGGCGATGGCCGCGGCCGTGAGGAATGCGGTGGTGGGCCCCGCGGTGACGGCGATGGCGGCAAACAGCAGCGGCCCGGCGATGGCCGCCGCGTTCTGCGAGGCGGTGTCGGTGGAGGCCGCCAGCATGATGTGCTGCTTCGGCACCACGATGGGCACCATGGCCGAGCGCGCCGGGCTTGCGAGCATCTGCGACGCCGCCGTCAGGCCGATGCCCACGTACACCATCCACGGGGTCAGCACGCCGTTGGCGTTCAGCACGCCGAGCGCGAGCATGGCCAGACAGGTGGTGCCGTTGGCCAGCATCATCAGCCGCTTGCGATCGACGCGGTCCGCCAGGGTGCCGCCCCACAGCAGCGCCGGCACCTGCACCACCAACTGCACCACGCCGATGAAGCCGACGATCACCGCCGAACCGGTCTCGTCCAGCAACCATTGGGCGGTGGAGAGGATGCGCAGCCAGACGACGATGGTGGCGGTGACCATGGCCGCCCAAAGAATGCTGTAGTCGCGATAGAGGAACGCGCTCCACGGACGAACGGGGCCGGGAATGACAGCGGGGGTCGGCTCGGCAGGCTCGGAAGGCAAGACAGCGGCTCATTGCTGGAAAGGCGACGTATGGTAGCCGATGCAAGCCACGATGCACCGTCATGGCGCGGAGCGGTGCATTTGCAACCCGCCCCGACGATCGCCCATATTGGGCGGGTGCAATCAGGGGCCCGGCGATGAAAGCGTACTTCCACTCCCAGCAGAACCAGCACGTGCCGCGCAGTTATCTGTCACGCGGGCAGATGCGCACCCCGCTGGAGATTCCGGCGCGCACCGAGCACATTCTGCGCGGACTCGACAGCCTCGGTCACAAGGTGCTGGAGCCGGGCGACCACGGCACCGCCTTGATCAACCGCGTCCACGACCTGACCTACCTGCGGTTTCTGGAGTCCGCCCACCGCCGCTGGCGCGAGGTACCCGAGGACTGGGGCGACGAGGTCATGTCCAACGTGTTCGTGCGCTCCGCCGGGGCGCCGCGGGGCATCCTCGCCGAGGCCGCCTGGCACCTGGCCGACGGCAGCTGCCCGGTGGGCGAGCACACCTGGTCCGCCGCCTACTGGTCTGCGCAGACGGCGCTGTCGGCGGCCGATGCGCTGCTGGCCGGCGAGCAGACCGCCTACGCCGTATGCCGCCCGCCCGGCCACCACGCCCGGCGCGACGCCGCCGGCGGCTTCTGCTACCTCAACAATGCGGCCATCGCGGCGGCGGCGCTGCAGGCGCGATTCCCGCGGCTGGCCATCCTCGACCCGGACATGCACCACGGCCAGGGGCTGCAGGAAATCTTCTACGAGCGCGACGACGTGCTGTACGTCTCCATCCACGGCGACCCCACCAATTTCTATCCGGTGGTCACCGGCCACGCCGACGAGCGCGGCCGCGGCGCCGGCGAGGGCTACAACATCAACCTGCCCATGCCTCACGGCAGCAGCGAGCAGACGTTCTTCGAGCGCATGGACGAGGCGCTCAGCGCCATCGCCCTGTACCAGCCGGATGCGGTGATCCTGACGCTGGGCTTCGACATTCACGAGCAGGACCCGCAGGCCAAGGTGGCGGTGTCCACCAGCGGCTTCCATCGCCTCGGGCGCCTGGCCGGCGCCCTGGGGGTTCCGCTGCTGGTCGTGCAGGAAGGCGGCTATTACCTCGAGGGGCTGGAGGAGAATACCCGGCAGTTCTTCAGCGGCCTGCTGGCCGGATAGGGAGTGGCAATTCACCCCCGGGCGCGCCTTCGGCGACGGCACTGAAGCCTACGTCGCCGCCGCAAGCTACGCGACGGCACACCCGCCGTGCTCAAGCTGATGGTGCCGCGCTCCGGCGACGCGGCGCATCACGAGATCAAGGTGCTGGAACTCGCCGGCGGGCCCTACCTATTGTGCCCTACCGCACTTACGTCAGAATCGACTTCTTCGCTTATCCATCTGGAGCCCGACCATGACCCGCATGACCGCATCGGAAAAGCAGCAGTTCCTAGCCGGACTGCACGTCGGCGTGCTGTCCATCCCGCGCCCGGACTCAGGCCCCTTGACCGTCCCCGTCTGGTACGACTACCGCCCCGGCGAGACGCTGTGGTTCATCACCGGCCGCGACTCGCGCAAAGGCCGGCTGCTCGCCACCGGCACGCGGGTCAGCCTGTGCGCGCAGACCGAAACGCCTCCTTACCAGTACGTCACCATCGAAGGCCCCGTTACGGCGATCGACCCGGCGAGCGATGAGCTGCTGCCGATGGCGGTGCGGTACCTCGGTGACAAGCAGGGGCGTGCCTATGCCGCCGGCAGCTCCGACGACGACAGCGTGGTGGTGCACGTACGGCCGGAACAGTGGCTGGCGGTCGATTACGGCAAGAGCGGCTGACCTCGATGATCAGTCGCGGAAACCGCGAGCTGTAGGCGTGCGGCTCCTGGGCTGCGTCACGCGCCCGCACCCATGGCGGCCCGGTACGCCGGCCGTGCCGACAGACGCCGCCAGTAGTCGGCCACATGATCGGGGAAGCCGGGCGGAAGCAGCCACTCGGCGAGCATGAGCGTGTAACCCGTCATGATGTCGGCGGCGGAAAACTCATCGCCAAGCAGGTAGGGCCGGACGGCCAGAGCGTCGTCCAACGCCTGCACGCACAGGGCCGCCCGCTGCTGCATCTCCTCGATGGCCGCCGGGTTCTGATCGTCGGTCGAGAAGACCCGCCGGTGGTTGACGATCTCCCCTAAAGGGCGCGCAAAGGTAGCCTCGGCGAACCAGCACCACTGCAGAAACCGCGCGTGATCGTGGCTGCCGCGCGGCGGCTGCAGCCGGCCGTCGCCGTAGCGGTCCAACAGGTACTGCACCATGGCGCCGGACTCGAACATGACCAGATCGCCGTCCTTCAGCACGGGGACCTTGCCGACAGGATTCAGCCGCCGCCATTCCGCCGTCGACAGAAACGCCGGTGAAAATTCCACCGGCACGACCCGATGATCGAGCCCGAGTTCTTCGCAGAGCCAGATGACGCGGATCGACCGGGTACGTGGTGCGTGATAGATCTCGAGCATGTGCGCCTCTTTGTGCGAGCGGTTCATTCAAGTCCACCCCGCTCAGCGATCCCTCCGCGGAGGGATTTTCGAAACGATTCTCATTCAGCAAACCCCTCCGCGGAGGCGCTCGGCCGATGGTCCCGATCCAAGACCGCCTCGCGTCTGCCTGACCAGCGCCGCGGGCGTCATGACGTCAGGATGCCGTTCGCCCCAACACCACCCCCAGAAACGCCCGAACATCATCGGCGGAGCGCTCGGGTACCTCTTCCATGGGAATGTGGCCGGCATCGGGGTAGACGATAAGCCGCGCGTCCGGCAGCGTCTCGACGAAGCGCTCGCCCACTTCCGGCGGAATCAGCGCATCGTGCTCACCCCACAGGATCAGCGTCGGTTGCGACAACACCGACAGATCCGGCTCCGCCGCCGCGGCGACGCCGCGGAACGAGCCGAAGCGAATCAACGTAGCCGCCCGCGCGCCCTCGCGCATCGACAACTCGTAGTAGCGGCGCACCATGGCGTCGTCCACCAGTTCCGGATCGTGGAACGAAGCCCGCAAGCCCTGGGCGACCAGGTAGCGCGAATCCAGATGACGGGCGATGCCACGGAACCAATCCTGACCCAGCAGCCGGAACGCCATGGGGGTGCCCGAGCCACGCGGTGGACCGGCCTCGCGCCACGACCACAGACCGGTGGCGTTGACGAGCAGCATGGCGCCGACGCGCTCGGGATGCGCCAGGGCGAATTGCCAGGTGACTCCGCCGCCCATGGAGTTGCCACCGAGGGCGAACTGCTCGAGCCCCAGGTGATCGGCCACCGCGACCACCGTGTCGATGTAGGCGGCTGTGGAGTAATCGTCATCGGGAACGCGCCCGGTGAGGCCGTGCCCGGGCAGGTCGAGGGTGACGATCCGGTACTCGTCACCCAGCAGCGCGACCCATGGCTCCCAGGTGTGCAGCGAGGCGTTGGAGCCGTGCAGCAGCACCAGCGGATAGCCGTCGCGGCGACCTTCGTCGCGATAGTGCACGCGCCCGCCATCGGGGCGCGCGAGAAACGCTGATGCGTAGCTGGCGTAACGGGCATCCACCTCGCCGGCAGGCATGTCGCCTTCGAACACCAGCACGCCGCCGATCAGCAGCAGCCCGAGAATGATCGCGATCACGTAACGTTTCACCTTGTCGTCGTCCGCTAGGTTCGTCGGCTTATAACATGCGGCTTCGAGGAGTTGGGGGCAAATGGTTTTGGTTGCCGGAATTGGCTATCGGCGTTCGCCTTCGAACCAGGCACGTAACCGTTCGGCGAGCGCCTGGGCCCGTTCCTTCAGCGACTTTCTGATCTTGACGTCGGCGCCGCCGAACATCACCAGCCCCTCCACCACCAGGCGCGGCGCGTCCGGATCCGGGCAGCTGGGCGTGCGATTGTCGATGCCTCCAAAAATCGCGAAGGCTTTGACCGTGGTGTTGACCCCCTCGGGAACGTAGATGTCCACGCCGCCGAACAGGCACAACAGTTTGATGCGCGTGGTGCGGCTGGTGAAAACCGCTTCGCTGAAGTCGATGTCGCTGCCGCCGAACATGGTGAACACCCGAACCTCGGCCGGCACCCGCCAATGGCCGGTGCGGTTGCTGCCGCCGAAGACATCGACCACGTACTCCACGTCGCCGTCGGCCGCTGGCTCCCGGCCGCGCACCTCGCCCTTCTTCTGCTCCACATACTCGGCATCGACCTGCAATTCCAGATCGCCCACCAGTCTGACGAGCGCATCGTGCTCCTCGGCTTCGAATGCCAGATCGAGCCGACGCTGAAAGGCCTCCAGCGACAGATGGCCATGGCCGTAGTTCATGATCAGCTGGTCCACGGTCTCCTCGCGCACCGTGTCCAGCGGTCGATCCGCGGTCGTCACTGCCATATGGCGTCTCCCCGTCCCCTGTGTCGTCACTTTGTCACTCTAAGAGCAACCTTTGTGCCAGCTCCGACAAAAGTTCGCAACCTCTTGAAATACCAGGGCTCGAGCTGCCCAACCAAACGCCAACCAGCGGGTGCAGCCGCAATTCCACGGCGCATTCGACCAACAGTTGGCGATGCATTCGGAGTTGACTCCCGCGACGCCACCCGTGAAGTTACCCTTCATCGATCAGCACAAGGCGAATCCTATGGCGTTGGAAGTGATCCGAATCCTGGCGCATCCGCCGGCGGCGGTATGGGAGGTCGTCGGCGACGTCGGCCGAGTTGATTGGGTGCCGGGTGTCGCCCATTGCGAAATCGACAGCGACATCCGCCGCTTCACCATGAGGGGCGCCGGCGGGCTGGCCGAACGCATTTTGCGCCGCGACCCTGACGCGATGCTGCTCGAGTATTCGGTGATCGAGTCGACGCCGCCGCTCTCCTCGCACCTGGCGTCGATCCAGTTGCAGCCGGATGGGGCCGGCACCCGCTTCATCTGGCGAACGGCGGTCGAGCCGAGCCAGGTGGAGCCGTTCATCGCCAAGGCCATGAATGGCTCGCTGGATCTGCTCGAGCAGGTATTGAGCACGACGGGCAGCCGCCCATGAGCAGCAGCCTGTTGACCGAAAAGGTGGCTGCGGTGGCGTCCATGCTCAAAGCCCGCGGCGAGACCGTCGCCGTGGCCGAGTCATCCACCGGCGGCCTCATCGCTGCATCGCTGCTCGCCGTGCCCGGCGCCTCGGCCTACTTCCTCGGCGGCAGCGTGGTCTACACGCTGGCATCGCGGCGCGAGCTGCTGCGGATCAGCGCCAGCGACGTGGAGGGGCTGGCGCCGTTGAGCGAGCCCATGGTGCGGCGCTTCGCGCTGCGGGCCCGGGAGCAACTCGGCGCCACCTGGGGCGTGGCCGAGCTGGGTGCGGCCGGGCCCACCGGGGCCCGCTACGGGCATGCCGCGGGGACCAGCGTGATCGCGGTGTGCGGGCCGGTGACGGCCTCGCTGACGCTGCAAACCGGCAGCGACGACCGGGAAGAAAACATGTGGCGTTTCACCGAGGCGGCGGTGGGGTTGCTGGCGGAGGTTCTGGGGTCGGCGGGGTGACTGGGCAGTGGGGCAGGAATCGCGATCTGGAGATCGCTCCCACGGTTTTGATGTCTCAGTCGCCTTTGAAGTCGGGCTCGCGTTTTTCCAGGAAGGCGCTGATGCCTTCGCGCTGGTCGGCGCTGAGGGAGGCGAGCAGGAACTGGTCGCGATCCATGTAGCTGGTGGCGTAGTTCAGGGCGCCGGTGGCGGCGTTGATGGCCTGCTTGGTCATCCGCAACGGGATCGGCGGCATGGCGGCGTAGCGAGCGGCAAGGGCTCGGGCGGCGTCGAGGGCGCCGCCATCGGCGACGACTTCGTCCACCATTCCCCAATCAAGGGCGTCCGGAGCGGCCAGGCGCTCGCCGAGGATGGTGAAGCGTTTCGCGCGGGAGGGGCCGATGAGGGCCACGGTGCGGGGATTGCTCTGCCAGCTCATGTTCATGCCCAGCGGCACTTCGGGCAGGCGAAAGTGGGCGCCGGCGCCGGCGATGCGGTGGTCGCAGGCGATCGCCAGGGCGACACCGCCGCCGATGCAGAAACGCTCGACCGCGGCGATGGTGATCTGCTCGAGACGTTCCCAGGCGGCGCACATGTCCGGGCCCACTTTCAGCGCCTGACGGCGTTCGAGCAGCGTAGGCGTGGCGCTGGCGTTACGCTTTCGTTCCTTGAGGTCGGCGCCGGCGGAGAACACGCCGCGGCCGGTGAGCACCACCACCGAGCTGTCGGTGTCCCTGGCCAGATGCTCGGCCAGCGCGGTCAGTTCCTGCATGGCAGCGGTGGATAGCGCGTTCAAACCGTCGCCGCGGTCGAAGGTGGCCACCACCACTCGGCCTTGGCGCTCGAGGGTCAGGAATTCGCCGAAGCGCTCGCTGCGGCCGTCGTCGTCAGTCGCGTCCACCTGTCTGGCTCCCATTCCGCCGCATGGCCTATGCGCATGCGCGTACGCGTACGCGTACGCGTACGCGTACGATGCCGAATGATGGCACGACCACGCGTGCGGAGGGGAGCCGTTTGTCGAGAGCGCGAATCAGCCGCCGCGCTCGGTGGTGGGATCAATCCTCCGATTGATAGGGGTGATGTTGGTCGCTGGAAAGCCAGACAGCTCGGCGTGTTTGCGGATGACGTCCTCGTCCTTGGCGAGGTAGACGCAGAACGTCTTGTCGCCGGCAACGAAGCTCTGCTCCCACTGAACGTCGGGCGCGAGCTTCTCGAGGGCGCGGTTCGACTGTGCAGCAGCTTCCTTAAGGTGCTCGCCCTGCAGGCTGCCGACATCGGGAATGTCACGCTCGATGATGTATCGATTCAAAGCCATGACAGCACTCCTCCATCCATTTTGAGCCGGACCAGATTGCCACGGGGCACACCGGGGTCATTGCCGTTTCGCAACAACCGGCGCGATCCGCCATCGATTTCCGGCACGCAACTTGTACCCGGCGCAGCCGACAGGCAGGCTCTTCATCCGTCGACCGAGGCCATCACCGTGTCCATTCGCAATCTGGAATTCCTGTTCGAGCCGAAGTCCATCGCCATGATCGGCGCCAGCAAGCGCCCGGGATCGGTGGGGTCGGTGATCGCCCGCAATCTGTTCGGTTCGGGATTCGACGGGCCGGTGCTGCCGGTGCATCGCCGGCACCAGTCCATTCAGGGCGTGCTGGCGTATCCGGACGTTGCCAGCCTGCCGGTGGCGCCAGACCTGGCGGTGATCGCCACCCCGCCCGCCACCGTACCCGGCCTCATCGCCGAGCTGGGCGATCGCGGCACCAAGGCGGCGGTGGTGATCAGCGCCGGCTTCGCGGAGCTTGGCGACGAAGGGCGGCGGCTGCAGCAGCAACTGCTGGAGGCGGCGCGCCCGCACCTGATGCGGATCGTCGGGCCCAACACCCTGGGGGTGCTGACGCCCCGCCACGGCCTGAACGCCAGCTTCGCCCATCTGCCGCCACGGGCCGGGGGGCCGGCATTCGTCACCCAGTCCGGCGCCGTGGTGACCGGCGTCATCGACTGGGCCAACGCCCGCCGGGTCGGCTTTTCACACCTGGTGGCTCTGGGCGCCATGGCCGACGTGGATTTCGGCGACATGCTCGACTATCTGGCCAACGATCGACGCACCACGGCCATCCTGCTCTACATGGAGGGCATCACCCACGCCCGCAAGTTCATGTCGGCCGCCCGGGCGGCGGCGCGCACCAAGCCGGTCATCGTCGTCAAGGCGGGGCGTCACCCGCAAAGCGTCAAGGCCGCGGCCAGCCACACCGGGGCCCTGGCGGGCGCCGACGCGGTCTACGACGCCGCCTTTCGCAGGGCCGGCATGCTGCGGGTCAGCACCCTGGAGGAGTTGTTCTCCGCCACCGCGACCTTGAGCCTGCTCAAGCCCCCACGGCGCAACCGTCTGCTCATCATCACCAACGGCGGCGGCATGGGCGTGCTCGCCACCGATGCGCTGCTGTCCCAGGGCGGGGCGCTGGCGGAGCTGTCGGAGACCACCCTCGACAAGCTCGATGCCGTGCTGCCGCCCACCTGGTCCCACGGCAACCCGGTGGACATCATCGGCGACGCGCCACCGGAGCGCTTCGCCGCCGCGGTGAAGACGGTGCTCGAGGACGCACGCGAGCTGGACGGGGTGCTGATTCTCGCCTGCCCCACCGCCGTGACCTCCGCCATGGATTCCGCCCAGGCATACGCCGACTGCATCACCGCCATGCGCACCACGGTGCCCGTGCTGAGCTGCTGGATCGGCGACGAGACCGCCCGGGACGCCCGCCGCATGCTGCGCGAGCGCGGCCTCGCCGCCTACGAAAATCTGGGCCAGGCGGTGAATGCCTTCATGCAGTTGGTGAACTACCGACGCAGCCAGAACCTGCTGATGGAAACCCCGCCGTCGGTGCCCGAGGCCCTCGACCTCGACGCCGCGGCGGTGCGCGCCGTACTGGAACGCACGGCGGCCGACGGCGATGGCCGCTGGCTGTCGGAGGCTGACGCGAAGACCGTGCTGGCCGCCTATGGGATCGCCACGGTAGCGACCCGGGTCGCCGGTTCGCCGCAGGAGGCGGCGCGCCTGGCGGAAGAGATCGACGCGCCCGTCGCCCTGAAGGTGCTCTCCCCGGACATCACCCACAAGTCCGACGCGGGTGGGGTGGTGTTGAACCTGCGCGGCGCGGACGCCGTCGCTTCCGCCGCGGCGCAGATGCTCGAGCGACTTGAAGCCACGCACCCCGACGCCCGGCTCGAGGGCTTCACGGTGCAGCCCATGGTGCAGCGGCCGGGCGCTTACGAGCTGATCGTCGGCATGCACCGCGACAGCCAGTTCGGGGCGATACTCATGTTCGGCGAAGGCGGCACCGCCGTAGAGGTGCTCCGCGATACCGCGCTGGGCCTGCCGCCGCTGAACATGCAGCTCGCCATGGACATGATCTCCCGCACCCGCGTCTACCGGCGGCTGCAAGGCTATCGCGACCGGCCGGCGGTCAACCTCGATGCGGTGGCCATGACTCTGCTGCGACTGTCGCAGCTGGTGGTGGATTTTCCCGAACTGGACAGCCTCGACGTCAACCCGCTGCTGGCCGACCAGCAAGGCGTGATCGCCCTGGATGCGCGCATTCGGGTACGTGCGGGCAGCTTCGACGACCGCCTGGCGCACCTTGCCATCCGCCCCTACCCGAAAGAGCTGGAGGAATGGGTCCCCTTGAAGGACGGTGGAAAGCTGCTGCTGCGCCCCATCGTCCCCGAGGACGAGCCGGCGCTGAAGCGAGCCTTCGCCCGGCTCGATGCGGACGAGATCCACAACCGCTTCCTGCAGCCCATGCGCACCCTGCACCACATGCTGGCGGTGCGCTTCACCCAGCTCGACTACGACCGCGAGATGGCGCTGGTGCTGGCCGATGACGGCAAACCCGGCCAACAGGACATTCACGCCGTGGTGCGCATCTCCGCCGACCCCGACAACGAGCAGGCGGAATTCGCCATCATCGTGCAGCATCATTTCGCCGGTCAGGGTCTAGGCCGGCTGCTGATGGACCGGATCCTGCGCCACGCGCGCGCGCGCGGCATCGGCACCGTGTGGGGCGTGACCCTGCGCGACAACCGCCGCATGCGCGCTCTGGCGAGGACCATGGGCTTCACCCAGCACACCGATCCCGACGACGTCGGCCTCATCCGCATGGTTCTACAACTCGAAAGCACCTCATCGTAGCAGCGACCCGGCCGCCGCCTCGGGGCGTCCCCGGGCACCCAACAGCGGTCGTGAGCGTCGGGACCGAACGTTGCGAGCCGGCACCTCGAGATGTCACCCTTCCTAGAACCCCTGCACAACCACAATGTGGGAACGAACCGAGACATAGGAGAGGGAGGGCCCCGCCATGCCAACCACGCCGACAGCGGCCAGCCTCGCCCGAGCTTCCTACGTCAGCCTGGCCACCTTCCGGAAGTCCGGCGCCCAGGTGGCGACGCCGGTGTGGTGCGCGGCCGATGGCGACGACTTTTACTTCTTTTCCGCAGCCGGCGCCGGCAAGGTGAAGCGCCTGCGCAACAGCGATCGGGCGCGTCTGGCGGTGTGCGACGTGCGCGGCAAGTTGTCGAGCGACTGGATCGACGCCAGCGCGATCGTGCTGCGCGACGATGCCGAGATCGAAAGGGCGCTGGGCGCGCTACGCCGAAAGTACGGCTGGCAGATGTGGCTGGCGGACATGGGCGCAAGGCTCACCGGCAAGTTCGACAAACGCGCCTACATCCGCGCGCGCCTGTCTGCAGCATCGCGATAAATCACCCCACTTCCTCCAAATCCCCTCAACTGGGGACTCTTCTGCAAACTTGTTGCCTTCGAGCGACCCCAGCGCTATAACCAGAAACGGAGGGAGAGCGATGCGCGTAGGGGTACGCGCGCCGCGTTAGAGAAGCGTGATTCTCATTCACAGGGGAGAGAGATATGACTGGTCTTCATAGAGGTGCCGGCGGCCTTGTCGTCGGCGCCGTTTTCATCTGGGCTGCGTCTGCCTTGCCTGCCGCTACAGCAGCCGAGGGGGCGATCGAGGAAGTGGTCGTCACCGGCTCGTACATACGGCGCAAAGACAGCTTCGATTCACCATCACCAATCAACGTCATCGACTCGGTCAACATCGCTGAACAAGGTGTTGCCGCGATGGCGGACATCATCAAAAACCAAACCTTCAATTACGGTACTGACTTCGTGGCCAATGCGACCGCGTCGACTTTTCAGGAAGGGGCCCGGTCGTTCGCCAACCTCCGAGGGTTGGGGGAAGGGGCCACGCTGACGCTGGTGGATGGCCGGCGAACGCTAACCGGCAACGTAAACATTCTGTACCCGCAGATCGCGATCGGTCGCATCGAGACGTTGAAAGACGGGGCTTCGGCGCTGTACGGTTCCGACGCGGTGGCCGGCGTCGTCAACGTCATTCCACGGAAAAACTTCGAAGGGTTGGAAACGACCTTATGGCATCTTCAACCCACGGAAAGCCGCGGCGACTATGACGAAACCCAGTGGAACGTCATGTTTGGCGGCGGCAACGAGCAGACCCATCTAGTTGCCGCTTTCGAGTATCGTGAGCGGGGTCGGCTCCGATGGATCGATCGGCCGGATTTCAATTCGGCGCAGTTTTCCT
>JBLRXD010000130.1:0-12200 GCA_047920935.1 Pseudomonadales bacterium | reverse complement strand
GCCGCTGTCAACGTCGTCTTGCCATGGTCGACGTGACCGATGGTGCCCACGTTTATGTGCGGCTTCTTGCGCTCAAATTTCGCTTTGGACATGGCTCGTATCCTTCTCCCGTGTAGTGATTGCGGTTCGTTCGGTTATTGCTTGATCAAGCCCTGGGCGATGTTGTCCGGCACCTCGGCGTAGCGGCGGAACTCCATCGTGTAGTTGGCGCGGCCTTGAGTGGCGCTGCGCAGATCCGTGGAGTAGCCGAACATCTCCGACAGGGGCACTTCGGCGCGGATGATCTTGCCGGCGGGATTCTCATCCATGCCGTTGATCAAACCACGACGCCGGTTGAGGTCGCCAACCACGTCGCCCATGTAATCTTCGGGGGTGACCACTTCGACGTCCATGATGGGCTCGAGCAGCACCGGTCGCGCCTTGAGGGCACCAGCCTTCAGCGCCATGGAGCCGGCGATCTTGAACGCCATTTCCGAGGAGTCGACCTCGTGGAAAGAACCGTCGAACAGCGCGGCCCGCACGTCGATCAGCGGGTACCCGGCCAGCACGCCGTTCTGCATCTGCTCCTGAATGCCCTTGTTGACGGCGGGGATGTACTCCCGCGGGACTACGCCGCCGACCACCTCGTCGAGAAACTCGTAGTGCACGTCGGGGTCGTCGGACTTCAACGGCTCGAGCCGCAGCCACACATGGCCGTACTGGCCCCGGCCGCCGGACTGGCGAACGAACTTGCCTTCGATCTCAACCGACGCGCGGATGGTCTCGCGATACGCCACCTGAGGCTTGCCGATGTTTGCCTCGACGCCGAACTCACGGCGCATCCGGTCGACGATGATGTCGAGGTGCAACTCGCCCATGCCGGCAATGATCGTCTGCCCGGATTCCTCATCGGTGCGCACTCGAAACGACGGGTCTTCCTGGGCCAGCTTGCCCAAGGCAACGCCCATCTTCTCCTGGTCGACCTTGGACTTCGGCTCCACGGCCACGTGGATCACCGGCTCGGGGAACTCCATGCGCTCGAGCGTGACGATCTTGCTCATGTCGCAGAGGGTATCGCCGGTGGTGACGTCCTTCAGGCCAATGGCGGCGGCGATGTCGCCGGCGCGCACTTCCTTGATCTCGTTGCGGTGGTTGGCGTGCATCTGCACCATTCGGCCAACGCGCTCGCGCTTGCTCTTGACCGGGTTGTAGATCTGGTCGCCGGAACTCAGCACGCCCGAGTAAACGCGGAAGAAGGTCAAGGTGCCAACGAACGGGTCGGTGGCAATCTTGAACGCCAGCGCAGCGAACGGCGCGTCATCGTCGGCGCTACGGGTTACCACAGTTTCGCCGTCGTCGGTGACGCCCTCGATGGGCCGTACTTCAGTGGGGGCCGGCAGGTACTCGATCACGGCGTCGAGCATGGCCTGAACGCCCTTGTTCTTGAAGGCCGACCCGCACAGTGCAGGTACGATCTCGTTCGCCAGGGTGCGCGCGCGCAGGCCCTGCTTGATTTCCTCCACGGTGAGCTCTTCACCTTCGAGATATTTCCCCATGAGCTCGTCATTGGCTTCGGCAGCTGCCTCGACCAGTTGCTCGCGCCAGTGCGCAGCTTCCTCGGCCATGTCTTCCGGAACGTCCTGCAGGTCGTAGGTCAGGCCGCTGTCCGCCTCGTTCCAGAGGATGGACTTCATGAGCACCAGATCGACCACGCCGCGGAAATCTTCTTCAGAGCCGATGGCGAGTTGAATGGGCACCGGCTGGGATCCGAGGCGCTGCTTGATCTGCGCAACCACGCGCAGGAAATCCGCCCCTGGGCGATCCATCTTGTTGACGAACACCACGCGGGGAACGCCGTACTTGTTGGCCTGACGCCAGACGGTCTCGGACTGGGGCTCAACCCCTGACGTGCCGCAGAACACCACGACCGCGCCGTCGAGGACCCGAAGGCTGCGCTCCACCTCGATGGTGAAGTCCACGTGCCCGGGAGTATCGATGATGTTCACCCGATGCTCGTCGAACTGCTGGTTCATGCCGGACCAGAAGCAGGTGGTGGCCGCGGAGGTGATGGTGATTCCCCGCTCCTGTTCCTGCTCCATCCAATCCATGGTGGCGGCGCCGTCGTGGACCTCGCCGATCTTGTGCGACAGACCCGTATAGAACAGCACCCGTTCCGTAGTGGTCGTCTTGCCGGCGTCCACGTGGGCTACGATACCGATGTTACGGTATCGAGCGATCGGGGTTTTGCGAGCCATGATGCTCTCCGTTAACTATGCGTAGAAAAAGTGGGGTATCAGTATCGGTAGTGGGAGAACGCTTTATTCGCTTCTGCCATACGGTGAGTGTCTTCGCGCTTCTTCACCGCGGTGCCGCGACCTTCGGCTGCGTCCATGAATTCGCCCGCCAGGCGAGCAGCCATCGACTTCTCGCCACGCTTGCGCGCGCTGTCAACGAGCCAGCGCATGGCTAGAGCCTGGCGCCGTGACGGCCGCACCTCCACCGGAACCTGGTAAGTAGCGCCGCCCACACGGCGGGCCTTGACCTCGACGTACGGTGCTACCGCGTCGAGAGCCTTTTCGAACACTTCCACCGGATTCCCCGCGCCGCGTTGCTCGATGCGAGACAGCGCGCCGTAGACGATACGCTCGGCCACGGCTTTCTTGCCGCTGACCATCACGTGGTTCATGAACTTGGCAACCGTCTGGTTGTGGTACTTGGGATCGGGAAGAATTTCCCGCTTGGCGACGATACGACGTCTTGGCATTGTCAAAGCTCCATGGCTTCAGGTTGATCCCGGAACGCCCCCGATACACATCGTGAGGCCGGGCCTTACTGGAACAGATTGTCAGTCTGTCGGTTTATTCTGTGTCTACGTCTGTTACTCCGCGGTCGTAAGCGGTTGCGGCCAGCACCAGCGGCGCACGGCCAGCGGCGCTACTTGGGACGCTTGGCACCGTACTTGGAGCGACGCTGCCGTCGATCAGACACGCCGGACGTATCCAGGGTTCCCCGGATGGTGTGATAGCGGACGCCGGGCAGATCTTTCACCCTGCCGCCGCGGATCAGCACGACGGAGTGCTCCTGAAGGTTGTGACCTTCTCCGCCGATGTAAGACGCCACTTCGTACCCATTGGTGAGCCGAACCCGGCAAACCTTGCGAAGCGCCGAGTTCGGCTTCTTCGGGGTGGTGGTGTATACACGGGTGCAGACACCGCGTTTCTGCGGGCTGCCCTGCAGAGCGGGAACGATGTTCTTGTCGGCCTTGCGCTTGCGCGGCTTTCTAACGAGTTGGCTTATTCTCGCCATACTGACTCCAATTTCGGGTAGGGCCTCGGGTCGGGTAGTTTCACAGATGTTTCCATACCGCAGACCACCCTCGCGGAACGGCCCCCAAAGCAGGCGCGCGATTCTAATCGCGCGCCTGCCAGGAAGCAACGCCTAAGCGACGGTGGACGGCGAACGCCGTTACTCGCTGTTGCTCAGCGCCTCCGACAGTGCCTGCTCGATCTCGTCTGCAGTGGCACCTGTTTCCTTGGCCTGACGTGCAGCCAGTTCTTCGGCTCGGCGACGCTTGCGCTCGCTGTGGTAGGCCAGGCCGGTACCCGCAGGTATCAACCGACCAACCACGACGTTTTCCTTGAGGCCGCGCAGGTAGTCGCGTTTGCCGGTAACGGCCGCCTCGGTGAGCACCCGAGTGGTCTCCTGGAACGATGCCGCCGAGACGAACGACTCCGTTGCCAGTGATGCCTTGGTGATTCCGAGCAGCAGCCGCTCGTACTGCACCGGCTGCTTGCCTTCGGCGATGAGAGCCTCGTTGGCCTCGAGAACGGCCACGTGCTCCACCTGCTCGCCGCGGATGAAGTCGGATTCACCCGGGTCGGTGATCTCCGCTTTGCGCAACATCTGCCTGACGATGACCTCGATGTGCTTATCGTTGATGGTCACGCCCTGCAGCCGGTACACCTCCTGGATCTCGTTGGTGATGTACTCCGCCAGATCGGCCACGCTCTTCAAGCGGAGGATGTCGTGGGGGCTCGGCGCTCCATCGGAGACCACTTCGCCCTTCTCCACCTGCTCGCCTTCGAACACGCCAATGTTCCGCCATTTGGGAATCAGCGTCTCCACCGGATCGGCATCGAGCGGAGTGATCACCAGACGCCGCTTGCCTTTGGTTTCCTTGCCGAAGCTCACCATGCCGGACGTCTCGGCGAGAATTGCCGGCTCCTTGGGCTTGCGTGCCTCGAACAGATCGGCCACGCGCGGCAGACCGCCGGTGATGTCGCGGGTCTTGGAGCCTTCCTGGGGAATGCGGGCAACCACGTCGCCCACACCCACCAACTCGCCGTCTTCGAGGTTGATGATGGCGTTGTTGGGCAGGAAGTAGTGCGCCGGCAGATCGCTGCCCGGTAGCCGCACCACCTCCCCATTGGCATCCATCAACGTCACCGCAGGACGCAGATCCTTGCCGGCGCTGGGTCGATCCTTGGGATCGAGCACCAGAACGTTGGTGAGGCCGGTAAGTTCGTCGGTCTGCCGGTTTATCGACAGCCCTTCCTCCATGTCGCGCACCTGCACGATACCCGACACCTCGGTGACGATGGGGTGGGTATGGGGATCCCACTGAGCGATCACCTGACCCGCGTCCACCAGATCGCCTTCGGCTACGGAAATGACCGCGCCATAAGGCAGCTTGTAACGCTCCCGCTCTCGCCCGTGGCTGTCGGCCACCGCGATCTCACCGGAACGCGACACCGCCACGAGCTCGCCGGAATTGCGGGTCACCGTTTTCAGGTTGTGCAGCCGCACGCTGCCGCCATGCTTGACCTGGATGCTGTCGATGGCGGTGGCCCGTGACGCGGCGCCACCGATGTGGAAGGTGCGCATCGTCAACTGAGTGCCGGGCTCACCGATGGATTGCGCGGCGATCACGCCGACCGCCTCGCCCACGTTCACCACGTGCCCGCGAGCCAGGTCGCGACCGTAACAGGCAGCACAGACGCCGTGCCGGGTCTCGCAGGTAATCGGCGAGCGAACCACCAGCTGATCCACGCCCATCAAATCGAGCTGATCTACCCACGCCTCGTCGAGCACCGTGCCCTTCTCGAGAATGATGGTCTTGCCGTCGGCCGCGTAGACGTTGTCTGCCACCACTCGACCCAGCACGCGGTCGCCCAGAGGCTCTACCACGTCGCCGCCTTCGATGATGGCGGATACCAGCAGCCCGTTGTCGGTGCCGCAGTCGGTGCTGGTGATGACCACGTCCTGGGCCACGTCCACCAACCGCCGGGTCAGATAGCCCGAGTTCGCGGTTTTCAGCGCCGTATCCGCCAGACCCTTACGTGCGCCGTGAGTGGAGATGAAGTACTCGTTCACCGACAGGCCTTCACGGAAGTTGGCGGTGATGGCATTTTCGATGATGCTGCCGTCCGGGCGGGTCATCAGCCCCCGCATGCCGGCCAGCTGGCGGATCTGGGCCGGCGAGCCCCGGGCGCCGGAATCCGCGTAGATGAACACGGAGTTGAAAGACGCCTGGTCGACTTCCTCTCCGTCACGGTTGGTGACCTTCTCCTTGGAGATGCCGTCCATCATGGAGCGGGCAACCAGGTCGTTGGCGCGCGACCAGATGTCCACCACCTTGTTGTACTTCTCACCTGCCGTCACCAGACCCGAGGCGTACTGGGTCTCGATTTCTGCGACTTCGGACTCTGCCTCGTCGATGATCCGAACCTTGTCGGTGGGAATGACGAAATCGTCAACGCCGATGGAAGCCCCGGATGCGGTCGAGTGCGCGAACCCGGTGTACATCAACTGGTCGGCGAAGATTACCGTCTCTTTCAGGCCGACGTTGCGGTAGCAGGCGTTGATCAGGCCCGAGATGGTCTTTTTGTCCAGAGGCTTGTTCACCGACTCGAACGGCAACGTCTTGGGAACGATCTCGTAGAACAACGCCCGCCCGACGGTGGTGTCGACCAGCGTCCGGGTTCGGGTGACCGTGCCGTCTTCCGCCTGATGATCTTCTTCGATGCGCACCCGTACCTTGGCGTGCAGATTCACCAGACCGCCGTGATATGCACGATGCACCTCCTCGATGTCCGCGAATACCCGGCCTTCGCCCTTGGCGTTGATACGCTCACGGGTCATGTAATACAGCCCCAGGACAACGTCCTGAGACGGCACGATGATGGGCTCGCCGCTGGCGGGCGACAGAATGTTGTTGGTGGACATCATCAGGGCCCGGCTTTCCAGCTGGGCCTCGAGCGTCAGCGGCACGTGCACGGCCATCTGGTCGCCGTCGAAGTCGGCGTTGTAAGCGGTGCAGACCAGCGGGTGCAGCTGGATGGCCTTGCCTTCGATGAGCACCGGCTCGAACGCCTGGATGCCCAGGCGGTGCAGGGTCGGCGCCCGGTTCAGCAGCACCGGATGCTCGCGGATGACCTCGGCGAGAATGTCCCAGACTTCGGGGGTCTCGCGCTCGACCATCTTCTTGGCGGCTTTGATGGTGGTCGCCAGGCCGCGCGCTTCAAGCTTGCCGAAGATGAACGGCTTGAACAGCTCCAGCGCCATCTTTTTCGGTAAGCCGCACTGGTGCAGACGCAGGGTCGGACCCACCACGATCACCGACCGCCCGGAGTAGTCGACCCGCTTGCCCAGCAGGTTCTGCCGGAAGCGGCCCTGCTTGCCCTTGATCATGTCGGCCAACGACTTCAGCGGTCGCTTGTTCGAGCCGGTGATGGCTCGACCGCGACGACCGTTGTCGAGCAGCGCGTCGACGGCTTCCTGCAGCATGCGCTTTTCGTTGCGCACGATGATGTCGGGGGCCGACAGATCGAGCAGCCGCTTCAGGCGGTTGTTGCGGTTGATCACCCGACGGTACAGATCGTTCAGGTCGGAGGTGGCGAACCGGCCGCCGTCGAGCGGCACGAGCGGCCGCAGGTCCGGCGGCAGCACCGGCAATACGCCCATGATCATCCATTCCGGCTTGTTGCCGGATGCCATGAACGCTTCCATCAGCTTCAAACGCTTGGACAGCTTCTTGATCTTGGTTTCCGAGTTGGTGGCCGGGATCTCTTCCCGCAGCCTTGCCACTTCGGATTCCAACTCCAGCGCCTTGAGCAGGGCCTGAACGGCTTCGGCGCCCATACGGGCATCGAACTCGTCGCCGAACTCTTCCAGCTTCTGGTAGTAGTCTTCGTCGGTCAGAAGCTGCCCGACTTCAAGGTCGGTGAGGCCCGGGTCGACCACCACGAACGACTCGAAGTACAGCACCCGCTCGATGTCGCGCAGGGTCATGTCCAGCAGCAGGCCGATGCGGGAAGGCAGCGACTTCAGGAACCAGATGTGGGCGACCGGGCTTGCCAGCTCGATGTGGCCCATGCGCTCGCGCCGGACCTTGGTCAAGGTTACCTCGACGCCGCACTTCTCACAGATCACGCCGCGGTGCTTGAGCCGCTTGTACTTTCCGCACAGGCACTCGTAGTCCTTGATCGGCCCGAAGATGCGGGCGCAGAACAGCCCGTCACGTTCCGGTTTGAAGGTGCGGTAGTTGATGGTCTCCGGCTTCTTGACCTCGCCGAACGACCACGAGCGGATCATGTCCGGGGATGCCAGACCGATGCGCAGCGAATCGAACTCGTCGACGCTGCCCTGAGATTTCAGCAAGTTGAGTAGGTCTTTCAAAGTCTCTCCTCCACCTGGGTTTGTAGGAGCCGGCTCGAGACGGCAGGTTTCGCGATCTGGAGATCGCTCCTACGGGGGTGTATTCGGGTCGCGATCTGGAGATCGCTCGCACATGTACGGGTCATTCGCTCTCCAGCTCCATGTCGATGCCAAGTGAGCGGATTTCCTTCACCAGCACGTTGAAGGATTCCGGCATGCCGGGCTCCATGGTGTAGTCGCCATCGACGATGTTCTTGTACATCTTGGTGCGGCCGCTGACGTCATCGGACTTGACCGTCAGCATCTCCTGCAGGGTGTAAGCCGCGCCGTACGCTTCCAGCGCCCAGACTTCCATCTCGCCGAATCGCTGCCCGCCGAACTGGGCCTTGCCGCCCAACGGCTGCTGGGTGACCAGGCTGTAGGAGCCGGTGGAACGCGCGTGCATCTTGTCGTCCACCAGGTGGTTCAACTTCAGCATGTACATGTAGCCGACCGTAACCGGGCGGTCGAACTGGTTGCCGGTGCGGCCGTCGAACAGCGTCGCCTGGCCCCCGGTGGGCAGATCGGCAAGTTCGAGGAGCTTCTTGATCTCCGGCTCGGTCGCACCGTCGAACACCGGCGTCGCGATCGGCAGGCCGGCCTTCAAGTTGCTCGCCAGCTCGATCAGCTCCTTGTCGGTCAGCGAATCGAGGTCGACCTGAGCGTCACCTACCATGTTGTAGACTTGATGGAGGTACTCCCGCACTTCCGCCACCTTGCGCTGATCGGCCAGCATGGTCGCGATCTTCTCGCCGATGCCCTTGGCAGCCCAGCCCAGGTGCGCTTCCAGAACCTGGCCGACGTTCATGCGCGACGGCACGCCCAGCGGGTTCAGGACTACGTCCACGGGCTCGCCGTGCTCGTCGAACGGCATGTCCTCAACCGGCATGATCACCGAGATCACGCCCTTGTTGCCGTGGCGCCCAGCCATCTTGTCGCCAGGCTGGATGCGCCGCTTGATGGCCAGGTAGACCTTGACGATCTTCAATACGCCAGGCGCGAGATCGTCGCCGGTCTCGAGCTTGGAGCGCTGATCCGCATAGCGGGCGTCCAGCAACTCCTTGCGCTCCTTGAGCTGTGCTTCTGCCCGCTCCAGCAGCGTGTTCAGATCATCATCGGACATGCGGATCTTGAACCAGTCGTCCTTACCCAGGCTGTCCAGGTAGGCGTCGTCGATCTTCAGACCCTTGCTGTTGCCCGGCGCGCTCGCGGCCTGATTGTCGACCAGTGCCACGCGAAGGCGTTCGTAGGTGGCGGTCTCGACGATCCGGTACTGGTCATCCAGATCCTTACGGATCTGGGCCAGCTCGGAACGCTCGATGTCCTTGGCCCGCTGATCCTTCTCGACGCCATCGCGGGTAAACACCCGCACGTCGATGATGGTGCCCTTGACGCTGGTAGGTACCCGCAACGAGGTGTCCTTCACGTCGGACGCCTTCTCGCCGAAGATGGCCCGCAGCAGCTTCTCTTCCGGGGTCAGCTGGGTCTCGCCCTTCGGGGTGACCTTGCCCACCAGAATGTCGCCTGCACCAACCTCGGCGCCGATGTAGACGATGCCGGATTCATCGAGCTTCGACAGCGCACCCTCACCCACGTTGGGGATGTCGCAGGTAATCTCCTCCGGCCCCAGCTTGGTGTCCCGCGCGATGCAGGTCAGCTCCTGAATGTGGATGCTGGTGAAGCGGTCTTCCTGCACGACCCGCTCCGATACCAGGATGGAGTCTTCGTAGTTGTAGCCGTTCCACGGCATGAACGCGATGCGCATGTTCTGGCCCAGCGCCAACTCGCCCATGTCGCAGGACGGGCCGTCGGCCAGCACATCACCACGAGCGATAACGTCACCCGGCTTCACCAGCGGCCGCTGATTGATGCAGGTGTTCTGGTTGGAACGGGTGAACTTGGTGAGGTTGTAGATATCGACGCCTGCCTCGCCCGCCTGAATCTCGTCGTCGGCCACCCGCACCACGATGCGGCTCGCGTCGACGCTGTCAACGATGCCGCCCCGCCCGGAGATGACGCACACGCCGGAATCCCGCGCGACGTGCCGCTCCATGCCGGTGCCCACCAGGGGCTTCTCGGCACGCAACGTCGGCACCGCCTGGCGCTGCATGTTTGAACCCATCAACGCCCGGTTGGCGTCGTCGTGCTCGAGGAACGGAATCAGCGACGCGGCCACGGACACCACCTGCTTCGGCGATACGTCCATGTAGTCGACTTTGTCGGGCGTCATCTTCTGGAACTCGTTCTGATGGCGCACGTCCACCAGCTCGCCCGTGTACTCGCCGTTTTCATCCAGCGGCGCGCTCGCCTGGGCGATCACGTACTGGGCTTCGTCGATGGCCGACAGATACTCCACCTTCTCGGTGATGCGGCCGTTCTCCACCTTGCGGTAGGGCGTTTCCAGGAAGCCGTACTCGTTGGTCCGAGCATAGGCTGCCAGGCTGTTGATGAGGCCGATGTTGGGGCCTTCCGGCGTTTCGATCGGACAGACGCGCCCGTAGTGGGTCGGATGCACGTCGCGAACCTCGAAGCCTGCACGCTCCCGGGTCAGACCACCCGGCCCAAGCGCGGACACCCGGCGCTTGTGGGTGACCTCGGACAGCGGATTGTTCTGGTCCATGAACTGCGACAGCTGGCTGGAGCCGAAGAACTCCTTGATGGCTGCCGCGACCGGCTTGGCATTGATCATGTCCTGGGGCATGAGGCCCTCGGACTCGGCCAGGGACAAGCGCTCCTTGACGGCACGCTCGACGCGAATCAGGCCCACGCGGAACTGATTCTCCGCCATCTCCCCCACCGACCGGACCCGGCGATTGCCGAGGTGATCGATATCATCGACGGAGCCTTTACCGTTGCGGATCTCGACCAGGGTACGCAGCACGTCGATGATATCGTCGTTGGCCAGTGTGCCTTCGCCAACGATGGCCTCCCGGCCCAGGCGACGGTTGAATTTCATCCGCCCTACTGCCGACAGGTCGTAACGTTCGCTGGAGAAGAACAAATTGTTGAACAGATTTTCCGCCGCCTCTTTGGTCGGCGGCTCACCGGGACGCATCATGCGGTAGATCTCCACCAACGCCTCGAGGCGGTTGGTGGTGGGGTCGATGCGCAGCGTGTCGGCCATGTAAGGGCCGCAATCCAGGTCGTTGGTGTAGATCGTGGCGATATCGGTGACGCCAGCCTGCAACAACTTGTCGAGCACCTCTTCGGTGATGATGGTGTTGCAGGGCACGAGAATCTCGCCCGACGACTCATCCACCACGTCCTTGGCGATCACGCGCTCGATAAGGTACTCGCGGGGAACGTCCAGGCGCTTGATGCCGCTCTCTTCCAGCAGGCGCACATGACGGGCCGTGACCCGCCGGCCAAGCTCGACGATCACGTTGCCTTTCTTGTCGAGAATATCGAACGTCGCCACGTCGCCGCGCATCCGCTCGGGAATCAGGTCGACCGAGAAACCTTCCTTCTTAACGTGAAAGACGTTGGTCTCGAAGAACATCTCGAGGATCTGCTCTGAGGTGTAGCCGAGAGCGCGCAGGATGATGGTCGCCGGCAGCTTGCGGCGCCGGTCGATGCGCACGAACACGGCATCCTTGGGATCAAACTCGAAATCGAGCCAGGAGCCACGGTATGGAATCACCCGGGCAGAGTAGAGCAATTTGCCGGAGGAGTGGGTCTTACCGCGATCGTGGTCGAAGAACACCCCGGGAGACCGGTGCAACTGTGACACCACCACCCGCTCGGTGCCGTTGATGACGAAGGTGCCGTTTTCGGTCATGAGCGGGATCTCGCCCATGTAGACCTCCTGCTCCTTGACGTCCTTGACCGCCTTATTCGATGATTCTTTGTCGTAAATGATCAGGCGTACCTTGACGCGCAGAGGGGCGGCATAGGTAATGCCCCGCAACACGCACTCTTTGACGTCGAACGTCGGCGTGCCGAGCCGGTAATCCACGTACTCCAAAGCCGCGCTGCCGGAGTAGCTGACGATGGGGAACACCGAGCGGAACGCCGCGTGGAGACCGGACTCCTCGCGAACGTCGGGCTTGCGTCCTAACTGCAGAAACTGGTTGTACGAATCAATCTGAATGGAGAGAAGGTACGGTATCTCCATGAACTCCGGGAGCTTCCCGAAGTCCTTGCGGATCCGCTTCTTCTCAGTAAAGCTGTACGCCATTAGTTTCTCCCGCGGCTGCTTGCCTGACCTGAATTGCTTGTGTGCTGGACCTGCTCCAGCGACGAAAGGCCGGGCACCTCAACGGTGCCCAGCCCTGGAAACGCAACTCGAGAGCGTTGCTACTTGAGCTCAACAGTTGCGCCGGCTTCTTCCAGCTGAGCCTTGATGCTTTCAGCTTCGTCCTTGCTTATGCCTTCTTTCAAAGAGGACGGTGCCTCGTCGACCACGGCCTTGGCTTCCTTGAGCCCCAGACCGGTAATCGTGCGCACCACCTTGATGACGTTTACTTTCTTCTCACCCGAAGAAACCAGAACGACTTCAAACTCGTCCTTTTCTTCGGCTGCCGCGC
>JBLRXD010000129.1:0-12222 GCA_047920935.1 Pseudomonadales bacterium | reverse complement strand
CTATCGCACCGAGCACCGTCGCATCGAGGGGGTGGTGATCACCCTGGTGGACATCACCGACCTCAAGCAGGCGACCCGGCGGCTGGAAGCGCGCGAACGCCAACAGGCGGTAATCGCCAGGTTGGGGCTGCGAGGGCTGCGCGAGCAGGATCTGCAGAACTTCCTCGAACAGACCGTTCGCGAAGTGCAGCAAACGCTGAGCGCCGACTGCTGCGAAATTCTCGAGCTGATGCCGGATCGCAGCCGGCTGCTGGTACGCGCCGCTGTGGGATGGAACGACCCCGGCGATGCTGGCCGCCGCTACGTTGACGCTGGCCCCAACGACTACGCTGGCTTTACGCTGCTGTGCGGCGAGCCGCTCATCGTCGACGACGTCGCCGGTGAGCGACGTTTCGTCGTGCCGACCCTCGCCGCCGGACGCCCCATCGCCAGTGTCATCAGCTGCGAGATCCGCCATGCCGAAGCCACCTACGGCGTGCTCGCCGCACATGCCCAGAAGCCCCACGGCTTCACCCGGGAGGATGCGGACTTCCTGCAGGCGGTGGCCGGCGTCATCGCCTCCGCCGTCGCCACGCACCAGACCCGCCAGCGCCTGGCTGTTCAGGGAAGTGTCGCCGAAGCGCTGGCCCAGTCGGCGACAGGAGAAGAAGGCCTGACCAAGGTGCTCGAACGGCTTTCGATGGAACTCGGTGGTTGCATCGGCGAGTTCTGGGGCCCGTCACCTGACCAGGCGCTCACCTGTCAGCTGCTGTCGGTGCGGCCGCCCTTCACCAAAGAGGAGATTCGGGCGACGTTTTCCGGCGGCAGGTTTCTACCGGGCGAAGGCCTCGTGGGCCGGATTTTCGCCCAAGCCAGCCCCACCTGGTTCGCCGATCTTACCGACCCGAAGCAGTTCGGCCGGGTGGATGCCGGCCGGGCGCTCGAACTGGTCAGTGGGTTCGGCTTGCCCATCCTCTGCGGCGCCGAGGTTCGCGGCGTCGTCGCGCTGTTTTTCCAGAGTCATCTCTTCCCCGACCCCATGTTCGCGCGCAGCCTGGAAATGCTCGGCAGGATGATTGGCGACTTTCTGCTGCGGGTCGAGATGGAGAGTCGCGCGCGGCGGGTAGCCGCCATCGCCGAATCGTCGCATGACGCCATCATCAGCTACGACTTCGACGGCATCATCACGGAGTGGCTGGGCGGCGCCGAGCGCCTGTACGGTTACCCCGCAAGCGAGATGATCGGCACCTCGCTTGCGCGCCTGGTGCAGCCGGAGCAGCGTGGCGAGCTCAGCGAGATAGCCGCGCAGATCGCTCGCGGCGTGGTCGTCGAGCCGCTCGAGACCCTGCGCCTGCACCGCAACGGCCATCCCATCGAAGTGTCGGTGCGCTCGTCACCGCTGCGTGACCCGCGGGGCAACGTGGTCGGCATCTCCTCCACCGACCGCGACATCAGCCAGCAGCAGGAAACCCAGCGGAAGCTGATCGAGGCAGACCAGCAGAAGGACGAATTTCTGGCGATGCTCAGCCACGAGCTGCGCAACCCGCTGGCAGCCATCCACAGCGCCACCGATCTGCTGAAGGCGCATGGCGGCAGTGCACCCGAAGTGCAGCGCACCCACGCCATTCTCGAACGTCAAACCCGACACATGGCAAAGCTGCTGGATGGGCTGCTGGACGTGTCACGTATCGTCCGCGGGCAGATCTCCATCGATACCGAGGTGGTGGATCTGACGGCGATCTGCCGGGAGTTGGCCGACGACTTCACCCATCCGGTGGCGCGTCGGCAACTCGAGTTCCGCGCCGATGTGCCCGCCAACCCGGTCTGGGTTCGCGGCGATCGCGTGCGGCTGGCTCAGATCATCGACAACCTGCTGTCGAATTCGGTCCGCTACACTCCCGAGGGCGGAACCATCGAGTTGCTGTTGCGACGTGACGGCGACACCGCGGTGCTGTCTGTCAGCGACGACGGCATCGGCATCGAAGCCGACCTGTTGCCGCACATCTTTGGCATATTCCGTCAGGCCCAGCAGACCCTGGATCGCACCCTTGGGGGGCTGGGGCTTGGCCTGCCTCTGGTGAAATCCCTGGTGGAACTGCACGACGGCAGCATTGAGGCCAGCAGCGAAGGCGCCGGCCGCGGCGCCTGCTTCACGGTTCTTCTGCCCCTGGCCGTGGGCCCGAGTTCCGCCTCGCACGGCGTGGAGCCGCAGGCCGCCGTCACCCACGACATCGTGCTGATCGAAGACAATTACGACTCCGCCGACGCGCTGCGGACCTTGCTCGAGATGTCCGGCCACCGGGTAACGCTGGCCGGCGACGGCGAGCAGGGCATCGCCCTGGTGGGCGAGCAGCAGCCAGACGTCGTGCTCTGCGACATCGGGCTGCCCAATGGGGTCACCGGCTACGACGTCGCACAGCGGTTGCGCGCCGACCCCCGAACCAGAGACATCCTGCTGGTGGCAATAACCGGGTACGGCCGGCCCGAGGACAAGCGGCGCTGTCTGGAGGCCGGCTTCGACAACCACATCACCAAGCCCCTCAGCCTCGACGCGATCGAGGCGTTGCTGGCCGATGTGGCTCGAAGCAGCCCGGCCGCCGCCGAGTGAGTGCCTAGAACGCGTCCTCCACATCATCGACGGTATCGTCGATCTCTTCCCCGGCCTCTTCGAACGGCCCCTGGTCGCAGCCGGCGAGGCCAAAACCGCCCAATCCGAGCACCAGGGCCAGGGCCAGCGTTCTCATCCAATCTTTCATTATCGTCTGTTCTCCTCTAGCGACCGCGGCGGCCGTCCGGCCGCTGGGTCGCTCCTGCTCCGTCGTCAAAATTCCGGGACAAAGCCCCCGGAAGCAACAGCCGTTCAGCGCCCGGAGCTTTGCGCCGTGCCCACCCGCTGCTCGTCTGGCGCGCTTCGGCCCAATCGGCCGCGGACGCCGGCCCGCGCCGGCGGAAACGCCGACATCGCGCTCGCGGAAGGCACGCTCTCGTGGCTGGTCACCCGCGGCGTGAACACATAGCCGTCGTTGTGCACGGTACGGATCATCTGCGCATCTGCGGCACGCTCGCCGAACTTGCGACGCAGGCTGGCCACCAGCACGTCGATGTAACGGTCGGATGGCACCCAGTCGCGGTTGCAGACCTTGCGCATGAGCGCGGCACGACTCATCACCTCACCGGGATGCTCGGCGAACACGATCAACAGGCGTCGCTCGGCCCGCGACAGGTGGGTCCTGTCGCCGGTGGGGGAAATCAATTCCCGCTGCTTCAGCAGCAGCGTCCAACCCGGGAGACGATCGAGACGCGACGCGAGATCCTTGTCGAGCTCCTCCACATGGGGAACGATGTGCATGGTGTCCCGCGCTGTAGCGAGCCGGTCTTGAAGATCGGCGTAGTTGACCATGCCGATCAGACGGTCGCCGCCATCCACCACCGGCAAGTGCCAAAGGTGGCCACGGCACATCAGGTTCATGACCTTGGGCACAGCCTCCTCGGATCGGCACGTCAGCTTCTCGTGGGACAGTGCTTCGCGCACGGACATCTCCTCGAGGCGCTTCCCGGTGAAGTGGGCGCGCAGACAGACGGTGCGCATGCTAATGGAGCCCATGAAACGGCGATCGCTGTCGCACACCGGCAACGACTCGCATCCCCAAAGCCACATCTTCTCGGTGGCCGACTGCAACGTCTCTTCGGGCTCGCACACAGGCACTTCGGTATCGATGACATCAGCTATTTTCATGCTAGTTCTCTTGTAACCTCTCCCGACAAACGGAAAACAAACCCCCTGGATGGTCAAGCAACACCGCGCTCGCCACACTTGTGAAATAGCAAGAGCCGTGCCAAAGCCAGATCTGCGCAAGAAACCCGCTAAATTAACCCGAACCGGCTTCCACAGCCGGCGCCCGCACCAGTCTTTGCATCAGCCTCGGCAATTTTTGCCGATGCAGAGTTCCACCAGAGCCCTGCAGGTTCACCTCGCAGCGGGTTGAATTGGTGTGGGTTTTTGCCGCTCGCCGGGAATCCGCGCGGGAAACTTCCGGCAACAGGCACGTGGACCACGCATCCGGCTGGCGATATGGTGATGCTCACAATTCTGTTGCAGCGGCGATCGTCATGAAGCTGATCCGTATCCTATCGGGCCTCCTAACCCTCATCGGCATCCTCGGTTGTTCGCCTGCCGACTCCGAAACCGTCAGCAAAGCTGCGGCCGATGCGCCGGCCGCAGAGCAGCACGACTACATCTCGGGCCGGGTCGTGGCTGGCGCAGACGTACCCCAAGGCGGCGTCTGGGTCATTGCCGAAACGGACGCTCTGGCAACGCCCTACCGGAAGATCGTCGTCACCGACGAACAGGGCCGATTCGTCGTTCCCGAGCTTCCCGGCGCGGCGTACCGAGTCTGGGTCCGCGGCTACGGGCTGCGCGACTCGGCGCGGGTGACGGCTGAGCCCGGCGCGGCTCTGGAGCTGCGCGCCGAACCGGCGGCCGACCCGCAACAGGCCGCGGCCATTTACCCGGCCAGTTACTGGCTGTCGCTGCTCGAGCCGCCAGACCACAGTGCGAGTTGGGCCAGCCACTTCAAGCTCGGCTGCCAGTTGTGTCATCAGGTTGGGGCGCTGCTCACCCGCAACCTCGATCGGGCCGCGCTCGATCTGGGGCTGATGAAAACCACCTACATGGACGCGACCGCCGACGGCCTGGGCCGTGAGCGACTGCTGGACGCCATGGGTGACTGGCAGCGGCGCATCCGCGACGGCGAAACGCCCCCGTCCCCACCCCGGCCCAATGGCGTCGAGCGCAATCTGGTCATCACCCAGTGGGCCTGGGGCGATGCCTTCACCTACGCCCACGACGAGATCGCCACGGACAAACGCGATCCAACACTCTATGCCAACGGGCCCATCTATGGGGTGGATCTGGCAAACGACCGCATGCTCGTCCTCGACCCCCAGAGCCACATAGCCAGCACCAGCGCCGTCCCCACCCTCGACGGCCACGCAACCCCCTGGTGCGAGCAGACCTACCAGCCCCTCGGTTCGACCAGCGTCATCCCCATCGGCCTCGGCTCCCTCGGCTGCCCGAGCAGACCGGGAATCACCGCCTTCGAAGGCAAATACCAGAACCCGGCGAACCCTCACAATCCGATGTTCGACGACCAGGGCCGGGTCTGGATCACCACGCAGATACGCCGCGAATGGGCCGAGGACCTGCCCGACTTCTGCAAGGCATCACCGGTAATCGCCGACAACTATCATCACCGCCAACTCGGCTGGTTCGACCCGAAGACCGACACCTACCAGTTGATCGACACCTGCTACGGCACCCACCATCTGCAGTTCGATGCCAACGGCGTGCTGTGGACCAGCGGCGACTCCCACGTCATCGGCTGGTTTGATCCCGGCCGCTACGACCCGGCCAGGCCGGAGACCCTGGTCGACGCCCAGGGCTGGTCGGAGGTCATCATCGACAGCGATGGCGACGGTACCGCCGATACGCCGCTCGAGGGCTTCAACTACGGCATCATTCCCAACCCCACCGACGGCAGCGTCTGGACGGCGCAGCCTGGCGGCCATGCCGGCGGTCCGATCGACTACCGCGGCCGGCTGATCCGCTACGATCCGGCAACGGATCGCCACGAGGTCTATGTGCCTCCCGCACCAGGCGCCGGCCCACGCGGCGTCGACGTTGACGGTAACGGCATCATCTGGGCCTCACTCGGCGGCAGCGGCCATCTGGCCCGATTCGACCGTTCCCGCTGCCAGCAGACCTGGGGCGAGGGCCAGCAGTGCCCCGAGGGCTGGACTCTGTATCGCAGCCCCGGCCCGCTGATGCGCACCCGCGCCGAGGACCCCGCCGGCCGAGTTTCGGCGGACCCCGCCGGCCGAGTTTCGGCGGACCCCGCCGGTGGAGTTTCGGCGGACTTTCATTACTACCTGTTCGTCGATCAATTCAACACCCTGGGCCTGGGCAACGACGTGGTGATCATGAACGGCACCGGCTCAGACGCGCTGCTGGCGTTCGACCAGCAGACCGAGTCGTTCACCGTCATTCGCATTCCCTACCCGCTGAATACCTTCACCCGGGGCCTCGACGGACGCATCGACGACGCTACCCGGGGTTGGAAAGGCCGGGGGCTATGGTTCACCAACGGGCTCGACCCCATCTTCCACTCGGAGATTCCCCGGTCGTACGTAGGCAAGGTGCAACTGCGGCCGCACCCGCTGGCCCACTGACCTCCGCCGCCCGGTCGGTCACTGCTGCAGGATCGCGACGGCTCGGGTCCAGCCGGCGGACGCGCCGCGGATCTTCATGGGGAAGCAGGCAACGGTGAAGCCGTGCGGCGGCAGCGCCTCCAGGTTGTGCAACTTCTCCAGGTGGCAATAGCCGATGTGGCGCCCGGCTTTGTGCCCTTCCCAGATCAGCGACGCATCCCGGCTCTCGGCGTATCTGGTCGCGGTGTGGGAGAACGGCGCATCCCACGACCAGGCATCGGTGCCGGTCAGGCGCACGCCGCGCTCCAGCAGGTACATGGTGGCTTCGTAGCCCATCCCGCAGCCCGTATGCACGTAGTTGTCCTGGCCGTAGGCAGCACCTGCGCGGGTGTTCACCACCACGATCTCCAACGGTTGCAGCGCGTGGCCAATCCGCTCGAGCTCGGCCGCCACATCGTCAGCCGTGACCACGTAGCCGTCGGCGAAATGGCGGAAGTCGAGCTTAACCCCCGGCCTGAAGCACCAGTCCAGCGGCACTTCGTCGATGGTGATAGCGCGCTCGCCATCATTCATGGTGGAGTGAAAATGATACGGCGCATCGAGGTGTGTGCCGTTGTGGGTGCTGAGCTTCACCCGTTCCACCGCCCAACCTTCGCCGTCGGGCAGATCCTCGGCAGTCAGTCCCGGAAAAAACGCCGTCACCTGACTCGGCGTGTCGCGATGGTTGTAGTAGGTGATCTCCGGCTTCATACCCGGCGGGTCGGAAATCACATCGTTTTCCAGATAGATGGACAAGTCGATGATGGTTGCCACAACGGTTCCTCCTCGAATCCGCGCGGGCCTGAATCAGCCCGTGGAAAGATTGTGCCGCGCTCCGCGGTCGCGGGCCACAGAACGCGGGGCATGATATGTTTGGCCGACACATCGACGAGGGGGATCGCACGTGAGATTGCAGGGAAAAGTGGCCGTCATCACCGGTGGCGCCAGCGGCATGGGGCGCGCCACGGCGCTGCGGTTTCTCGCGGAAGGCGCCGCGGTGGTGGTCGCCGACTTCAACTCGGCCACTGGGAAGGAGACGCTGGCACTGGCGGAAACGGCCGGTCATGGCGACCGGGCGAGCTTCATCCGCACCGACGTGGCCAGCGAGACCGACATCGAGGCGATGATTTCGCATGCGACGGAGCGCTTCGGCCGGCTCGACATTCTGTTCAACAATGCCGGTGTCGGCGGCGCCATCGGTCCGCTGACCGAAACCACCGTGGAAGACTGGGACTACACCTTCGACGTGCTGGCGAAAGGCGTGTTCCTCGGCATCAAGCACGGCGCGCGGCTGATGAAATCCCAGGGGGGCGGCGGCTCGATCATCAACACCGCCTCCATCGCCGGGTTGTCCGGTGATGGTGGGCCGCTGGTTTACTCCGCCGCCAAGGCCGCGGTGATCAGCCTGTCGAAATCGGCCGCGGTGGAACTGGCGCCCCATCGGATTCGCGTCAACGCCATCTGCCCGGGCTTCATCGCCACCCCCCTGGCAGGGGGCGGCGATCCCGAACGGGTGCGCGCCGCTTTCGCGAAGTCCCAGCCCTGGCCGGAAGCTGGAAGCGGCGAGCACATCGCCGGCGCCGCCCTGTTTCTCGCCAGCGATGACGCCACCTTCGTCACCGGCGAAGCCCTGCTGGTGGACGGCGGGCTCACGGCCGCCGGGCCGGAACTGTCGAAGAAGTTCTCCCAGGTGTCAGCGCGGGATGCCCGCGTCGCCGGCATCACCAAAGGGAGCACCGGCGAGCCGCCGGAACTGAGGCGCCTGTGAACCGGCCGTTACCGCCAGGATCGCGCTCCGGAAATCACGGCTAAGAGACGCGACCCTTACCCGGGGCTGGGTCGAGGTAGGGAGCGAGATAGCCGCTCAAGCCCACCTTGAGCTCGGCGATGATGCGGTCGTCCCTGGCGCCGGAGTCGATGGCCCAAAGGTCGAGAACTGCGGCCAGGATCTCGATGCTGCAGCGCGCCACCAGCTCCGCCTGCTCGACCGACGCCCGGCCGCCTTTCACGAGTTCGTGCGCCAGCGCCTGCGCCGCGTGCTTCGTGCCTTGCAGATCGTATTCCAGCAGTTCGGGCGTGGAGCGCATTGCCTGACGCAGCGCGGCGGCTCCGGCGACGCGGCGCCGCTCCGCCGCGATGGCGTCGATGGTGAGTTCGAGCTGGCGCCGCCAGTCCGGATTGTCACCCAGGCCTCGCACCATGGCTTCGCCAATGACTTTGCGATCGTCGGCCTGGCTCTGAAACAGCTCCAGCAGCAATGCCTGCTTGTTGGGAAAATATTGATACAGCGTTGCGACGTTGACGGCCGCTGCCTTGGCAACCAGGTTGGTGGTGATCGCCTCGGCCCCCAGCTCTTCGAGCAATTGTGCCGTCGTCTCGAGTATGCGCTCGAAGGTCGCCCGCCCACGCGCCTGCAATGGCTTGCGACGCAGGTCGAGATCGGCGGCCTTGGGGCGACCGCCTGCCATTCCAGCGTCGAGCTGCGCTTTGACGTTCACTTTGGCTTTGGCTTTGGCTTTGGCTTTGGCTTTGGCTTTCGCCTTTGCTCTGCTATCGCGGTCCGAGTCTTTGGATCCAACGGCCATTTACAACTGCCCACGCCGAAAACTGCGCGCCAAATTATGTGGGAAACCACAACCGCTGTCTTGCAAAACAGGGCGATTGACTCCTACCGCGGGTCAGGCCATTGCCGGGAACTTGAGGATCACCTCCGTGCCCTGCCCCGGTTCCGTCACGATGGACACGGAGCCGCCGGCCTCGGCGACGAAGGCTTTTACCATCGGCAATCCCAGTCCGGTGGAGAGATCGCGTTTCCTGGTCGAGAAGAACGGCTCGAAAATATGCTCCAGCACGTCTGCTGAGATCCCGGGGCCATCATCCTCGACGCTGAGAATTACCTGCGCTGCATCCCGGACTGCCCTCACGGTGACGTGACCGCCGCCGCGGTCGGCCTCGGTCAGGGCCTCTGCGGCGTTCACGACCAGATTCAGAACGATCCGGGTGAGCCGCCCCTCGTTGACCAGAATGGCCCCAACTTGCTGCACGTCGCCCACCAGCGCCACCCCGGCCGGCAGCGCGGCCTGCAGCAACGGCCAGGCGGCATCCCACCACCTTGCCAGATCCACCTTCTCCGGCGAAGCCGCGGGATCGTCCCGGACCAATCGGCGCACCGCCCGGGTCAGATCCTCCAGGGACGCCGCACATCGGCCGATGGTCTGCAGTGGTCGGCGGGCCTGCTCCGGAAGCTGGCTGTGCTCCAGCAACTGCAAAGCCATGCTGATGGGCGCCACCAGGTTCGACATGTCGTGGGCAAGCCCCGCCGCCAGGTTGCCGATGGCCGCCAGGCGCTCGGTCTTGCGCACTGCGACTTCCACCGCTCTGCGCTCGGTGACGTCACGGATGATCCAGGTGAACGTGCCGAGGTGCGCCACCGGGCTTACCGACAGCTCCGCCGGAAACAGCTCGCCGGTATTGCGCCTGGCCGCGAGCTCGCGCACCGGCGCGGCTGTGTGCGCATCGACAACTTCGCTGGCGAGCAAGCCATCGACGACGTCCGCCGCGTAAGATGTGCTCAGCAGCCGGCCAATGTGGTGCCCAGCGATGTTGTCGGCGTCGTAGTCGAACATCCGCTCGGCCGCCGGATTGAAACTCTCGATGCAACCCGCCGCATCGGTGTTGACGATCGCCTCCGCTGCTGCATTGACCACCGCGGCCAGCCGCTGCTGGCTCAAAAACATCTCCCGCTCGGCGCGGTGACGCGGGGTAATGTCCTCGATGACCACCATCGCCCCGCGGATAGAGCCATCCTCGGCGCGCAGCGGCAGTGCCGAGTTGAGCACCCGCTTGCGCTCACCATCGAACGTCTCGATGTCGATCAGCTCGTTCAATGACGTCTCGCCGTGCAGCGCCCGGGCAAGCGCCCACTCGCTGGCCGCGATGCGCTTGCCGGTATCCGCCCACCAACCCCGATACTCACCGTACTCCTCGACGCCGACCAGCGCCTGCCCGCCCCACACGCGCTGCCCCGCAGGGTTGCCGTAGACGATCCGGCCGTCCGGATCGGTGAGCCATACGCCCACCGGCAACGAGTCCACCAGCATTCGCAGCGTCTCCTCGCTCTGGCGCAACTGCCGCGCTTGCTGCTCACGTTCGTCGAGGCTGCGTTCGAGCAGCCGGCGGAAGCGCCGCTCGCTGGCGCTCAACGCTCCCTGGACAGAGCGGCTTTCGGTCAGCGGCTGCAGTTGCCCACCATTCGCGCCGTCCGCCAGATGCTTCATCTTCAGCAGCACGGCCTGGGGCCGGCCGGCGTCGTCGTGCAACGGAATCAGGCTGGTGCGGAACCTCGAGCGCGCGCCCTGGCCGGCGGGCATGGCGCAGTCGATCGCCAGGTCGAGGATCGGTTCGTCAGCGCGCATCGCGCGCTCGAGAAATGGCAGCAGCGTTACGGCAGGTTCGGCGGCCAGCTCGCGGAAGTTGCGGCCCGTGTGTTCCGTGACGGCGCCAGCAAACAGCACGGCCAGCGCCTCGTTGAGCCACACGCAGCGCATGTCGGGATCGAGCACGCCCACCGCGAACGGCTCGCCTTCGCATAGGCAAGCGATCTCCGCTACGTGCACCTGAATCGAATGATCCATTCCACGCCCCCGTCCGTGCCCGGTCGAGTATCGCACGAGCGTTCGAAGAACGACCAGCCTGCAAAATCCCGCCCGCCGTAGCGCTCTGGAGCCTCGCGCGCGGTATCGTGAAACTCGCCGCCCGAAGTTGTTATCCTGAGCGGCCTTTGACACGCCCAGGAGAGTCGAGTGCCCGGATTCACCCCACGTCTTGCCCGGTCTTTGTGCTGCGGATTGCTCGCCACCGCCGCCGCCATGGCGGGCGCCGACGAGGTCATCGTCGAGGAAATGATCGTCACCGGGCAGCGCTCGTTGGCGCCGGAGTTCGCCAACGTGGGCAACTACACGCGGCTGGACGAAGAAACGTTGCAGCGCACGGGCGCCATCCACGCTCATGAGACGCTGGTGCGGGTGCCCGGCGTGTGGATCTCGCGCGGCTCGGAGCAGGAGCATTTAACCGCGATACGTTCCGCCGTGCTCTCGGGGCCGGGCGCCTGCGGCGCCTTCCTGCTGCTGGAAAACGGTGTGCCGATCCGGCCCGCTGGCTTCTGCAACGTCAACAACCTGTTCGAGATGAACGTCGAGCAGGCAACGGCCGTCGAGGTGATCCGCGGGCCAGCAAGCGCGCTCTACGGCGGCAACGCGCTGCATGGCGTCGTCAACGTGGTGGCTCCGGCCGCTCGGGTCGGGCAACCACAGCGATTCGCTCTGGAAGCGGGGCCGTGGAACTACTTCCGCGTGGGCGCAGACGTCTCCACCGATGTCGGCGATGGCGGCGTGCGCGCGCTGCTGCAGGCGACCACCAGCGACGGCTGGCGCGACGACACCGGCCACGATCAGCAGAAGCTCAACGTCATCTGGGATGCCCGGTTCGGCGACTGGGAAGCCAGCACCCTGCTCGCTGCCACCAATCTCGAACAGGACACCGGCGGCTTCGTGCTCGGCTTCGAGTCCTATAAGAAATCCGCCCTGCGCGACACCAACCCGAACCCGGAGGCGTATCGGGAAGCCTGGGCCGTGCGCCTGTCCAGCGAGTTGCTGCGACCTCTGGCCAACGGCTCCGCGCTCATGGTCACCCCGTATATGCGCGCCAGCGAGATGGAATTCCTGCAGCACTTTCTGCCCGGGCAACCGCTGGAACAGAACGGCCAGTGGAGCGGCGGCGTCATTGCCCGCTGGCGCAACAGCGGCGAGCAGTTGTCGTGGACCGTGGGCGGGCACCTGGAGTACGCCGATACCTGGCTCAAGCAGACTCAGGAAGGCCCCACCGTCGGCAGCCCGTTTCTGGCGGCCACCCGACCGCCCGGCACCCATTACGATTACGACGTCGTCAGCACCCTGGCCGCCGCCTTCTACGACCTGAGCTGGCACCTGAATCCCCAGG
>JBLRXD010000128.1:0-12246 GCA_047920935.1 Pseudomonadales bacterium | reverse complement strand
AGGCCCGCGCATCATGGAATCTCCTTCGGCTGCAATTCGACTCACACCTCCGACTCACACCTCCGGCTCAAATTTCGGTATCGCCCTTCAGCAGCCGCTGGGCGATGGTGCGATTGAGAATCTCGTTGGTGCCGTCTGCGACGTTGACGATGCGCAGCGAGTGCCACGCCTCGGTGAGGCCCAGCTCATTGGTGAAGCCCATCGCGCCGTGGGTCTGCATGGCCCGATCCACCGCTTTGTAACCCACCTGCACCGAATAAGCCTTGGCCATGCTGAGCTCCTTGATCGCCGGACTGCCCTGGTCGAGCAACATACCCGCGTTCAGACCCATGAGATGTGCCGCGTGCAGCTCGGTGGCCGATTCCGCCAACGGGAACGTGACGCCCTGGTAGTCGCTGATGGCGCGGCCGAACGCCTGCCGGGTGCGTGCGTAGTCGAGCGCCAGCTCCACCGCCCAGCGGCCGTATCCCACCGCCCGGGCCGAGTTGTAGATGCGCCCCAGCGATACCCCGTAGAGCGCGGCGGCAAAGCCCTGATCGAGCTCTCCCACCACCTGCCAGGGCTCGACGCGCAGATCGTCGAACGCCAGTTCCGCCTCGTCGCCGCCGATGTGCCCGAACAGCCGGATGACCCGCTGCACGGTGAATCCCGGCGCGTTCGTGGGCACCAGGAAGGCGCTGATACCGCCTTGCTTGGCCGCTGCGCGCTCACCGTCCGTGACCGCGAACACGATGCACCAGTCGGCCACCGGCGCATTGCTCGTCCAGATCTTGCGCCCGGAGATCCGCCAGCCGTCACCGTCGCGGCTGGCGCGGGTGGTGATCATGCTCGCATCCGACCCGGCGTTCGGCTCCGACAGCCCGAAGCACATGGACTGGGAGCCATCCATCAAGCCTGGCAGGGCGCGCTCGCGGGCTTCGGCCGTCACCTGCTCGAGCAGCCGGCTGGGACCGAACGCCCAGTGTGCCAGCGCGTAGAGCATCAGCCAGTTCTGCGGCCCGCAGTGGTGAAACAGTGCCTGCCAGGCCACGTAGTAGGCCAGGTGGCCCAACCCGGCCCCGCCCAGCGCTGCGGGTACGCACATGGTGTAGAAGCCGGCTTGCGCCGATGCCGTCCGCACCTCGCCGATCAGGCCGAGCAGCTCGTCGGAGAACCGGCCATCCTCGCGGTACAGCGCTCGCGGGTCGTCGAACAGCGCCCGATGGGCGGCGTGGCGAGGTATCACCTCCTGGTCGGCGAAGGCGATGATGCCGTCGCGCGCGGCGGCGACGTCTTCCGGCAGCGGCGTGGCGATGGCGGTCATGGGAGCTCCCCTGGTAATGAATCCGTTGGCTGGCGGCCAGCGCCCGCGAACGAGGCAGCGCGGCTAAGTTTGTTCGGGGCCCGCCTCCTCCACGAAGTCGGGTTTTTCCCGGACGGCGCAGTCGGGGCAAGCCCAGTCTTCGGGGATCGCCGACCACGGCGTGCCGGGCGGAAAGCCTTCGTGCGGATCGCCCTGGTGGGGGTCGTACAGGTACTCGCAGCCCGGGCAGCGGTAACGTTCCGTCATGGCAACAGCCGCTCACGGGCGGACGGCAGAACGTTCACCTTCGACAGGTCGCCGCCTGCCCAGGCCATGACCTTCGGATCCATGATCTTGAACCACAGTGGCGGAATCAGCGCCAAGGCGAACATCAGCGGATAGCCGCTGGGCAGCTCCGGGAGCTTTTCGAAGCTGCGCAGGCTCTGATAACGGCGGGTGGGGTTGGCGTGGTGATCCGAGTGCCGCTGCAGGTTGAACAGGATCACGTTCGACATCACGTGGTTCGAGTTCCACGAGTGGTGCGGCTGACACGGCTCGTAGCGGCCGTTCGCCAGCTTCTGCCGCAGCAGCCCGTAGTGCTCGATGTAGTTGGCGCTGCTGAGAATCCCGAACCACCCCCAGAACGCCTGCAGGAACAGGAAGGGCAGCATCACCCAGCCGTAGGCGACCAGCAGCCCGAGGTAAAGCGGTACCGTGATCAGCAGCGGTTGCAGCACTTCGTTGTCGAGCGTCCACGGGCCCTGGTTGCGGCGTGCCAGACGGGTTTTCTCGGATGCCCAGGCGCGGCGCATGGCGCCCGGGATCTCGGCGCGGGCGAAACCGTAGATGGTCTGGCCCATCTTCGCCGAGGCAGGATCTTCCGGCGTGGCGACGTCTTTGTGATGGCCGCGATTGTGCTCGATGAAGAAGTGGCCGTAGCCCACCACGGCCAGCACCGCCTTGGCGAGCCAGCGTTCCAGCTGGGTTTTCTTGTGACCGAGTTCGTGACCGGTGTTGATCGCCAGGCCGTTGACCACACCCACCGACAAGGCGAGGCCGACGATGGCGTGCCAGGGGAGATCCTGGGTGCCGACGACGTGGGCCGTGAACAGCAGGGTGAAGTAGTGAATGGGCACCGTCAGGTAGGTCAGCGTGCGGTAGTAACGGTCGGCGTCTAGCTGCGGCACCACTTCCGCCGGCGGGTTGCTGGCATCGGCCGGCAGCAGGTGGTCGATGACCGGCACGATCAGGTACCACACCACCAGCGAGGCCCAGTACCACGCGGCGTTGTCCAGCGCCACGGCAAGCACACAGGCGGCCACCGGCATCAGCGGCCAGGCCAGCGACAGCGACCACAGCCAGCGGCGGCGGTCGGTATAGGTGACCGTGCTGCCGTCCGCGCGCAATGCTTGAATGCTCATGCTCTCTCTCCCGCTTTCCCCTGATGTTCCCCTGAGCCGGTCACAGCCGCTCGAATCGCACGTCGCGCGCCCGCTCCAGCGACATCCGAAAACCCGTGGTGCGGCCGCGACGGTCCTGGTCGAAGCTTACCAGGAAGTCGGCGCTATCCCACTCGAGGAACACCCCCGGCGCCACCGGCTTGAGCGTGAGCCGACCGCCGCTCGGCTGTTCCAGCCGCAGCCCGCCGGCGTCGTCGCGGGCCAGCCGCACGACGGCGGCGAGCGACCGACTCAGATAGTCACCCTCCAGGGCCCGCAGCTGCCGAGGCTCGAGCACCAGCGCCTCACGACGCTCGCCACGCAGGCGCGCCTGCGGCAGCACCAGCGTGACTGCACTCGCCTGCGTCTCGGCATCGAGCGAGAACTCCAGACGTCCCTGGCTGCCGGGCAGGCGATAGCCATGGCCGCCGTCCCACGACAGCGCATGCGGCGATCCGGTGATCAGCATCACCAGCCGGCCCGACACTTCCCGAACGCGCAGCAGCACGCCGTTTTCGAGCAGGTACATGCCGACGTAGGCGTCCTGACCACCTGGCGGCGCGAGCGCCAACATGCCCTCGGTGAGCTCGTCCGCCTCGTCCGGCACGCTCTCGCCGATGCGGCGCAGCGCCCAGTCTGCCAGCAGGCGGGCAATGGCCTCGGCATCGAGATGACCGGCGTTCGACAGCACGGCGACGGCGATGCCGATATCGGGCAGCAGCAGCAGATGGGCCCGGTAGCCGGCGTTGGCGCCGCCGTGATGAAGCGCCCGGTGACCGCGATGGCTGCCGACCGAGACGCCGAAGCCGTAGCCCGGCGGCGGTTGCCCGGTGAGCTCCGGTTGACGGGAAAGCCGCTCCAGCGCGGGCACACCGTCGATGCGGGCGCGCTGCAGGTAGTGGGCCCATCGCAGCAGATCGGCCGCCGTGGTCAGCAGGTTGCCGGAACCGATCACGCCGCTGTTGAGGGTCTCACGGGCAAAGCTTTCACGCGCCTCGCCCTCGTCGCCCAGGCGGCGGTAGGAGGGCGCCAGCCCGGGCACGATCTGTAACGGATTGTCCTGCATGCGGCTCGAGCGCATGCCCAGCGGCGCGAACACCGTGCGGTGCATCCAGTCGGCGTAGGGCTCGCCGGTCACCGCCGTGACGATCTCCGCGAGCAGGATGTAACCGCTGTTGGAGTACAGGTGGCGTTCGCCCGGGGGAAAGTTGAGGTCGTCCTGCCGGCGGATCATCGCCACGGCCGCGGCTTGAGAACGACGGTCGCCGCCGTGCTGGCCGGCGAGAGCGGACAGGGCCCAGTAGTCCTTCAGGCCGGACGTGTGCTGCAGCAGTTGGGCGACGGTGATGGGTCTTGCGCGTTGCGGCAAGTCGTCCAGATAACGCTCCAGCGGTGCCGCGAGCGACAACCGCCCCGCCTCCGCCAGGCGCAGCACCGCGTAGGCTGTGAGCCACTTGGCCACCGAGCCGGCATTGAAGACGCTGTCGGCGGCGAGCGGCACGCCGAGCTCGAGACTGGCAAGCCCCGCCGCTGCCTCCGCGACGATCTCGCCGTCGATGCTCACGGCAAACACCAGACCGGGCTCGCTCCGACCCTGGCGTATCAGCAGCTCGGCAACGGCATCGCCGGCTTCCTGGTCGCGGCCATCGGCCGGGGCCGCCATCGCCGAGCCGGTCACGACGAGGCAGATCGCCAGCGTCGCGGCCAGCGCCCGCCATCCCTCTAGTCGGCGAGGCACGGCGCTGCGCGAGGTGTGGTTGTCGCCGGCGCCGTGATCCCTCCGCGGAGGGGTTTTTCGAACAGCAATCATTCGCATTCGGGCGCCCCCGCTCAGGCGACGGCCGCGGCTGCTGCCTCCATGGTGGCGCGCGTTACCGCGAAGCGATCTTCCCCCCAGGGCATCGGCATGAGCACCGGGTGCTCCACGCCGGCGTCGACATACCCGCGCACGAAATCCGTGACCTCGGCACGGCTGCCGACGAAGTCGATGTTCTGGATCATCCGCTCGGAGATCGCAGCGAGCGCGCCTTCCCGGTCGCGGGCGGCATGACGCTCGCGTAGCGCGTCGACCTCGTCAGCGAAGCCGGCCGCGCGAAACATCCTGGCGTAGCCGTCGGCCATCGCGTAGTTGAAGAGATCCTTGCGCGCAGACGCCGCCGACCGCTCGAGATCGCCCACCGCCGCGTGGACGTAGCAGAAGATCCGGGCGCCCCCTCCCGCGCGCACGCGGGCCACCGACGCCGGCACATGGGAGACCGGGACGTAGTTCAGCAGAACGCCGTCGGCGATCTCGCCGGCCAGGGTGAGCATGCGCGGGTTGAGCGCAGCCATGACGATCTTCGGCCGCCGCTCGCCGAGGCGGACCCCCAGGCGGAAGCGCTTCACCTGCCAGAAGTCGCCCTCGAAGGTGACGGACTCTCCCGACAGGCACTCCCGAAGCAGCGCCACGTACTCACGCATCATCGCGATGGGGCGCTCGGTCGCCCGAAGGCCGTGCTGACCGAGAATGCCCGGCGCCGACACGCCCACGCCCAGCCAGACGTCAGCGTCGGGGGAGAGCGCCTGCAGTGTTGCCGCCGACATGGCGGCCAGCGGCGGCGAGCGCAGCTGCACCGGCACGATGCCGGTGGCCAGCGCCATGCCCGGCGCCGTTGCCGCCACGGTGCCGAGCAGCGTGAACGCATCGGTGCCGGTTGCCTCCACCGTCCAGAACGAGCGGTACTGGAGCTGCGCGGCGAGTTGCGCGATGTCGATCACCGCCCGAGGCCCAAGCACCCCGAGGCTGCCGAAGGTGACGCCGAGCGGCGTCGGTTGCTCTCTCATGACTCCTCCCCAGCCGCGAGGAATGATCGTAGCACAGCGGCTTTCCGCTGCGCTCAGTGCGCGGCGACTGCCGCCATCCGTTCCCCGGGCAGCCGGCCGATCGTCAGTTCGACCCTGCGGTTGAGTTGACGGCCCTCGGGCGTGTCGTTGTCGGCAATGGGGCGCAGTGGGCCGAGACCCTTGGCGACGACTCGCTCCTTCGGAACGCCATGGGTCGCCAGCACCTGAGCGATGCGCTCGGCGCGCGCCAGCGAAAGGGCCAGATTGGCGATCATCGGCCCGGTCGCGTCGGTGAATCCGGTGACCTCGATCAGGGTGCTGCCGACGGCGCTCAGCAGGCTCGCCAGCGCGCCGAGTGATTCCTGGAAAGCCGGGCCGATCTCGGCTCGATCCGACTCGAACACCCCGGGCCCGGCAATCGTCAGGACGATGTCGCCACGCACGCGGGTCACGCTCGAGCCGGAGTCGGCGAGCAGCTTCCGCAATTCCCGCTCCAACGAATCCATGTGTGAATCAGCGGCGGCGGAGGCCCCCGAGGGAGCCGCGCCAGGCTCGTCGGTACCCGTGCTGGTGGAAGTGGCGGTCACGCAGGCGCTGAGCGTCGCGACCAACAGGGGAAGCAACAGCCATTGGCAGCGGGTGCCGTCATGGCGAGCGGGAGACGACAAGATGAAGCCCTTCGAATTGCAGGCGCCAACGGTATGAGCCTCTGGCGGGGAATGCAATCGGGTGGCCCCCGGCCCCGGCGACCTCAGAACCCGATGGCCTGCGCCACCCAGACGATGGCCGGCACGGTCGCCACGCTGGCCATGGTGCTGACGAAGATCACCCGTGACACCATCGTGGTGTCGCCTTGATGTTTTTCTGCCAGGATCGAGCAGGTCACCGCCACCGGCGCGGCCGAGATGATCACCAGCGTGGTGCCGACCGCGGTCGGCACCGGCAGGCCCGCTAAGGGTGCCAGATACAGCAGCAGCACGGCGATCGCGGGAAGCGCGAGCAGCCGAATGGCGCTGACCCCGAGCACCTGGGGATTCGTCGTGCCCCGCACGCCCGCGCCCGCCAGGAACGACCCGGTCACCAGCATCGCCAGCGGCACCGTGGTGTCGCCGACGAAGGCCATTGCCTGCACCACGACGCTGGCCAGCGCCTCCCCGGCGGCCACCTCGGTGATGTCCAGCTCTTCCAAAGTCCGCGACCATGGAAACAGCGCGGCGATGCCGATGCCGAGAAGCGTCGCCACCAGGCCCGGGTTGAGCAGCAGGTTTCGCAGCGCCGCCAGATCCGGCTTGCCCCCGCGGACGATCCACACCCCTACGCTCCAGAACACCAGCAACACGCCGACGTTGACGAGCAGAACGATACGTTCGCCCTCGGCGCCGTAGAGGGCGGTGGCGATCGGCAGCGGGATGAACAGCCAGTTGGGCGTGCCCGCGGCCAGGGCGGCCGAGCCACGACGGGGACGACCGGAGATACCAAGCAGCGGCACGGTCAGCCAGCCGATGCCGATGCCGAGCAGCAGCATGACGAAGCCCAGCAGCGGCAGGTACCAGCTGTCGGCCAGAACTTGCGGCTCGATGGTGCGCAACATGGAAGTGAAAACCAGCGCGGGGAAGGCGATATCGACGGCGAAACGGCTGAGCCGTTCGGTGGAGTGCTCGTCGAGCAGCCGCCGCTTGCGCAGCACCAGCCCGGTGAGAATCACCAGGAACAGCATCAGAATCGTTTCCAGTACCTGAACGACTTCGGCGGTCATGAGTTTTGCGCGGGAACTCTCTAGCCGCAGCCCGAACAGCGCTCGAGGACTTGCTCGAAAACAGTCATGTGCTTCTGCGCCATCTTCTCTACCGTGTATTTGTCCATGGCTTTGTCATACAACGCCTGCCCCTTGCTTGCGAGCGAAGCTGCCTCTTTGCAGGTGACGTCGAAGAAGCGATCCACTTCGTCATCACTATCGAAATCGATGAAGTACTGATCTGCTTCTCTTGCCAGAATCACTTCGGGAGCGTGCTTGACCTGGGAATCGATCAAGATCGGTCTGTTGTGACAAGCAGCGTTCATGACCAGAAGACCCGCGTGGCCTGGATTGACCACCAGCCTGGCCCAACGGAAATGCCGTTCGAGATCATCTCCGTCTGCTGCGGGAAACAACGCGACGTTCGTGGGAATTTCGACAGCAGCGAAATACTCCCTCATCCCCGGCCCAACCAAGCGGAAGTTGTGCCGCGGAAACCGCCTGGCAATATCCATTATCAGATGCAGTCGCTTCCTCGGCTGCGGTCTGCCGACGAACAGGCAATTGACAGCACCGTCGTCGACCGCGTCGAGCCGCTTGAAATCCGCCTCTGAAAACTGACTGTTGTCGAAGCTACGGGCATCGATTCCTTTCAGCCTTCGAACGATGTCATCGGTGTAGACCAGCACGCCGCCCGCTCTTCGCAACAGGAATCGTTTCAAGCGCGTCATGACGAGGTTGTCATGAACGCCGAACACCTGCCCCCACCAGACCCACCGATTCCGATACTCCGGGTTCAACAAGAAGGTCGCGATCCTCAGCGGAAACCGCAGATTCAACGCCACGCAGATGATCGACGGCTTGATCCGCTCGATCTGCTGCTCGAGTTCGAAATCGGCACGAACTCTGCCGCCGACCGATTTCCGACATTCGATGTACTCGTACCCTGCCCTCGTCCTGGGCGGTGTCAGCGCGGCCGTCTCACACGGATGGGCCAGTACCGTCAGTTCGCAGTGCCTGGCCAGCTCCCTCAAAAAGCCCTCTCGATAATCGGGCGCCTGATCCAACAGAAATAGTACTTTCAATATTGCTCAGCGCGGGCGGCCTTTCGCGCTATCCTCGAGAACATCCTCATCTCGCCAGTCTAGATATCGCCACAGCGCAGGCTTTTGATGGGTGTTAACTCGGGGCCGAAACTCTGCAGCAGGGCGCCGTCAGGGGGTTCCGACCCAAGCGTCGATCAGCTCGCAAAGCCGCTCCGGATGGGTGGTGGGGATCCAGTGCTGAGATTCCAGCTCCACGAACTCCGCCCGGGGCAGCCCGGCCAACGCGGCTCGTACCTCGCCGGGGTCGGCCATGTGTCGCCCGCTGGAAAGCACCACCAGGCTGGGGCAGCGGACCTGGGTTACTGGCAACGGGCGCGCCAGCTCGACGAAGTTGGCGATGAATTGAGCGCTCGGCACGACCCGGATGTCCTGGAAGAACGATCCGTGGGCAGCCAGTGCGCGCTCGACGTCGCCGTTGCGCGCGGCGAGCACCGGCCGATCCAGCTGTTCGAGATCGACGCCGGCCAGCCGCCGCCGGTGCAGGCCGAGGCGGTTCGCCCGTCCGATTGCGCCGGCGAGAGCCTCAAGCACCGGCGCCAGCCGCCCGGCCCACGCCAGTTTGCCCCGCAGTGCCCACCGCGGCATGGGCTCTACCAGCACCAGGCCGGCGCACAGGTCCGGGTGGCTGGCGGCGAGGTGCAGTGCCAGGTTGGCGCCGAGACAGTGCCCGACGATCACGGCGCGTGGTACGCCCTCGTGCCGCAGCAGCGCCACCTGATCCTCGATCCACTCCGCCATGCCCGCCGGGCCGCGCCACAGCGAGTCGCCGTGGCCGCGCAGATCGGGGCGCAGCAGCACGCGGCTGGCGGCAAGGTGGCTGTGCGCAACGAAGTGCCACCAGCGGGTGCCGTTGCTGGCGGCCCCGTGCAGCAGCAGCAGCGGTGGCGCCGCCGCCGGGTACGGTGGCGACCAGCGCCGGTAGCCGACGGCGGCGCCGTCGGCCGTCCGCATGCGGCATCGCTGATCCATGGGCGCTCCTTGTGCGCCCCAATTGTAGGAGCGATCTCCAGATCGCGATATCCCGAGTTCGCTTTTGTGAGTTCGCGGGTTCGCGATCTGGAGATCGCTTTCATGGAAAGCTCCGCTTTTCCTCAAGCGATCGCGGCGGCCCCAGGCTGCTTGGTCGCTCCTACAGGGAGGCTCTTACCAACCACTCCCCCACGGTGCCGATGAACGACATCATCAGCGCGCCGCCCAGCGCCCAGCCGAAGCTGTCGATCTTGAGGTGGTCGGTGAGTTTGTCGGTAAGCACCAGCAGAATGGCGTTGATGATCCAGCGGGTGATGAACGCCAGCAGCCAGGCGATACCAAGCGTCAGCACGGTGAAGATTGCGAACAGCAGCCAGCCGAGCAGAAAATTGAGGATACCGAAGATGGCCGCGACGAGAATGGCGCTGACGAAGTTCTTGACGTGAAAACCGGGCAGTACGGCGTCGGTGACCCACACCGCGAACGAAAGTACAAGCCAGGAAAGTAGCAGTTCCATGGGATTTCCCCAGCAGGTTACGTGCCGGATAGTTTGCGATTGCGGTCGTTTTCTTCAGGAGAATCCCTATGCGTCTTTCCGTGCCGCTGCTTTCGGCTCTGCTCGTCGCGGTGACCCCGGCGGCTCGAGCCTCGGATCTGGCGGGGGTCTACAGCAACGCGCCCATCACCGTGACGCTCGAGCAGGCCGGCCTTGAGTGGTCCGGGTTCCTCGAAGTGGCGGAAGAGAGGTTCCCGCTGGAGGGGCTCAGCGAGGAACACGGGGTGCTGACGGGGTGGTACCGCTACGCAGGCGAGCTTTTCGCCGTGCGCTTCGCGCAGCAGGGCGCAGGGCTTTCGATGGAAGCCGAAGGCATGGAGATATTCCTGGCGCGCAGCAACGAAGCAACGGTGACAGCGCTGCCCGGTCCAGCCCACGCACCTCCGGCGTCTCCAGCGTCTCCGGCGTCTCCTGCGTCACCCGCACCGCCCGCGCGTCCCAGCAGCGCATCCGCCGGTGGCGACGAGGTCGTCAACGCCCGCCTGGGCCTGCGGTTCACGCCGCCCGATGGTTGGCTGGTCAGGTACGTCGAAGAGCAGAACTACTACCTGCTCGGCTCCAACACCATGATCGGGGTGATGATGGTGATACCCACCGCCGAGACCGCTGTGGACGCGCTGCGCCGCGAGATGCTGCACGGCGTGCACGAGCAGGGTACGACGCTGTCGCTCGCCGGCACCCTCGAGCGTTTCGGGGCCGACGGCCTCGTCGGCGAGTATCAGGGCGTGGTGCAGGGTCAGCGCGCGCGGGCGCACTGGGTGGGGCGAGTGGGTTCCGCGGGCGGCGCGACGGTGCTGATGACGACGACCAGCGAAGGGTTCACCGCGGAGCACAGAGCGGTCGCCCAGACGCTCGCCGGTTCCATGGGGTTCTCCGCCCCGGATACGGGCCCGCTGATCCGCGAGTGGGACGATCGGCTCCGCGGGATGATGCTCAGGAAGTACGACCGCTACAGCACCGGTGGCGGCGGCTACACCTCCAGAGAGACCATCGATCTGTGCGCTTCCGGTCACTACTTCCAGAGCGACACCTTTCAGATGAGCATCGATGTCGGCGGGGCGTTCGGCTCCTCGGCCAGCCAGGGCGGCGCCGCCGGGCGCTGGGAGGTGGCCGTGATCGCGGGGCAAACGGTGCTCAGGCTCCACGGCCAGGACGGCACGGTACGTAACCTGCCTCTGGGCTGGGGCGCCGTGCTACCCAGCAGCTCGTCGTCGCGCTACACCCGCGTCGGCGGCGTCGACTTCCTCCGCGTACGCTCGGAGCGGCAGGGATGCTGAGGGGTGATTGCGCGTGCTGTGGGAGCGCTGCTACGGATTCGTGTTACATCCCGGCGCGCTCGCGCGCCGGCCCTACCGCCGAGATCAGGTTGTTGGCGCTGTTGATCAGCGCGATGTGTGAGAACGCCTGAGGGAAGTTACCGAGCTGGCGGCCGAGGCGCGGGTCGTACTCTTCGGCCAGCAGGCCGAGATCGTTGCGGATGTCGAGCAGGCGCTCGAACAGCGCCACGGCGTCGTCGTGGCGCCCGAGCATCACGTAGGCGTCCACCAGCCAGAAGCTGCACGCCAGGAACGCGCCCTCGTGGCCGGGCAGGCCGTCGGATGTATCTTCGACCCGGTAGCGCAGCACCAGGCCGTCCAGCATCAGTTCGCGCTCGATGGTCTCGACCGTGGCGATGAAACGCGGATCCTCGGCCGGCAGGAAACCCACTTCCGCCATCAACAGCAATGAGGCGTCCAGGGCGGTGCCGCCGTAATGCTGAACGAAGGCGCCGCGCTCGGGGTTCCAGCCGTTACGGCACACGTCGGCGTGAATCTCCTCGCGCAGCGCCCGCCAGTGATCCACCGGCCCGTCCAGGTGGAGCTCTTCCACCGCCCGAATAGCGCGATCGAACGCCACCCAGCACATGATGCGGGAGTGGGTGAAGTGCCGCCGCCCGCCGCGCACTTCCCAGATGCCCTCGTCGGGCTCCATCCAGCGGGTCTCGAGTTCGGCCAGCACCGCCTGCTGCAGACGCCAGGCGTCGTCGCTGATTTCCAGGTCGTGCTTGCGCGCCACGTGCAGGGTGTCCAACAGTTCGCCGGGTACGTCGAGTTGGACCTGGTCGAAGGCGGCGTTGCCGATGCGCACCGGACGGCTGTCCGCATAGCCCGGCAGCCAGGGCAGCTCGAACTCGGTGAGGCGGCGCTCGCCGGCGACGCCGTACATGATCTGCAGCTGCCCGGGTTCTCCGGCCACGGCGCGCAGCAGCCAGGCGCGCCAGGCGAGGGCCTCGTCCTGATAGCCGGAGTCGAGCAGCGCGTAGAGCGTGAGCGTGGCGTCGCGGATCCAGCAGTAGC
>JBLRXD010000127.1:0-12354 GCA_047920935.1 Pseudomonadales bacterium | reverse complement strand
GCACCGGATAGCGCTCCGCGTCGGCCACGATGGTGGTGGTGAACCGCGCCAGAACGTCGGGCCGATCCTGATAATAGGTGATGCGCCGGAAACCTTCGGCCTCGCACTGGGTGCAGTACATGCCGCCGGATTTGTACAAGCCCTCCAGCGCGGCGTTGTCTTCCGGGCAGATGCGGGTGACCAGCGCCACCTCCGCCTGCTCCGGCAGATCGAACACAGTCAGCGAATCCTCATCCACCCGATACTGGTTGCTGCCCAGAGGGACGCCGTCAACGGCGATCGACACCAGGCTGAGACCCTGCCCGTCGAGCCGTAAAGCCGTTCCGGGCGCGGTGCCCGGGGCCCGCCGCAGCCGCAGCCGGCTGCGCACTTCGGTGCTGCCTTCGGCGATCTCAAAGGTTAAATCAGTTTCTTCGATTCGGTATTCAGGCTTTTGATATTCCGAAAGAATAACAGCTCTTGGGTTCGCATCCCGGGCCATCAGAACAGCTCCATCTGGTCGCGGCGCTGCGGCTTTGGCGCGCCGAGTTGAAAGGTATGGGTAGTGTCTTCATCGGTGTCGAAACAGCTCAGGCGAAGGTGATGGCCGCGATGCCGGCGGACGTTGAAGACCCCATGGTCGAACAGCAGATACTGCCCCTTGGCACCGACCAGGCGCCCCGCCACCGCCTGCCCCGGCTGCAACCGCAGCCGCTCCAGGCGCTGCGGATAGCGGAGTATCGGAAACGTCAACTCCCGCACCGGCGCCTGCAACCACTGCACCCCCGCCGCCAGCGGCTCCACCACGGCCCGCAGGCGATCGCGCAGGCCGGGCAGATCCACCGGCGCGGGATCGCCCTGCAGCATGGCGCGCCAGTCGGTGCGGTCGCTGACATGCTGCGCCAGCGCCGCCTCGAGCACACCGGCGAGGTGACGGGTGGCCGCGGATGCCACCAGCAACCCCTGCACCGCGCCTTGGTCCAACCAGCGGGTCAGCTCGCGGCCACGCCGGGTAATGCCGACTTTGGGGCCGCTGGCGTTCGCCAGATAAACCACGTGGGGCTGCATGCAGAAAGACTCGCCCCAGGCCGGCTCGCGGCAGGTGCCCTGCTGAAAATGGCAGCGCACCGGGTTGAGCACGCACAGGTCACAGCGCGCCAGGCTTCGAAAGCAGCCATAGCAGTAACCTTCCGCATAGCTCTTGCGGGTCACCCGGCCGCAGTGACAACAGGTGATCTTTCCATCAAATTCCAGGCGTAACCCTTTGCCAATCATGGAATTGATATCCGCGGAACGTTCTAACCCATCACCTTCGCCGGGGGAGCCGAGCAGCAGTCGATAGCGAGCGGGCGCGCCCGGGCCCACGTCGAGCTGTTCGAGCACGCCTTCAAGCATGCGCCCGACCCCACGCCCGGTGCGCCAGCGCCAGCAGCACGCCACTCGCCAGACCGCCCCAGTGCGCGGCATTGGCGATGAACAGACCGAACGCCTCGGTGATGCCGGTGGTGAAGATCACCAGGAATATCAGCAGCCCGATGGCGAGCCCTTTCGGCAGCTGCCACTCCGGCACCGCCGGCGCCAGCCGGTTCATGGTGAGCACGAAGCCCAGCAGACCGTAGGCGACGCCCGACAGCCCGCCGAACAGCGGGTTGCCGCCGAAGGCGTATTGGATCAGGTTGCTGACCGCAGCCATCGCGAGCACCAGCAGCACGAATCCGCCGCTTCCCAAGCCACGCTCCGCGCGGCGCCCCAACTCGACGGTGATGGCGCAGTTGAACCCCAGATGAAGCACCGAGAAGTGCAGCAACATCGGTGTGAACCAGCGCCAGATCTCGAGCCGGGCGAGCAGTTCGGGCAGCGACGGCAGCGCCGCCACCGGCAACCGGGGATCGATGATGGTCAGCCAGGCCGCGAGTTCAGTCAGACGCCCCTCGGACAGCGGCCAGCTGAACGGAAACGCCAACACGGACAGGGCAATAAGGGTCGACAGCGCCGGATAGCGGGCGATCGCCCGGGACCAGCCGCCGCTGTTGCGCGGCTCGGCCGGCCGCCGCTGCTCGAGCTGCAGACGGCCGGATTTCCAGGCATCAAAGGCGTCGCGCACCGCAGCGGCCTCGGCCGGATCGGCAACCTCGAGCACCTGGGCGCCACGCTCCTCGAACACCCGGTGCACCACGCGCCGCTGCCACAGATAGCGGCTGAAGACCGACAAGTCCTCGTCGAGGGATGTCTGGATAACACGCATGAAGCCAGCCGGAAGTGAGAGTAAACTGCCGCGAACACTTTCACGCAGGTCGGCGCAGAGATGCAAGCGGTAGACGACGAAGTTCTGAACCAGGTGTGTGAGTGGCTGAGCGCCGGCGAGCGCTGCTGGTTGGCGACAGTGATCGAAACCTGGGGCTCCTCGCCGCGCCCCGTCGGCTCGCTGTTCGCCTGCAATGGCCGCGGCCAGATCGTCGGCTCGCTGTCAGGCGGCTGCGTCGAAGACGACCTCCTGGACAAGCTCACCGCCGGCGAACTGGCCAGCGAGCGCCCGCAGTTCTTCCATTACGGCATCTCCCCGGAGGAGACGGAAAAGTTCGGCTTGCCCTGCGGCGGCTCGCTGCACATCACCATCGAGCCGCTGCAGCCGGACGCCGCGACCCTGGAGCACTTTGCGCAGCTGCGCAGCCGGGTGGCGGCACGCACCTGGACCCGCCGCCGGGTGGAACTCGGCAGCGGCAAGCGCAGCCTCACGGCCGTGGAGGCGCTGGCGCCGCTGCTCTGGGATGCATCCAGCCAGACATTGACGCACACCTACGGGCCGCGCCACCAACTGTTCATCATCGGCGCCGGCATGGTCTCGAAGTACCTGGCGGAGCTCGCCCGGCAGCTCGATTACCAGGTGACCGTCTGCGACCCGCGGGAGCAGCTGCTGAGCGAGTTCGGCATCGACGGTGTGCGGTTGCTCTGCGACATGCCCGATGACGCAGTGCGTGAGCATGCCAGCGACCCGTCCTCGGCCATCGTTGCCCTCACCCACGACCCGCGCATCGACGACATGGGGCTGATGGAGGCGCTGCATACCGAGGCCTTCTACGTCGGCGCCATGGGCTCGAGCCGCACCTCCGCCAGCCGCCGCGAGCGGCTGCGCGCTCTGGACGTGGGCGAGCAGGCGCTGGAGCGCCTGCACGCGCCCATCGGTCTGCCCATCGGCAGCAAGACCCCCCCGGAGATCGCCGTCGCCATCATGGCCGAGATCATCGCGGTGCGCAGCCGTGCCACCGCCGCCGCGCAGCAGCAGCTTGCCGCGCAGGCGAGCTGAGACGCTGCATGACAGCTGGTGCGGTACTGCTGGCTGCCGGGGCGTCGCGGCGCTTCGGCAGCGACAAGCGTCGCCACCGGCTGGAGGACGGTACGCCGCTGCTGAGCGCCAGCGTCAGCCTCTACGCCGCGGCGTTCGAGCAGCTGATCGTGGTGTTGCGCCCCGAGGACGACGATCTGGCCGCAGCCGTCTCCGCCGCTGCAACCGGCACCCCGCGCGTGGTGCGCTGCGCGGACGCCCACCTGGGCATGGGCCACTCGCTGGCCGCCGGGATTCGTGCCGCCGCGGGCTGGCGTTATGCCTTCGTGGCGCTGGCGGACATGGCTTGGGTCCGAGTGGAGACCCTGGCACGGCTGCGCGCGGTACTCACGGCGGCGCCGCCGGATGCCATCGTGCAGCCCGCATACCATGGCGCGGCGGGCCATCCGGTGGGTTTCGGCGCCGCCCACTTCGCGCGGCTGTGCCGACTGAGCGGCGACGAGGGAGCACGCAGCCTGGTGCGCGAAGCTCGGGCGCAACTCGTTACCGTCGACGTGGACGACCCGGGGGTATTGGAAGATCTCGATACGCCGCCGCGGCTGGAGCACGGCCCTCGCGGCTGATCGTCCGGGCTGATCATCCGGGCTGATCATCCGGAGAGAGAATCCCGCTGACGCCCGCCGCCGAGGCGGGTTCCCCAGTCGAGCTTGCTGCGGCAGGACTCGTAGAAATTGTGGTCCATGGGGTAGATCAGCCGCAGCGGCGTCGCGTACTTGCGGATGCGCACCTCGGCACCAGCGCTCAAGGGGAAGTCGACCTGAGAATCGCAGCTCATCTGCGCGTCGGCCGTGCCCGCGTCTCCCATGACGATGCAGATCTCCGACTGGCCCCGCACCATCAGCGGCCTGGAGGTCAAGGTATGGGGAAACATGGGGACGATGACGATGGCATCCAGCGACGGATGCATGATCGGCCCGCCGGCTGACAACGAGTAGGCCGTCGACCCGGTAGGGGATGCCACGATCAAGCCGTCGGAACGCTGCTCATAGACGAATTGCCCATCCACCCACAACGAGAACTCCATCATTCTCGATATGGCGCCAAGGTGGACCACCACGTCGTTGAGCGCCGCCGATCTACCGGTCTCCCGGCCATCCTGGAATACCCCTGCTTCCAGCAGGAAATGCTCCTCGGTGCTGAAGCTGCCTTCGAGCACCGCGGGCAGCCGGGCGTCGATCTGGTCCGGCGGAATGTCGGCGAGAAAACCCAGGCCGCCACGGTTGATGCCGAGCACCGGCACATTGAAGTGCGCCAGATCGCGAGCGACCCCCAACAGGCTGCCGTCTCCCCCCACCACCACGATGAGGTCACAGCGTTCGCCAAGCTGCAGCCGGGAACTCACCGGGCCTTCGAACCCGGGCAACGTCTGCGCGGTGGCGTCCTCCACGATCACATCGCAGCCATGGCGGCGCAGACACTCGTTGACCGCCAGCACGCTGTCGAGGATCTCGGGGCTGTCCCGGCGGCTGATGAGGCCGATGGTTGCAAACACACTGGCCATCTGGGACCACTCTGCAGAAACACCGCACAGTACACATGCGCCCCGGTGCGGACAATGGGCGGAATCCGGCGCGCCCACCGCTGGAATTTTGCCAGGCAGCCAATTACCCTGCTTGGCCCGCGTCCAGACCGGATGCCGTCGGCGGGAGCCGGGGACCATGAACAGCGCCGTGGATCAACGTTATCTGACCATGATCGACCTGCTTCGCCAGGCCGATGCCAACGAGGGCAGCACCAGCCTGTGGGGCCTGATGCGCGAGGAGGCCGCGGTCAAGGCCGCTCATGAGCCGATTCTCGGCAGTTACTTCCATGCCACCGTGCTCAATCACAAATCCTTCGGCGCCGCACTCAGCTTCCGGCTGGCCAGCAAGCTCGACAACCCCATGCTGCCCACCATGCTCATCCGCGACGTCATCACCGAGGCCACCGACGCCAATCCCGACATCCTGCGCGCGGCCGCACTGGACATCGTTGCCGCCTACACCCGAGACCCCGCCTGCAACGACGTGTCGACGCCGTTTCTGTTTTACAAGGGCTTCCACGCACTGCAGGCCCACCGCATCGCGCACTGGCTCTGGCATCAGAATCGCCGCACCCTGGCGCAGTTCTTTCAGAACCAGATGAGCGTGACCCTGGGCGTGGACATGCATCCGGCCGCGCGCGTCGGATCCGGCATCATGCTCGATCACGCCACCGGCATCGTCGTCGGCGAGACCGCTGTGATCGAAGACGACGTCTCCATGCTGCACTCGGTGACCCTTGGTGGCAGCGGCAAGGAGAGCGGCGACCGGCATCCGAAGATCCGCCGCGGGGTGCTGCTGGCGGCGGGATGCAAGATCATCGGCAACATCGAGGTGGGTGCCGGCGCCAAAGTGGGCGCCGGCAGCGTGGTGCTGCAAGACGTGCCCCCGGGGGTCACCGTGGTCGGCGTGCCGGCCAAGATCGTCGGTCGCGCCGATCGCGGGGTGCCCGCCCTCGACATGGATCAGTCGCTGGACTGAGGGCGCCGGCGGCAACCGCGACAGCCACACAACCATCACCGAGGACGTTCGACCATGGCCGACCCGAAGTGCCCCCAGTGCGGGATTCAGGGCATCCAGCACATCGTGTCACAGGAAAGCGTCGAGCGATCGCGCACCCGACAGCCGTGGTTCCTGGTGATCCATTGCGATGCCTGTGGGCACGTCTACGACGTCATTGCCAAGCACACGTTCGCTCAGCCCGTCACCCCGCGCCTGGTGCTGCCCAAGCCCGAATGACTGCCGCCCCCCCTCAGCCCTGCTGCTCTCCGAGCCGCTCCCGGGCGCGGCTGATTAGCTGAGCCATCACCTCCTGGGGCTGGGCCCCAGGTATGGCGAATTTTCCCGCCAGGACGAAGAACGGCACCCCGGTGACGCCCACCGCTTCGCCCAACGCCAACTCCGCGCGCACCTTGTCGGACTCGTCGTGACCGGCAAGCATCGCGCTCGCGGCGTCCCGGTCCAAGCCGGCTGCGGCGGCTGCCTGCGCAAGCTCGTGGCGATCTCCCACGTCGCGACCCTGCTGAAAGTAGAAGCGGAACAACACCTCGGCCAACTCATGCTGGCGGCCGCTGGGCTCCGCCCAGGACATCAGCCGATGCGCGCGCAAGGTGTTGGGCGCGACTCGGATAGCGGAAAAGTCGAGCTCCAGATCCAGCGCCGCGGCCTCCGCCAGGATGCGCTGGTAAATGTCCGCCGGATCGACGCCCGGGCCGAACCGCGCCTTCATGAACTGATCTCTCGGCAGCCCCTGCTCCGGAATCTGGGGGTAGAGCTGGTAGGGTCGCCAGGTCACCTGAATGCCCTGACCGACCTCGCTGGCGAGCACGGCGTCGAGCCGCCGCTTGCCGATGAAGCACCAGGGGCACACCACGTCGGAGAAGATCTCGATCTGCATCAGTCTGGCCATGTGGCTGCGATGCCTTGATTATACGGGCTGGAAGCGAACGCTTGCGAAGGACTCCGCCATGGGCCGACCAGAGCAGTCAGTACAGCTCTACACCCCCCAGGGGATCGCCATCGGCACGCTGCTCGGATCGCTGGTTGGCGGAGCCATACTGTTATGGTTGAACTATCGAGCCATGGGGTACCACGCCCTGGCCCGCAAAGTAGCAGCGGGCGGGCTGGCCGTTTACCTGCTGATCATCGTGATCGCCTCTGCCCTGCCCGACCACCCGATCCTCGGCCTGGTGCTCGTTGCGCTGCAGACAGGGCTGGCGTACTGGGCGGCCTGGATTCTCCAGGGGGACGCCATCGCTTATCACCGCGCCCAGGGCGGAGCGGTGCACTCTGCACTGCGCGCAGCCGGGGTAGGCTTTCTCTCCGGGATGGCGGTGGTGGGGCTGCTGCTGCTGATCACCACTGCCCTCGGCATCGGGCCGGTGCTGACGCCGGAGGGCTGAACGCGCGCGCGCCAGCGTGCGCGCTCGCCAGCGCGCGCGCGCACGCTCGGCTCAGAGATCGCCCCGCAGCAACTGCTGCAGGCGGCGGTTGCGTTCCTGCTCGTGCCGCAGCGCTGCCTTCAGCTTCTGAATCTCGTCCCGGCAGCTGTTGATCTGTTCCAGGTAGTTCTGCTGCTGACGCTCCAGTTCGGAGCGGAGGTGCCCAGCGGCGTGCGGCCCCGGATCGTTGGCGCGGCGCGCGTATTGGCTCGCGCTGACTCGCCCCGCTTCGCCGAAGGTGGCCGTCAGCAGGTGCTCCTGCGCCTGGTGCTGCTGAGTCTCGTAGCGCCGCTGCAGGGTCTCGCGCTTCATGGCCTCGTCCAACTCGAGCACCGCATCCAGAGGCTGGCGGGTTCGAGCCGCGAACTCCTCGACGGGCTCCTCCACGGATTCCGCTGCAGCAACTTCCGGCAGCACCTGGAGCCCCAGCCGGTTTTTCCACACCGCCTTCTGTACCAGCATGGCAGCATGATCTTCGCTCGCGCCGGCGGGCTCCCACAGATTGAGGGCGTGCCAAGGGATCGGACACTGGCTGCGGCAGGCCATTCTGATGGAGCCGATGCCGAGGTTCGGCCCCGGGCCCGCATGATGCGCCATGTACTGCAGCGGCAGATTGAACGGCGAATGCACGCGGCCGCGGGCATCGAGCTTGAAGATGAAGAACACGACCGCTTTCAACGCCAGCCCGGCGCCTACCTGCGCGTAGGCAGCTCGCACGTTGCCGGCCGCGCGATCCTCCAGGGTAGCCTCGCCGGCGAGCAGGCGCTCGAACTCCTCGACGCGCAGCTCGGCATCGATGCTCGATGCCGCTCCATCGAACAGAACCACGAGTTCCTGGAATCCTTCCGCGGTGGCCATGGGTCTCCTCAGTTGCGGCGACTTTGTCGGCGCTCTCTCCGGCGCTCTCTCCGGCGCTCTCTACTGCGGAATTAGGCCGCAATTCGCCGCTGTCGGCTGAGACGCACTTCACGCTTGGCGGTCGTCAGCTCTCGTAGGCATCGACCCAATCGGGGGCGGAATCCTGCAGGTCCTCGCCCGGCGCCGGCACCGTATCCGGGTGGCACGGCTCGGAAAGTTCTTCCAGTTCCATCTGCTGAATGTCACTCCAAGTTCTGGGGGGCGCAGCCGAGCTGCGCCGGTATCAAATCGGCGCGGTGCTGTCGAGCAGCGCAGCTATATCGCCGTAGTGAAACGCCGTACGCGGCGGCATCGGCGTCTGCCGACGAGGAGCTCCGGCTGCCTCCTCGCCTGGGAACGCCTCGGCATACACCACCGCACCCTTACCCAACTGCTGCACATCGACGATGCGATACCGATCATCGGCGATGGCGAAACTCCGTCCGACCAGATTCTTCATGGCTGCTCCAGCTTCCCGGCCCATACTCCAAACCAGGTCTAGATTAAGCCCGACTCGTGACGGCATCATGACGGAAGTTGTATCGGGCTTGTCCGGCAAACCACCCTGGAACCTGCGTATCATGGCGCGTATCCTCATCTGCGGCACCTTGGCCTACGACGACATCGGCACGTTCGCTGCCCCCTGGTCGGCCACCACCCGGAACGTCAAGCTGGATCAACTGCACCGCCGGTTCGGCGGCTGCGCCATGAACATCGCCTACAACCTGGCCGGCCTGGGCCACCAGGCGGTGCCGCTGGTCTACGCCGGCGACGACTACTGGGGCCGCTACGCCCGACACGTCAGCGCCTCAGGGATATCCGACGCTGGCATATTCGGTATCGCCGGCACTCCGTCGGCCCGCGGCATCGTGCTCACCGGCCCCGACGGCGTGCAGTTTACGGCGTTTTACCCGGGGCCTTCCGGACTGGAACGCTGGCAGCAGGATCTCGAAGAACTGCTGACCGGCCCGCCTTTCGATGCCGCCATTGTCGCCCCGGATCTGCCCGAGAAGATGTCTGGCTACACCCTCCGACTGCGTGGCCTGCCACTGGTCGTCTGGTGCCCGGGCCAGTACGCCGAGATGCTGACGCCGACGCACATCGCCGCCGCGCTGGAGGGTACGCAACTGCTCGTGGTCAACCGCCACGAATGGCAGGCCCTGTGCGCCCAACTCACGGCGGAGCACATCTGCGACCGCGTACCGCGAGTGGTGATCACCGATGGTCCCCGGCCGGTAACCATCCTGCCGGAGCGGATCGCCGTGCCGGTGCCCGAGCCCTCAGCGCGCGCCGCACTCGACCCCACCGGTTGCGGCGACGCCTTCGTCGCCGCGCTCGCCAGCGCCCTGCTGGCGCAGGCCGACGCCCCCGCCGCAGTCACGGCCGGCGTGCATATGGCCGCCCGTTGCCTGGCCTTCCGGGGGGCCCAGACCCACGTGCCGAAGGCGGCCACCGCGCGAGCTTCGGAAACCCTCAAGAAGCGGTAATAACTCGTTGATATAACGAAGCGCTTTTGATAAGTTACCCGTCGATTTCGCCCTGCCTGAAATCAATCGTCTGCGCGCTGGGGGTCATCTTAAGTAAGCAGCAGGTCTTGCACGATAGCCGCGAGATCAACCCGATCAGGGCATGCCCGAACAACAACAACAACTCGGGCTATTTTGAGCCGCCTTCGGGCGGCTTTTTGTTGCCCTGCTTGTTGCCCTGCTTGTTGCACTGGTTGTAGCCCTGGCGTTACCAGCACCCCGAACGGAGTTGCCTGATGAACCACCATTGGATCAGCGACGCGCCGCGAGTGCCCCTGGGCTTCCTACCCACGCCGCTCACCCCGCTGGACCGCCTGTCCGAGGCCCTCGGCGGGCCGCGCATCTGGCTCAAACGCGACGACTGCACCGGTCTCGCCACCGGCGGCAACAAGACCCGCAAGCTCGAATACCTGCTGGCGGACGCTCAGGTGCAGCAAGCCGACGTGGTGGTCACCTTCGGCGCCGTGCAGTCGAACCATGCCCGGCAGACGGCCGCTGCCTGTGCGGCATTGGGGCTACCCTGCCATCTGCTGCTCGCCCGCAAGGTACGCTGGGAGCACCCCGGGTACGAGACCGGTGGCAACGTGCTGCTCGATCGACTGCTGGGAGCCAACGTCCATCTGATCCGCGCATCCGAAATCGCAACGCGCCGCGCCAGCCTGTTGCAGCATCTGGAAAGCGCCGGCCGGGTGCCCTACGTGATTCCGGTCGGCGGCTCCAACGCCGTCGGCGCCATGGGGTACGCCCGCTGCGCCATGGAACTGCTGGAGCAGAGTCAAGCCTGCGGATTCCGGCTCACCGACGTGATGCACGCTTCTTCCAGCGCTGGCACCCAGGCCGGACTGCTGGCGGGCTTCGCCGGTCTGCTCGCGGATGATGACGCGCAGCTCAAGCCCCGCGTCCACGGCATCAACGTTTCCGAGCCAAATGCCGATTCGTTGGCGCAAGAAGTGCTGCGAATCGCCACCGAGGTGGTCGAAAACCGAGGCTTGGACACCACCGTGACGTCCGCTGAGGTGCTGGTGCAGCATGGCTATCTGGGCGAAGGCTACGGTTTGCCTACCGCGGCCACCGTGGAGGCCATCAGGCTGCTCGGCCGCACCGAGGGGGTAATCATGGATCCGGTCTATTCGGGCAAGGGCCTATCGGCCCTGGTGGATCGGGTGCGACGCGGCGAGTTCGCCGGCATCGATGACCTGGTGTTCATCCATACCGGTGGTGCGGCCGCCCTGGCCGTCTACGACAGCGCTTTCTGAGTCTCGGGGGGCCCGCGCAGCCGCGCGGACCTACTTCTCGAAACGTACCCGGACCACCAGCACGTCGCGATCCACGCCGTGCAGCACGCCGTTGGCCGTGGAACCGAGCAGCAAGCCGAGCCCATGACGGCCATGGGTGCCGATGACGATGAGATCCGCACCGGCCGTGCGGGCGAACTCGCGAATGTCGTAAGCCGGCGCGCCCAGCAGCACGTGAGCGTCGCTGGCCGCAACCCCATAGCGGCGCGCCAACTCTGCCAGCTGCTGGCCGGCTTGATCGAGGGCCTGCTGCTCGAACGACACGTTGGTGCCACCGAGCGGCGCGATATCGATGCCGCCGTATACCTGAGTCAAGGGTTTGACCACCGACAACAGAGACAGTCGGGCGCCGTGCTGGTCCGCCTCCGCGCGAGCGCGGTCGAGCACCTGGGAAGACTCCTCGGAGAGATCCACCGCTGCGAGTATGTGCCGGTAAGCCATGAGATACGTCAGGGAAATGGGCCAGCGTGAAGACTAGACTTCCCCGCTTCCGAAGGCCATCGGGACAACCCCGGCCAGACTTTCGGATTTCCCCTAGTGACCCCCGGGTGATGGTGTACGCGTCAGCCAAATCCTGTACCGTAAAAGCTCCGAAGCTTACCGGAAACTACCGACGCCCCATCCTGCAGGAGCCATAACGTGGACCTAGACGAGATGAAAGCCGTTCTCGAGCGCAGGCGCGAGGAACTTACCGAGCGCCGGGAGCGCCTGGCCCGACACACCAGACATCGCGAAGAGCCGCTTTCGGCCGACTTTGCCGAACAGGCGGTGGAACTCGAGAATGCCGAGACCCTGGTGGCCCTGGACCACGAGGTTCACGCGGAGCTGCGCGAGATCGAGCGTGCGCTGCGCCGCCTGGGGGATGGCAGCTTCGGGGAGTGCACCGGCTGCGGCGAGCCGGTGGGCGAGCCGCGCCTGCGCGCGGTGCCGTACGCGAGCCTGTGCATCGCCTGCGCCAACAAAAGCGCGTCTTCAGGCGCCAATCGCGACTGAGCGCGCGCTCAATCGGCGTCCAGCAGCCGCCGTTGCAGCTCTAGCAACTGGTCGTAGCTGGGTTCGTCGCGGGTGTCGACGCCAATCGCGCCCGTCGTGGGCGGCTCGAACCGCGCCAGCTGATGCTCGAGCACGGCCAGATCCGCATCCGACGGGTCGGCGTGAGGGGCGCCCGCCCGCTTACTGCGGTCGGCCACCCGCTGCCGCAGCACGTCCAGCGGCGCGTGGCAATGCAGTACCACGGCCGGGCTGCCCAGAGCGGCGGCCAGCGCGACAAACGGCTGGCGCCGATCCCGGTCGAGAAAGGTGGCGTCGACAATGACGTGCTCCCCCGACCGCAGCAGATCCCCGGCCAGCTCG
>JBLRXD010000126.1:0-12396 GCA_047920935.1 Pseudomonadales bacterium | reverse complement strand
ACCCGAACGTCTGCTCCGGGCGGCGGCCGCCGACAGGGCGCTCGACCAGCACCAGTGCCGCCCCAGCCGGTGCGGGATCGCGATCGGGCGATGCCGCGAATCAGACGCGCAGCGGGTCGGCGATGCGGTCGCTGTGGCCGAGGATGTCGTAGGTCATGATCACCAGATCCCGCAGCCGGCCCTTGCGATCTTCGACGTAGTCGGCGAGCACCGCCTCGGGAACGAAGCCCAGGCGCCGGAACGCCGACTGCGCGCCATGCTGATCCGAAGTCATGTTGGCCACCAGCTTGGCGAGCCCGAGACCGCGGGCGACGTCGAAGATGTGCGAGGTCAGCACCCGCCCCAGGCCGCGGCCGCGATAGTCGGGGCTGACGTTGACGCGGATCTCGCCCACCCGGCGGGTCCAGGGGGCGGGGGTGCGGTGCACGGTGGCGTAGCCGATGAGACCGGCGTCGTCGTAAGCCACCAGCGTGGTGGAGTAACCGGCATCGACGTTGCGGATCCATTCGTCCACCACCGCAGGCTCGGTGAGATCGACCCGCAGGAACAGCAGATCCTCCTGGGGCAGATTGCGCGCGAAACCGATCACGGCGTCCCGATCTGTGGAGCTCATGTGCCGCACGTGCACCTGCTTGCCGTCGGGCAGCGTGACGGTCTTGGGATACTGATCTGCCGGTAGCTCGCTCGACATGGGTTGGGTCTCTCCGTGATCGATTCAGGTGGTTTACGACGCCAGCAACTCGGCGCGTTCGCGCGCAGCTTCGCACAGCTCGCCGAAGACGTCGGCGGCGGCGGCAACGATGGTTTCGAGGTCTGGCAGCAGCCGCGGTTCGCAGATGAAGTTGAAGAACAACTCCTTGTTGTAGCTGAGGATGGTGACGCTGAAGCCAACGTTGCCGGTGAGCACCAGCAGGCCGATGGTGTCGGTGACCTTGTGGCCGCACAGGTACTGGGGCACCTGCACCCCGGGGACGTTGGTGCAGGTGAAGTTGAAGCCCAGGTTGGGTGGCCGCCAGCCGCCGGTTGCAGGCACCGGCAGCGGCAGGCGCGCGGCCAGCGCGGTGGGATCCCAGGGGGTGCCGACCAACTGGCTGGGCGCCATGGCCAGCGGCCACAGCAGCGAATCGCCCTGAGTCATGAGCGCCAGCGCCTGGGCCTCCTGGTCGTGCTTGATGCGGTCGGTCTCGGTGCACACGGCGTTGAGTCGCTGCAGGGCGCTCATGGACCAGGCCGGCAGGGTGGGAAATATGGCGGAAACCTGGTTGCCGAGAGCCCCGGCCTGATCTTCGGTGCGCACGCTGACGGGACACATCACGCGCAGGTACTGACTCTCGGTGGTCTCGCCATGGGCCTCGAGATAGCGGGCCACCGCCTCGGACAGCACCGCCAGCACCACGTCGTTGATGGTGCCACCCAGGGCGCGGCGGATCTCGCGGATTTCCGCAAAGGACTTTTTCAGGTACTGAACCTGCCGCTTCGGCCCCACCAGACCGGCGTTGAACGGCGCCGTGATCGCCGGCCGGCTGACGAACTGGGTCATCACCCTGGCGGCCCGGGCGAGCAGATGACGCTGCTGCTCGCCGTCACGCAACAGCGCCATGGGGTCGCTGTTACGCGCCTTGTCGAAATTATGCTTGAGGGCGTCGGCGAAGCGCTCCAGCGGCCCCGGCACCGGCTCTGGCTCCCAGCTCGCCTCCGGCGGCGGCCGGTTGCCACCCTTCGGGTCGAAGTCATAGAGAATGGTGGTGAGTTCGATACCGGACACACCGTCGATCATGGCGTGGTGGGTCTGCTGCAGAATCAGCGTCTTGCCGGGAACACCGTTGATGACCCGGAAACGCCACAGCGGCCGACGGCGATCGAGAATGGCTTCGTTGAGTTCAACCGCGGCATCGATGCCGGCCTGCAGCGAAGACCCTTCAGGCAGCTGGTGGTGCAGCACGTGATTGCCGAGATCGAATTCCGGGTCGTCGACCCAGGTGGCGTGGGCGAGATTGAACGGCACCTGAGCCAGCTTGCGCCGATAAGACGGGATCAGATGGATGCGCTCAGCCAGGTGCTGGTAGACCTCGGGAAACGCCAGCTCCCCCTCGAGCACGTAGATGGAAGAGATGTGCATCGGCCCACTGGCGGTTTCCATGTACAGAAACGAGGCATCGGAATCGGTCAGTCGCTGACTCATGTGCTCCCCCTTGTTGCCGCTATCGTACTATGCGCGCCCCTGGAACCAAAATACGCAGCGACTTCGCTCCCCCCGGGATCATTTCAGCAGCCGCCGCCGCAACAGCGTCACCGCCAGCGGAAACAGCGCTCCGGCGAGCACCACCACGTAGGCAGCCGAGAGCGCGTGACTGGTGTCGAACACGCCGACAACGAAGCCGCGCCCGAGATGCACCAGGGGGGTGAGAGGCGCCACCCAGGCCACCGGGGCGATCCAGTCGGGCAGCACGTCGATGGGGAAGAACGCGCCGCTGAAGAAGAACAGCGGTGTGGCGACCAGGGTGAACACCAGCGACAGCGCGTGCACCGTGGGTGACAGCGCCGCGAACAGCAGGCCGATGCCGCCGAACACCAGGCCCACGCCCACCGCCACCAGCAGCAGGGCCGGCAGCGCCAGCCACGGTATCCAGCCGAACATGGCCGCGAAACCGCCAACGGCCACCGTGGAGATGAGCGCGCGGGTCGTGGCGAAGGAGAGCTCCGCCAGCACGATCTCGGTGATGGTCACCGGCGCCGTGAGCATGGTCTCGTAAATGCTCTGCTGGATACGCTGAAAGGCGCTCCAGGAGCACTCGAACAGCGCGTGAAACATGGCCGTGCCGACGACGATGCCCGGGGCGACGAAGACGGCGTAGCTGCCGTAGTGCTCCACCTCGCCCACCAGCTGACCGATACCCAGCGCCACCGCCATGAGCACGATGGCGGGTTCCACCGCGAACCAGGTGATGGCCACCTTCCACACCCGGGCGAGCGACAGCACGTGGCGCCACCATATGGCCGATATCGACCGCCACCGCAGGGTGGAACCGGTCGGCGCGCTGGCCCGCTCAGCTCGGGAAACAGTGACCGGCGCCGGCTGCCGCTGGCTCATTCGCCGAGCCCCCGCCCGGCCAGCGACAGGAACACATCCTCGAGGTTGGCGGCGCGATGGCTCACCTGAACCCCCTGCAGCGGCGGCAGTTCCGGCGGCCGGCCGTCGCGCCCGGTGACCCGGAACAGCGCGCCCACCTCGCGAAACGGCTGTCGCGCCGCGGTCAGCGCCTGCCGGACGTCATCGCGGCTGGCGCTCACCGGGCGGATGTCGGCCGCGGCGCTGCCGGCATGGCGGGTCACCAGTTCCGGCGGCGTGCCTTCATCGAGGATACGCCCCGAGTGCATGATCGCCAGCCGGTCGCAGAGGGTTTCCGCTTCGTCCATGTAGTGGGTGGACATCAGCAGGGTTACCCCCGCCTGCTTGAGGATCGCCAGTTCCTCCCAGACCCGGATCCGGCTTTCCGGGTCGAGGCCGGTGGACGGTTCGTCGAGGACCACCACTCGCGGCTCCCCCACCAGCGCCCGGGCGATGGCCAGGCGCCGTCGCATGCCACCGGAGAGATCGGCGACTTCATCGCTCGCGCGGGCTTCCAGGCCGAAAAATTCCAGCACCTCGGCGCTGCGCTGCCGCGCCCGCCGCCGCGACAGGCCGAGCAGATAGGCAAACACCTCCAGGTTCTGCCGCACGTTGAGCTCTTCATCGAGGCCATCGCTCTGGGTCACCACCCCCAGACAGGCGCGCACGGCGCGGCCGTGGCGCGTGACGTCGAGGCCGGCTACCACCAGGGTTCCGGACGTGATCGGCGACAACCCGGCAAGCATGCGCATGGTGCTGGTCTTGCCCGCCCCGTTCGGCCCCAGCAGGCCATAGGTTTCACCGGCCTCCACGGCGAACGACACGCCGGCCACGGCGCGAAAGCTGCCGAAGCACTTCACCAGATCACGCGCCTCGATCTCCGCCACCGCTAGCCGCCCGCCGCGCGGGTCGAGTGCTGCCACCTCACTCGACGAACCGCGCCCGCAGCCGCTGCCGGGCGGCGGCGTCCAGGCCCACGGCCCGCTCCACGTAATGCTCAACGCCCTCGAACTCGGCTTCGATGGCGGCGTAGGCGGCCAGCAGGTATTCGGGCCGAACCCCGGCGAGCGCCATGATGGCCTCCCGGTCCGGCACCGCGCCGGCGCCGTAGCGGGCCACCAGCCGCGGCATCATGTAGCCCTCGAAATCCATGGCCTGGTTGGTGAGCAGGTAGTCTTCCAGCACGGTTTCTTCCGGCACCCCCAGAGCGTGCAGGATCAACGCACAGGCGAAGCCGGTGCGGTCTTTGCCCGCCGCGCAGTGGACCAGGAAGCCGCCCTCCTCCAGCTCCAGCAGCGCCTCGAACATACGCGCGTAATCCTCGGCGTGATCCCGGGCCAGCTCGCGATTGATGGCCACCATGAAGTCGATGCGTTCCTGCAGCGCCAGTTCCGCCCGGCCGAGATTGGCGCGCATGGAGATGGCGCTGCCGGGGTCGATGGGAATTTCCAGCCGCCGGGGCGCATGCCGCGGAAACGGCGTCGGCTCTTCTTCCTGCTCCTCGGGCCGGCGCAGGTCGCAGATCAGGCCGACGCCGAGCTGAGCGAACGTCTGCTGGGCCTCGGCGGATAGATGGGTCAGGGTGCCAGAGCGGTACAGCAGGCCCCGCCGCACGGAACGCCCGTCGGCCGTGGCGTAGCCGCCGAAATCCCGCAGATTCACCGCGCCGGTGAGGGCAATCGTTCTCCAATCCATGATGTTCACGACAATTTGGGTGTTCGCACGATGATACACCCCAGCCGCGGCAAGCTGCTGATGGCGGGCAATCAACTGCGGCGCATCATGCCTTCCTGGGCTGAGCTGGCCAGCAGGCGGCCGCCACGATCGAAGATCCGGCCGTGATTCAGGCCCCGCGAATCCGCCGCCACCGGGCCCTGCTGGTCGTAAAGCAGCCAGTCGCCAGGGTCCCCGTCGCGATGAAACCACAGGCTGTGGTCCAGGGTCGTGGCGCGGTGGCTGGCGAAGGCGTTGCCGTGGGGACGCAGAGCGTTGAACATCAGCGAGCCGTCCGACAGGTAGGCAAGGGCGCATTGGCGGGCGCGCGCATTGGCGTCGACCGACACGGGAGCGCGCATCCACATGGCGATAGCTGGGGCGCCTCCCGCCGGCGCCTGGGGCCGCCAATCGTCCACGGGCTCGAGCTCGATGCCGAAGCCCGCGGCAAACGGCAACGCCAGCGGCGCCTCGCCGCCTGCCAGACGACGGCGCACCGCCTCCTCCACCCCCGGCAGGTCGGGCAATGGCGGTTGATGCTCGTCTCCCGGCTCGGGGTTCTTGAACGACGCGGTCATGACCATCAGCGTGTGTTCCTGCTGCACCGCGCGGATCGCGCGGGTAGCGTAGCTGCGGCCGTCCCGCAGCCGCTCCACGCGGTAACCGATGGGTGCGTCGGGCGCTCCCGTGGCGAGGAAGTACGCGTGCAGCGAGTGCGCCAGCTTGGGCTCTGCCACCGTGGCGAACGCTGCCGCCAGAGCCTGGCCGAGCAGATGGCCGCCGTAGATGCGCAGCGGCCCGTAATCGCGCCCGACGCCAACGAAGGCGTCGGTCGCGCCGCCCTCGGGAGCGACCGCCGTCACTCGATCCAAGGACACTCGATCCGAGCACAAGGCATCGGCAGACGCGGCACCACTTGCAGGGTTCACGGGGTGAGGAAAGGGCATCGTCGACCTCCTTTGTTCGAGGCTACCAGGATCCACTGCGCCGCCAGGCGCCGAGTTTGACAGAAGCGGCCGTGAGGCTGCCGTACAGCAGCATGGCCGCCGCCATGCAGCCGTAAACGAAGGTGAGATTCTGCTCGAACACGTACACGCCGAGCGCCGCGCCACCGACGCCGACGACGAATCGCAGCACCGTCGCCAGCACCGGCCACGCCACCGTTCCCGCGCCCTGGGAGGCGAAGTACAGCGCCAGGCCCAGGCCCTGGAACGCGAACAGCGGCCCGACGATGCGCAGGTAGGCCTCGCCGGAAGCCCAGGTGGCGGCATCGTCGGTGAAGAAGCCGAGCCACAGCCCCGGAGCAATGGCCAGGGTCACGCCCACCGCGCCGGTCAGCCCGGCGGCGAGCAGCCCACCCACCCAGGCGATACGCTCGGCGCGCGCAACGTTACCGGCACCCACATTGATGCCGACCATGGAGGTCATGGCCGCGCCGATGCCGAACACCATGGGCGTCAGCAGGAACTCGAGCCGCGAGACGATGCCGTAGCCGGCCAGCGCCGCAACGCCGAAGCCGCTGACAATGCCGTTGATGCACATGATGGTGGCCACCACGAACAGTGGCGACAGTGCGGCCAGCCCGCCCACCCGCAGAATGTCGGCGAACAGCGCAGCGCGCAGCCGCAGCGCGCCGACCCGCAGCCGCAGGCCGGCGTTGGCCCCCGCCAGGCGGGCGAGCAGGATCACACTGCTGATCGCGGAAACGGCGACCACGGCAACGGCCGCCCCCTGGACGCCGAGAGCGGGTGCGCCGAGCCAGCCGAGAATGAGGGCGCCGGCCAGCGGCACCTGTACCGCCGCCGCAAGCACCATGAGCGCAGCCGGAAAGCGCATGTTGCCCATGCCGCGGAACACCGAGCTTGCGAACCCGTTGATCCACAGCAGCCCGGCGCCGCCGAAGATGATGGCGGCGTAACCGGCTGCCGCGTCGGTGACGGCCTCGCTGGCGCCGAACAGCTCGATCAGGCTGCGGCCGACCAGCGCATACAGCAGCAGGAAAGCCAGACCAGCCACCACGGCGATCGCCAGGGCGTGCCAGATCAGGGCCTCCGCCCTGGCCCGATCGCCGGCGCCCAAAGCCCTGGCGACCGCGCTCGAGACGGCGCCGCCCATGGCGCCATTCGCCAGCATCTGCATGAGCATCAATGCGGGAAACATCAGCGCGAGACCCGCCAGCGGCACCGCGCCCAGCCGGGCGACGAAGCCGATCTCCGCCACGCTGACGCTGGCCTGAACCAGGAACGCCACGGCATTCGGGCTGGCCATGCGCAGCAGCAGCGGCAACGGCGCGCCTTCGAGAATCCGTTGGGTTACGGCACTGGGCGCGGCGGGCTGGCCGGCAGCTGCGGTGGCCGCCGCCGACGGATCGCGTGTATATGCACCTTTTTGGGCGAAGGCCATTCGAGTTACCCCACCAGCCTGCGCAGGGTGCGCAGGCTGTCTTCCAACTCGCGCCACTGCTGCTCGCCAAAGCGTTTCAACACGCGCGCCTGGGCCTTGCGCCACAGGCCGCGGGCCTGCTTCAGCTTGCGCCGCCCGGCCGCGGTGATCGCCACCCGCTTCACCCGTGCGTCCGCCTCGTCGAGGCTGCGAACCACCAACCCCGCCTGCTCGAGCGGCTTGAGGTTGCGCGTCAAGGTGGTGCGCTCCATGTACAGCCGGCCTGCCAGTTCGGTGATCGCCATGGTGCCGTTGTGCTGCAGATGTCCGAGGATGGCAAACTGTGAGCGGGCGAGCCCAGCCGGGCGCATTTCTTCGGCATAGATCCGGCTGACCGCACGCGCCGTTTTGTGCAGGTTGTTGCTGACGCAGTGGCTGGGATCGAGCAACGGTGAGGGCATGGCGGGAAGCCTGCACAGTAGGTGTATATGCACACTAATCTGCGGGCTTCCCCTCGGTCAAGCCCGGCACTAAGCTTCCGCCTCCCCTCTTGACTGCGAGCCGACATGAAACTCTACGACGTGACCATGGCCCCGAACCCGCGCCGCGTGCGGATCTTTCTGGCGGAGAAGGGCATCGCGGTGCCCACCGTGCAGGTGGACATGGCCAGCGGCGAGCACAAGACGCCGGCCTTCCTCGCCAGGAACCCCAGCGGCAAAGTACCCGTGCTGGAACTCGACGACGGCACCTGCATCGGCGAATCCGTTGCCATCTGCCGGTATTTCGAGGCCGCGAATCCCCAGCCGCCGCTGTTCGGCACCACCCCGGCGGAGATCGGTCGCATCGACATGGTCAATCGTCAGCTCGAGTTCGAACTGCTCGGCCCGGTGGGCCAGGCCTGGGTGAACGGCCCCGTGGTGGCGAAAATGGCGGCCGGCCGGTTCGAACAGATTCCCGCGGCCAAAGCGCTCGGTGAGAAGGCGGCACGCGCGTTCTATCGGCGTCTGGACAGGCAGCTGGCGCAGCGCACCTTCATGGCCGGGGAGGCATTCAGCGTCGCCGACATCACCGCCTTGTGCACCATCGACTTCGCCAGCAAACTGGTGGATCTGAAGCCCGACCCGGAGCTCGCCCACCTGTGGCGTTGGCATGCGGCGGTGTCGGCGCGGCCCAGCGCGGAAGCCTGAGCGAGCCGACAAAATTCTCATATCTCCATGACTACTACAGGTTAGGGTTTTCGCCAGGCGCCCACTAGCATCTGCAGCCTCACTCAACTGACCGGGCTGTTCGATGAAATCTGTTGTACGACTGGGGTGCCTGCTGATGGGCTTGGCCGCGATCTCACCGGCCCATGCGGCACCTATCGCCTGTGACGTTGAAGACGCCATGGCAAATGCTGCGACCGCCGACTACTGTGCGGGTGATTCCGACATCGCTGCCAATCCGGCCGCGGAAACCGCGTTTGTTACCACGAGTTTCGGCGACGGGTTTGTCTACATCGGCAAGGACGAGGACGGCAGCTACGATGGCAACGACGCCCTGCCCGGCTACTCGATTGTGGTCACCATCGGCGACGAAGATTCGGACTACCGGTTCGACTACGTGGTTACCGTTCCCGCCGCGATGCAGGGTACCAGCGTGGACTTCGTGCTGGGGATCAAGCAATCCAGCAACAGCTTCATCGCCTATCTGTTCGAAGGCGTGATCCTCGGAATCGAGGGGCAGTACAACAACTTCTGGATCAACCCCAAAGACAAGACGGTAAACGCGTACTCGCACGCCTCCGCCTGGATCCGCGGCTCGACTACCGAAGTTTCGGAGCCCGGCTCTCTGCCCCTGTTCGGCATGGGCCTGCTGGGGTTGGTGCTGCTGCGTCGGCGCATCGCCCGGGGTTGAAGCCGCCCCAGCGGGTGGCGCTGCTACCCTGCCGGGCGGCGGAACACCAGGCTGAGGTTGTTGGCGGGCATCTCGATCAGGCTATCGAAACTCAGCTCACACTGCTCGGCACTGGCGACCACCGCCTCGGCATCGCGGATGCCCCAGAGCGGGTTTTCCGCCCGCAATGCCGCGTCGAACCTGCGGTTGCCATCGGAGGTGTGGGCGCCGTTGCGGCGAAACGGGCCGTAGACATATAGCGGCGCCCCCGGTTTCAGAATGCCGGCGGCGCCACGGCACACGGCCACGGTGGCGGGCCAGGGCGAAATGTGCAGCAGGTTCACCACCACGACCGCGTCCACCTGCAGCGGCGGCCACGCGGCCAGCACATCCAGAGCCCGGGCCGGCTCGCAGTTGCCGACGGCCGCCGCGGCGATCCGCGCTGCGATGGAGGCGCGGGCACGCGGGTCCGGATCCGACGGGTGCCAGCGCAGCCCAGGAAAACGCGCAGCCATGGCAATCGCATGCTGGCCGCTGCCGCTGGCAATCTCGAGCACGTCACCGTGCTCGGGCAGCAGCGCCTCGAGCACGCGGCCGATGGCGTCCGCGTTGCGCTCGGCCGCGGCGCTGAACAGCATCTGATCGGTCACCATCGTCCTTTCGCCTTGCAATTTCGCCGTTCAATAAGGGTGCTTGCGAATGCCGAGCCAGTACATGACCGGCGAGGCGATCAGCGTGCCCAGAGTGAACAGCAGCACCAGCAGCACCACGCTGACCGGATCGAGCCCCAGATAGCCGTAACACGCGAGCAGCGGAAACAGCGATTCGGGGATCTGATCCAGGCCCATGGCCTGACCACTCGACTGGATGCCCAGGCGGCGTTTGACGAAGCTGGAAAACAGATCGCCCACCATCGCCGCGGCACCGAACAGCATGCCGAGCTGCCATGGGTAGCCAAAGGCCGCCGCCACCAGCGTGGTGGCGACGATGCCGCTGATCACGCCGCGCACCGTCTTGCTGGCGCCGAACAGCGGCCGGCCATCCCGCAGGCGAATGCCGCCGTCCACCGGCCACGACCAACGCTCGTCCAGCAGCCGCGTGACCAACACCGGCGCGCCGTTGGCCACGGTGATCAGCAGCAGCAGTTCGACAATCAAACTGAGGGTCAAGGTCATGGCACACCAATACCATAATCGTCCGAGCATTTCGCCACGACTACCGCCCCTGTATGCTGGGTAAACTCATTTCGACGCAGGGAGACACCAGGTGGGCGCAGTGCTGACCAAATCGGCCATCGACCTCGGCATCGTCACCACGGACGGCGACGCGGCCCTGAAGTTCTACCGCGACACCCTCGGCTTCACCCACGAGGGCGACACGCCATTCCCCATGGGCGGCACCATGCACCGGTTGTGGTGCGGCGACAGCCTCATCAAAGTGGTGGTGCCGGACAAGGCCCCGGCGCAGCGTCCAGCCGGCGGCGGCATTGCCGGCGCCACCGGTTACCGCTACTGGACCATCTCGGTGGCCAACCTGGTGGAGCTGGTAGGCGCCTGCCGCGACGGCGGCTATCGCGTTCGGGTGGATGCCACCGAGATCCGCCCCGGCGTGACCATCGCCATCGTCGAAGATCCGGATGGCAACTGGGTGGAATTTCTGCAGAACGCCTGAGACGCCGGGAAGTGAAGCTCACCATCGTCGATGTATTCGCCGAGGCACGCTACCAGGGCAACCAACTGGCCGTGGTCGAAGGCGCCGCCGGCCTGAGCGATGCCCTCATGCAGGATATCGCCCGGGAGATGAACTTCTCCGAAACCACCTTCGTCATCGACCGCCGAGACCATGAGGCGGAGGTGCGCATCTTCACCCCAGGTGAAGAATTGCCTTTCGCCGGCCATCCCACGCTCGGCACCGCCTGGGTGCTGACCGGCGGCACGAAACCCATCGTGCTGTCGCTGCCGGCGGGGCGCGTGCCGGTGCGCTTCGACGCCGGCATCGGTTGGCTGACGCCGCCGTCGGCGACCGCCGGCACCGCCATCGCCCCGGCGGCCGCCGCGGAGCTGCTCAGCCTCGGCGAGTCCGATCTGGATCCGGATCTCGACGCGCAGATCGTTCATTGCGGCCCGACCTTTGCCATCGTCGGCGTGAATTCCCTGGCGGCGCTGCAACGGGTGCACGTCGACCTGGCGGTGCAGCGCCGAGCAGGGATCGCCGGGGCCGCGTTCGCCGTGTGCCGGGGCGGCTACTCGGAGGACGCGGACTTTGCCGCGCGCATGCTGTTCTTCGACGGCGTCGGCATTCGCGAAGACGCCGCCACCGGCTCCGCCAATGCCGCCTTCGCCCACTACCTGCTGGCTCGCGGCAGCAGCGGCCGCTTCATCGTCGAGCAGGGGTTCGAGATCCGCCGCCCGTCGCGCATCCATCTGCGCATCACGGACGGCATCGCGGGCAGCATCGAGGTCGGCGGCAAGGTCCAACCGGTGGCCGAGGGGCGGCTGCTTTAGCCCGACACGCCAGCTGGCAGTGAAGCTCACTCACCCGCTCACTTCTTCGGCAGCCAGGGCAAGCGCTGCGGGGTTGTCGGTGATTGCCGCCGCGTGCCACGCGGCCCTGGCGTAGACCGAAAGGCGATGGGTCGGCGTGAAGTGCCGGTCCCGCTCCACCGGCAGCCCCAACGCCCCGCGCAGCGCCTGCAAATCAGAGAGGCACACCGAGCCCAGCTCCGGCGAGCCCATGCCGAGATCGCACAGACCGAAAGCGAGATCGGAATTCAGCGGGTCGATTTCGGACAGCAGCCAGGCGCACTGAGCGTCCGGGGTGAACAACTTCACCACCGGCGGAAAGTCGGCCTCGCCCTCGCCGGATGCTTCCAGGGCGGCGCGCGTGCGGCCGTTGCGAAGCAGCTGCTCGCGGATGGAATGCGTCAAGAGTTTCACGATCGCCTGCTTTCTCCCTGTGACGGCACAGCAAAGATGGCGTACATGAGGGCTCGCCGGCAGACGAAGGAGGACAGGCTCTACGTGGGAGGATTGCGCTTGCGCGTGGGAGCGAAGGCGGGGCGCCGCGCTCTCCATTCGCTGAGCCGGTGATTCATTGGCGCGCCCGGAGAGATTCGAACTCCCGACACCCAGGTTCGAAGCCCGCCGGACAAGCCTAAGCTATTGATCTTAAAGGCCGCCAGGCTGCGTCTGGCCGGTCAAGGCGCTGCGCGCCTCCTCCGCTGCGCTGCGGCCCTTCGGGTGACAGGCCGGACGCGCCGGCTATCGGTTTGCCATGCCGGAAGCGTAGCTTCCGGCGAGGCGGTATCCTCGCCGCAT
>JBLRXD010000125.1:0-12397 GCA_047920935.1 Pseudomonadales bacterium | reverse complement strand
AGGCGTTCCAGGCCAGCGGCGTGATCACCGTGGTGGTGGACTCCGCCGCCACCACGGCCGCGGCCGTGGCGGCCGAATTGGCGGCCGGGCGCGTGGCCGCAGCCGGGGACAGGGCGGCGCCGGCAAGCCTGCAGCTGCTGGCTACCGACGGCCGCGAGCGGTTTCGCCGGGTTGGCCGCTACTTTCTCGGGCAGCCCGTCGACGCGGTGGAGCTGGTGGATCTCTGACTACGGTTCGGTCTTGTCCTTGTACTCGCACAGATCCTCGATCAGGCAGGAGCCGCAGCGGGGCTTGCGGGCCACGCAGACGTAGCGACCGTGGAGGATCAGCCAGTGGTGGGCATCGCGCTTGTATTCGTCGGCAACCACCCGCTCGAGCCGATCTTCCACCTGTCGCACGGTTTTCCCCTGGGCGATGCCGGTGCGGTTGGCAACCCGGAAGATGTGGGTGTCCACGGCGATGGTCGGATGGCCGAAGGCTGTGTTGAGCACCACGTTGGCGGTCTTGCGGCCGACGCCGGGCAGCGCCTCCAGCGCCTCCCGGCTTTCAGGCACCTGGCCGCCGTGCTCCTCGATCAGGATCTCGCAGGTGCGGATGATGTTCTGCGCCTTGGTGTTGAACAGGCCGATGCTCTGGATGTAGCGCTTCAAGCCATCCACGCCAAGATCGCGGATTGCCTGGGGCGTGTTCGCCACGGCGAACAGCGGCCTGGTGGCCTTGTTGACGCCGACGTCGGTGGCCTGGGCCGACAGGATCACGGCGATCAGCAGCTCGAATGGGGAGGCAAAGGCCAGCTCGGTGGTGGGGCTCGGGTTGGCGCTGGCCAGCCGGGCGAAGATTTCGCGGCGTTTTCCCTGGTTCATGATCGGCGGTGTGTCCAGATGGCCCGGCCGGCGGCGAGCAGCAGCCCGGCGATGATGAATGCCCCGGGCGGCAGGGCGGCGAGCAGCAGGCTCGGGGCGGCGTCCGGCAGAGTAATCTGCCAGCCGACGGCGGCCGGTCCGAACAGCAGTTCCATGCCGGCGAACAGCGTTCCCTGTCCCAGCGCCTCCCGCACCAGGCCCAGCAGCAGCAGCGCCAGGGCGAAGCCGCAGGCGGTTCCCACGGCGTCCAGCAGCGAGCGGCCGATGGGGTTGCGGCTGGCGAACAGTTCCGCGCGGCTGAGGATCATGCAGTTGGTGACGATGATCTGCACGAACAGCGCGATGCGCAGGTACAGATCGAAGGCGTAGGCTTCCAGCACCAGTACGGCGCAGGTGGTGAAGGTGGCTACGATGAGCACGAACGCCGGCAGCCGCACGAAGTCGGGAATCCACCGTCGCAGGGCGGAGATGCTGACGTTGGAGCCGATCAGCACTGCGGCGCTTGCCAGCGCCAGCGCCAGCGCGTTGACCGTGCTGGTGCTCACCGCCAGCAACGGACACAACCCGAGCAGTTGGGTCCAGGCCGGGTTGCGGGCCACCACGCCGGCTCGCAGGATCTCGATGGGGCCCGGTGCGTCGTGGCCAACGGGCTCCGCGGCAACCGTTCGGGTGGGGATGATCCCGCTCACGGGCCGCACTCCACCGCCGTCAGGGCGGGGTCGCCCAGCCGCTGGGCGATGGTATCGCGCAACGCCCGGCTGGTGATGGTGGCGCCACTCACCGCATCCACGGCGGCGATCCCGGCGGCGTCGCGACCCGGCAGGGTGGCGAGCCAGCCGCGCTCGGGCCGGTCGAGGAAGTCGGCAATTCCCGGGGTCTCCTGGTGCGCGGTGATCCGCACCCCGGTCAGGGTGGGGTTCCGGGCGGACATGTCAGCCGCAGCCAGCCAGTAGATGCTGCCGCCGTATCCCGCGGCGCGGCCGCGCAGCAGCAACCGTCGGGGCGCGCCCCCTGGGCCGTCGCACAGCGGCGCCACGTCGCCCTGCCAGCTTATGGTGTCGCCGGGCGGCACCCCCGTGAGGGTCTCAACCAGGTCGAGGAACTGCCGATTGCGGTTGTGCTCGATCTGCTCCCGGGTGAGCGCTGCCGTCATCGCCAGCAGGCCGGCGCAGAGCATCACCAGGACGACGAACGCAGCCACCGAGCGGACGCGCCAGCCGGCCGCTGATGGCTGGCGCGAGCGGGGATCAGCCATGAGCCGTCACCAGGCGCCGATCCAGATAAGGGGTGGCGGCGTTCGCCAGCAGAATGCCGAACACCAGGCCATCCGGATAGTTGCCGAAGCCGCGCACCACGAAAGTGACCACGCCGATGATGCAGCCGAACAGTATCTGGCCCCGCGCCGTTGCCGGATGCGTCACCGGGTCGGTGGCGAAGAACAACGCCGCCAGCAGGGTGGCCCCGGTGGTCCAGTGGAACAGCGGCGACCCGAGGCTGGCGGAGCCTCCTTCGGCGTAAAACAACGCCGCCAGCAGCCCGAGGCTGCCGAGCAGTGCCGCAGGCACGCGCCAGGCGGCAATGCGCCGGACGATGAGCACCGCGCCGCCGAGCAGGAACGCGGCATTGATCCATTCCCAGGCGTAGCCACCCACGGCTCCGAATCCGCGCTCGTAGGACCACACTTCCGCCACCGTCTGACCGCCACGATGGAAAAAGGTGGTCAGCGGCGTGGCGCTGGTGACGCCATCCGTGGGAACGGGCCAGGTGGCGAGCGCGGCCGGAAACGACACCAGCACCACCGCGTATCCCACCGCGGCAGGATTGAAGGGATTGCCGCCGAGGCCACCGTAAAGATGCTTGCCCAGCCCAACCGCGGCCAGCACCGCGGTGGCAAGCACCCACAGGCTGGTGTTGGGGGGCAAGGCCAGCACCAGCAGCACGCAGGTCACCGACGTGCTGCCGTCGGTGAGGGTCGGGCGCAGCGGCCGCGCTTGCAGGCCCAGGGCTGCGGCTTCGAGGGCCAGTCCCAGCGCCACGGCGAAAGCCAACCGTGGCAGATAGGCGAGGCCGTAAAACCACATCAGCGCCGCCGCGCCGGGAAGCAGCGCGACCAATACCGTGCCCATGATGCGCTGCGTGTTCAGCGCAGCCACGGGCGCTCGCCGGCATCTTCGAGCCGCGCTCGACGTCGCGCTTCCCAGTCCGCGGCCCGGGCGGCGTTGCGGGCTTCGTGGCGCTGGAACTGCTGGCGGGCAGCGTCCGCCGCTGCCTCAGCGGCGGCTTGGGCCGCCAGAGACTGACGGCCACGGGTGAAGCCGGCGAGCAGATCGATGTTGCTGGGGCAGACCTGATTGCACAGCCCGCACTCGATGCAGCGATCCAGGCCACGCTGTTCGGCTTCGGTCCAGCTCTGGGTCTGGCAGTACCAGTGCAACTCCTGGGGCAGCAGCGCTTCCGGGCAGGCGTCCTGGCACAGGCCGCAGCGAATGCATGCCAACTCCGGCGCGTCCGGCTCGCGGTTGCGCGGCCGGGACAGGATGCGCAGCGGCCGCGCGCTCACCGGTTGTGGCACCGGCTCGATGGCGATGCAGTCCATGGGGCAGGGCTCGATGCACAGCTCGCAGCCGGTGCAGCGGTCGGCGAGCACCGTGTGCATGAGCTGTGGCGCGCCGACGATGGCATCCACCGGGCACGCCTCGACACAGAGGAAGCAGCCGATGCAGCGGGCTTCGTCGATGACCGCAACCTGGGGCGGCGGCGCGGCGGGGGTTGCCCCCGGATCGCGGTCGAGCAGGCGAGCCAGCGCCTGCTGGGTGGCGACGCCGCCGGGCGGGCAGAGATTGACGGCGGCGCCGGCGGCCACCGCCTCGGCATAGGGGCGGCAGCCGGGGTATCCGCACTGAGCGCACTGGGTCTGGGGCAGCAATTCGTCGATGGCGTCCACCAGGGCGCTGCGGTCCCGGGGCAGGCGGCTGTCGGCCCAGGCCAGCGCCACCGCGGCGGCGGCGCCCAGGCTGCCGAGCACGGCGATGACGGTGAGCGGTTCGGCCATCAGCCCGCCAGCCCGGCGAAGCCCATGAAGCCCAGCGACAGAATGCCGGCGGTGATCAGCGCCACCGGCACCCCGCGGAACGGCGCCGGCACCGGCGCGTGGTCGAGGCGCTCGCGCAGAGCGGCGAACAGCACCATGACCAGCGAGAACCCGAGGGCGGCGCCGATGCCGTAGATCACTGTAGCGACGAAGCCGTGGCCGTGGCCGATGGCCAGCAGGGCGACGGCCAGAACCGCGCAGTTGGAGGTGATCAACGGCAGGTAGATACCCAGCACCTCGTACAGCAGCGGGCTGGTAGCCCGCAGCACCCGTTCCACCAGTTGTACCACGCTGGCGATCACCACGATGAACACCACGATGCGCAGGAACTCCAGCTCGAACGGCGCCAGCAGCGCGTGATACAGCAGGTGGCTGGCGGCAGCCGAGGTGGTGAGCACGAAGGTGGTGGCCAGGCTCATGGCGACGGCGGGTTGATACTGCCGGGTGACCCCCATGAACGGGCACAGGCCGAGGAATTGCGCCAGTACGAAGTTGTTTACCAGGAGGGCGCCGATGAGGATGAGAGCCAGCTCTCCCATAACCGCGCTAGCGCACGATCATACCCGGCTCGGCGCCGCTGTCCGGGCTCAGCAGGAAGATGTCGCCGCCACCGGGGCCCGCTGCCAGCACCATGCCTTCCGACACGCCAAAGCGCATCTTGCGCGGCGTCAGGTTGGCCACCACCACGGTGAGGCGGCCGATCAGATCTTCGGCGGCGTAGGCCTGCTTGATGCCGGCGAACACCTGGCGCTCGCCGCCGTCGCCCAGGTTCAGGGTCAGGCGCAGCAGCTTGTCGGCGCCTTCCACCGCCTCGGCGCCGACCACCCGCGCCACCCGCAGCTCGACCCGGTTGAAGTCGTCGATGCTGATGTGGCTGCCGGGCTCGGCGGCTGGCGCCGGCTGGGCAGCCGCCGCGCTTGCGGCGACCGTCGTTGCGGCCGCCGTTACGGCAACCGCCGCTGTGGCAACGGACGCTGCCGGTGCTTCCCGGGAGTCTTCGATCATGCGCTGCACCGCGTCTTTTTCCATGCGCGTGAACAGGGCCTTGAACGGCTCGATGCGATGGCCCTGCAGGGGCGTGGGCAGATCGCTCCAGGTCAGCGGCGCGACGTTGAGGAAGGCTTCGGCGTCGGCGGCCAGCTTCGGCACGATCGGCTTGAGGTAGATCATCAGCACGCGGAACAGGTTGAGGCCCTGGCTGCAGACGGCCTGCACCAGCGCCTCGTTGCCCGGCTGCTTGATCAGGCTCCACGGTGCGTGCCCGGCGATGTACTGATTCGCCTGGTCCGCCAGCGCCATGATCTCGCGCACGGCGCGGGCGCTGTCGCCCTTTTCGAAGTGGCTGGCGATGCCATCGGCCGCTGCGGTGAAGCGCTCCGCCAGCACCGGATCGTGCGGCGCGGCCGCGAGCGTGCCGTCGAAGTGCTTGGAAATGAAGCCCGCACAACGACTGGCGATGTTGACCACCTTGCCCACCAGGTCGGAATTCACCCGGGCGACGAAGTCCTCGAGGTTGATGTCGATGTCGTCCACGGTGCCGTTCAGCTTGGCCGCGAAGTAGTAGCGCAGGTATTCCGGCGCCAGGTGCTTCAGGTAGGTGCTGGCATTGATGAAGGTGCCCCGCGACTTCGACATCTTGGTGCCGTCGACGGTGACGAAACCGTGGGTGTGGATGCGGGTGGGCGTGCGAAAGCCGGCGCCGTCGAGTACGGCGGGCCAGAACAGGGCGTGGAAGTTGACGATGTCCTTGCCGATGAAGTGGTGCACCTCGGTGTCGGCGCCCGCCTGCCAGTAGTCGTCGAAACTCACGTGGTTGTGGCTGTCGGCGTAGTGGCGAAAACTCGCCATGTAGCCGATGGGGGCGTCCATCCACACGTAGAAGTATTTGTTCTCGGTGCCGGGAATCAGAAAGCCGAAGTAGGGCGCATCCCGGGAGATGTCCCACGGGCGCAGACCCGCGGCCAGCCATTCCGACAGTTTGTTGGCCACTTCAGGCTGCACCGTGCCGCTGGCCAGCCAGCGGGTGAGGAAGTCGCCGTACTGCGGCAGGTCGAAGAAGTAGTGCTCCGAGGCGTTCAGCACCGGCGTAGCCCCGGAGATCAGCGACCGCGGGTTGCCCAGGTCGACCGCGTCATAGGTGGCGCCGCAGGCTTCGCAGTTGTCGCCGTACTGGTCGTCGGCGCCGCAGCGCGGGCAGGTGCCTTTCACGAACCGGTCGGCGAGGAACATGTTGCGCTCGGGATCGAACAGTTGCTCCACCTTTCTGGTGAAGATCAGCCCGCGATCCTGCAGGCGGCTGTAGATGAGTTCGGCGAAGAAGCGGTTTTCCTCCGAGTGGGTGGAGTAGTAGTCGTCGTGACCCACCAGGAACCCCTGGAAGTCGCGGGCGTGCTCCAGGCGGACCTGCTCGATCAGCTGCTCGGGCGTCAGGCCCATCTGCTCGGCCTTGAGCATGGTGGCGGTGCCGTGGGTGTCGTCGGCGCACACGTAGGTTACCTGGTGCCCGCGCAGGCGCTGGAACCGGACCCAGATGTCGGTCTGCACATGCTCCAGCATATGGCCGAGGTGAATCGAGCCGTTGGCGTTCGGCAGCGCGCTGGTGACGAGAATGCGACGCGTCATGATTGCGTTGGTTTCCATGATGCTCAGTAGGGGCGCCGGCCCAAGGAAAGGCCTGAGAAAAAAGCGCGACTATACCGGTATCTCACCTATAATTCGCCCCTTCCCCGGAACCCACGGCAGCACCGACACGATGCGGATCGAACAGTTTCCCGACCCCTATCTCGACGTCCCCTGGCAGGATCTCGGGGCGCGCGTATTGTCGTCTGGTTCCCAGGTGTCGGTGACCCTGGGCTACCCCGCGGCCGGTATGGCCGGTGAGTTGAGCGCTCGGCTGGCCGAGTTTCTCGGGGTCGATCACATCGATCTGGATCTGCGCTTCCGCGCCCCCGAAGGCCGCGCCCCCGGGCAGATCAAGCACATCATCGCCGTGGCGTCCGGCAAGGGCGGGGTGGGTAAATCCACCACCGCGGTGAATCTGGCGTTGGCCCTGGATCGCGAAGGCGCCCGCGTCGGCTTGCTCGACGCCGACATCTACGGGCCGAGCCAGGGCATGATGCTCGGCGTGCCCGTGGGGCGCCGGCCCGAAGTCAAGGACGAGAAGTTCTTCGTGCCGATCAAGGCCCACGGCATCCAGGCCATGTCCATGAGCTTCCTGGTCACCGAGAGCACCCCCATGGTCTGGCGCGGCCCCATGGTGTCGGGCGCGCTGCAGCAGTTGCTGGGCCAGACTCTGTGGGACGATCTCGACTACCTGATCGTCGACATGCCCCCGGGCACCGGCGACATCCAGCTCACCCTCTCCCAGAAGGTGCCGGTGGCCGGCGCCGTCATCGTCACCACGCCTCAGGACATCGCGCTCATCGACGCGAAGAAGGGCATCGAGATGTTCCGCAAGGTGGATATCCCCGTGCTCGGCGTGGTTGAGAACATGTCGGTGTTCTGCTGCCCAAACTGCGGCCACGAGAGCCCCATCTTCGGCAGCGGCGGCGGCGACCGCATCGCAGCCGAGTTCGCCACCCGCCTGCTTGGCCGGCTGCCGCTGGTCATGGAAATCCGCGAGCAGGGTGACGGCGGCACCCCGTCCGTGGCCCGGGATCCGGATGGCCCCATCGCCAGGCTGTACCGGGACGCTGCCCGTCACCTGGCGGCCGAGCTGTGGCGGTTGACCGGTCCGGGGGCTGCCGCCGGAGGCGCTGGCGGCGTCCAGATCTCGATGTCCGATGACTGATGATGTCCGATGATTGATCATTCCCGCAGACTGACTCGGAAACGACCACGATGACCATCAAGTCCGACCGCTGGATCCGCGACATGGCAGCCAACGGCATGATCGAGCCGTTCGAGCCGCAACAGGTACGCTACGTGGGCGGCGAGCGGGTGATCTCCTTCGGCACCTCGAGCTACGGCTACGACGTCCGCTGCTCGGCGCACTTCAAGGTGTTCACCAACATCAACTCCGCCACCGTCGACCCCAAAAAGTTCGACGAGCGCAGCTTCGTCGATGTCCACGGTGAGGTCTGCATCATTCCGCCGAACTCGTTCGCCCTGGCCAGCACGGTGGAATATTTCCGCATTCCCGAGAACGTTCTGACCCTGTGCGTCGGCAAGTCCACCTACGCTCGCTGCGGCATCATCGTCAACGTCACGCCTCTGGAGCCCGAGTGGGAAGGCCACGTGACGCTGGAGTTCTCCAACACCACCACCCTGCCGGCGAAGATCTACGCCAACGAAGGGGTAGCGCAGATGCTGTTCTTTCAGTCGGACGAGCGCTGCGAGACCACCTACAAAGATCGTGGCGGCAAATACCAGGGACAGCGGGGCGTGACGCTCCCGAAGACCTGAGCACTAGCCTTCAATCGCGATCAGAGGCCGCTTGGTCGCTCCTACGGGGTCGGACCGCCGCGCGCGGGGATCAACCGTTCTGTCGGCCCCGGTTGGGTGTCTGCCGCCACGATACGGCCGATCTTCACCGGCGCTTCGCCCAGCGACGCCAGCGTCGCCAGCGCCGCATCGGCAGCGTCGGCGGGAATCGCGAGGATGAAGCCGATTCCGCAGTTGAAGGTGCGCAGCATCTCGGTCTCGTCGATGTTGCCCGCCTGCTGCAGCCAGCTGAAGAGTTCGGGCCGGGCCCAGGCGTCCACATCCACCAGGGCGGCGAGATCGTCGCCGGTGAAGATCCGCGGCAGATTTTCGAGCAGACCGCCGCCGGTGATGTGCGCCATGGCGTGCACCGGGTGGGCGTCGAGCAGGGCCAGCACGCTCTTGGCGTAGATGCGTGTGGGGGCCAGCAGGGCGTCGAGCAGGGTGGCGTCGGGCTCGACCTCCGCTTGCTCGAGCAGCTTGCGGATCAGCGAGTAGCCGTTGGAGTGGGCGCCGCTGCTGGGCAGGCCGATGAGCACGTCGCCGGCGGTCAGGGACGAGCCGTCGACGATGCGGCTGCGTTCCACCACACCAACGCAGAAGCCCGCCAGGTCGTAGTCGCCGCGCTGATAGAACCCGGGCATCTCGGCGGTTTCGCCGCCCACCAGGGCGCAGCCGGCGAGTTCGCAGCCGCGTGCAATGCCGGTGATGACCGTGGCGGCCACGTCGACGTCCAGGGTGCCGGTGGCGTAATAGTCGAGAAACAGGAACGGCTCAGCGCCGGTTACCAGGACGTCGTTGACGCACATGGCCACCAGATCCTGGCCGACGCCATCGTGACGGGCGTAGTCGATGGCAAGCTTGAGTTTGGTGCCGACGCCGTCGGTGCCGGTGACCAGGACGGGCTCGCGGTACTTCTCCGGAAGCCGGGCCAGGGCGGCGAAGCCGCCGAGACCCGATAGTTGCTCTGGTCGGCGCGTCGCCTGAGCGGCGGGAGCGATACGGCGGACCAGTTCGTCGCCGGCCTCGATGTCTACCCCGGCGTCGCGGTAAGTCAGGCCCTTGGTCAATTCCGTCTCCCCATACTGGGCTTGGTTGGGAGCGCGAGTTTACCAGACCTTAAGCGAGGAAATTCGGTAAACTTGCCGCCCACTTACCGCAGAGAACAGCCGCGTGCGCGACGCGCTCAATCGCTTCAGCAGCCTCAGATGGCTGGCCCTGGTGATGCTGGTTGGCTTGCCGCTGCTGGCGCCTGCCGGCCGTGCCGACGGTGGCGCCTGGCTGTACGAGGTGCAGGTGCCGGTGGCCGATCAGTCAGCCCGGGCGCGCCTTCAGTCTGCCGCCGAAGGGCTCTCCCAGGTGCTCACGCGCCTCACCGGTCTCACCGAACTGCCTGGCAGCGAGCCGCTGCAGCGCGCCCTCGCGGCGCCCGACCTGTACTACAACGAGTTTGCTTTTGCGCCCGATGGCGACGGCGGTCTGCTGCTGCAGCTGCAGTTCGTGCCCAACGCGGTGCTCGACCTGATGCGCCAGGCGAACCTGCCGGTCTGGGGCGCCAACCGGCCTTCGGCGTTGGCCTGGGTGGTGCTCGACGACGGTGTCGAGCGGCATATCCTCGGTTCCGGCAGCGACCACCCCAGCATCGAGGCCTTGCGGCAGCGCGCCCGGGAGCGCGGCCTGCTGTTGCAGTTGCCGCTGTTGGATCTGGCTGATCAGCTGGCGGTAGTGCCGGCTGCCGTATGGGGCCGGCTGAGTCAGCCGCTGCTGGAAGCGTCGCAGCGTTACGGCACCGACCTCCTGCTGGTCGGCAGGATGGAGCGACGGCCCGATGGTGGCCTGATCGGTGATTGGGAGGTATGGCTGGGCGGCGACGTGCGCCAGTACCGCCACGACGATCTCGAGCCCGCCGCCGCGGGTGTGGCCGCGGCGGATCTGGTGGCTGATGAGCTGGCTGCCCGTTACGCGGTGCTCGACGGCGGCACGCGCATTCTCAACCTGAACATCAGCGCTGTCGGCAGCGCCGCCGACTATGCGGATCTGTTGCGCTACCTTAGCACTCTGGAGTTCGTGGACGACGTCAGCGTGGTGTCGGTCAGCGGTGATCGGCTGGGGGTGAGGCTGACTACCGCGGCGGATGCGGCCCAGGTGCAGGAGTTGTTCCGCCTCGACCGGCGGTTGGTTGCCGATCGCCTGAGCATGTCCATCGGCCCCGCCCTCGACCTGGTCTGGCAGGGGCGCTGATCGGGCGATGCTGGCCAGTATCCCCAACCTGATCACCGTCGCTCGCATCGTTCTGGTGGTTCCCACCGCCTGGCTGTTGTGGCACGAGCACTACGTGCAGGCGCTGATCCTCATGAGCGTCGCAGGCGCATCCGATGCGGTGGATGGTTGGCTTGCCCGCCAGCTCAACGCGGTGAGCCAGTTCGGGGCAGCCCTGGACCCGGTCGCCGACAAGCTGCTGGTAGCGGTCATGTTCATCGTCTTCACGGTGCAGGGCCACCTGCCGCTGTGGCTGGCCGTGGTGGTGCTCGGGCGCGACGCGGTGATCATTGCCGGCGCCGGCGTCTACCGCCTGCTGTTCGGGCGCATCGAGTTCGCGCCCACCTACCTCAGCAAGGCGAATACCGCGATGCAGATTGCCACGGTGCTGCTGCTGCTGCTTTGGCTGTGCGATTTCGGCCTGCTCAGTGAGGTGTCGGGCGCGGTGGTTGCTCCGTACGGATTCTATCTGCTGGCCCTGCTCGGGGTCGGCTCCGGGCTCGATTACGTGGTGACCTGGGGCGTCCGGGCGTGGCGCGAAGCTCACTCGTGACCGCCGGCAGCCCGCCCGCCAAACCCACTCGTGCGCCCGCCGGTCCGGCCCAGCTGGCGCTGCAGTTTCCGCTGTCGCCCCGTTACCGCTTCGACAATTTCGTCCTCGGCGCCAATGCCGAGCTGGTCCTGCGGCTGGAGCAGCTGGTGGAGCAGGGCCCCGGTTTCGGCGGTTGCTTCGTGTTCGGCGCGCGCGGCGTCGGCCGCACTCACCTGCTGCAGGCGGCCTGCCATCTGCAGGGCTCTCGCGCTGGTTCCCGCAGCAGCGCCATCTATCTGCCGCTGGCGGATCCCATGGTGACCCCGGAGCTGCTCGATGGGCTCGACCGGCTGGAGCTGGTGGCGCTCGACGACGTCGAAGCGTGGCTCGGCGATGCCCGCCGGGAAGGGGCGCTGCTCGCCCTCTACCAGGGCCTGCTGTCGGCCGGCGGTCGTTTGCTGGTGAGCGCCGGTATCGCGGCCGGGCAGTTGCAGTGCCGTTATCCCGATCTGGCGTCGCGGCTGCGGGGCCTGCCGGCGTATCAGCTGCGGGCGCTGGACGACGCGGGTAAGGCACGGGTGCTGGAGCGGCTGGCGCGAGAGCGCGGCCTCCAGTTGACGGAGCCGGTGCTGGATTTCTGGCTCGCTCGCAGCGCTCGCGACCTCAGCGAGCTGCTGCTGCAGTTCGAGCGCCTCGATGTGGCGGCCATGGCTGCCCAGCGTCGGGTTACCGTGCCCCTGGTGAAGCAGGTTCTGGGTCTGTGAAGCACCTGGTTTGCACCGGCGGTGGCTCGGCGGGGCATGTGGTGCCCGCCATCCCGGTGATGGCGCTTGCCCGGGAGCGGGGCGCGCGGGTGAGCTTCATCGGCAGTCGCTCCGGTCTGGAACAGCGGTTGCTGGCCGGCGAGGACGTGGAATACCACGGCATCGCCGCCGGCAAGCTGCGCCGCTATCTGTCGGTGGAGAACGGCCGCGATGTATTTCGCGTGGTGGCGGGGGTGTGGCAGGCCTACCGGCTGCTGGGGCGCCTCGCCCCGGACGTGGTGTTCTCGAAGGGCGGCTTCGTCAGCTTTCCGGTGGTGCTGGCCGCCTGGCTGCGCCGCCTGCCGGTGGTCGCTCACGAGTCTGATCTGTCGCCCGGCCTCGCCAACCGGCTGGCGCTGCCGTTCATTCATACCCTGTGCGTGACGTTCGCGGAAACCCGCACACCGCCGCTGCGCGGCCGCCGGGT
>JBLRXD010000124.1:0-12400 GCA_047920935.1 Pseudomonadales bacterium | reverse complement strand
CACACGCAGCGGCTGGCCCGAAACCGGTAGCCCGGGACTACCAGATGCAGCCACCGGCGCCCGCCCGGCAGACGGCCGAGGAAGCGCGCGCCAAGAGCGAAGGCTGCATGTCGTGCCACACCGACACCGACAGCGCCAACATGCACGCCAGCCCGGCGGTGCGACTCGGCTGCGCCGACTGCCACGGCGGTAAGCCCGAGGTGTTCCTGCCCAGCGGCACCAGCAAAGGCGATCCCGAGTACGCGCGGATCATGGCCGGGGCCCACGTCCTGCCGATGTATCCGGCGGCCTGGAACTACCCATCCAGCGCCACACCCGAGCGCACCTACACGCTGCTCAACCGGGAGGCGCGGGAATTCGTCCGCTTCAAGAACCCGTCGGACTACCGGGTGGTGGAACTTGCCTGCGGCGCCTGTCACCAGGACATCATCGAAGCGTCGATCCGCAGCATGCACGCCACCGGCGCGATGCTCTGGGGCGGCGCCGCGTACAACAACGGCATTCTGCCGTTCAAGAACTACATCCTCGGCGAGTCGTACACCAACGACGGCATCGGCGCCATGCTGTACGGCCCGAAGATCCCCGAGGGGCTGGCCGAGGAAGCTGCGGCCCGGGGCATCCTGCCATACCTGTACCCATTGCCGGCATGGGAGACCATCTACCCCGGCGACAACTTCCGGGTGTTCGAGCGCGGCGGCCGCAACATCACCAACCTGTTTCCGGAGACCGGGCTGCCCAACGCCCTGGGCCTGATCCAACGCCTCGAGGAGCCCGGCCGGCCCGACTTCCGCCAGTCCAATCGCGGCCCCGGCACCGGCGCCCGCATCGCGGTGCCGGTGATCAACATCACCAAGACCCGGCTCAACGATCCGCTGCTGTGGTTCATGGGAACCAACGATCAGCCCGGCGATTACCGCAACTCGGGCTGCGCGTCCTGTCACGTGGTCTACGCCAACGACCGCGATCCGCGGCACTCGGGGCGCTATGCCGAGTTCGGCCACGAGGGGCACACCATCACCAAGGATCCCACCATCCCCCGCGAGGAGTCCGGCCACCCGCTGGAGCACACGTTCACCCGCGCCATCCCCACCAGCCAATGCATGATCTGCCACATGCACCAGCCGAACATGTTCGTGAACAGCTTTCTCGGCTACACCATGTGGGACTACGAAGCCGACGCGCCCCACATGTGGCCGGAAAAGCAGCAGTATCCGGATCACGCCACGGCCCGCAACGTGCTCGATCGCAACCCCGAGGGCGCAGCCCCCCGGGGTAAGTGGGCCGACGTCGAGTTCCTCAAGCGGGTGTCCGAGTTGAATCCGCAACTTTCCGACACCCAGTTCGCCGACTACCACGGCCACGGCTGGAATTTCCGCGCGGTGTTCAAGCGCGATCGCAAAGGCAACCTGCTGGATGCCGCAGGCGATCAGGTGGCCGACGACGATCCGCAGAAGTTCGACAAGGCGGTGCACATGTCGTCCATTCACGTAGACGTCGGCATGCACTGCGTCGACTGCCACTTCGCTCAGGACAGCCACGGTAGCGGCCACCTCTACGGCGAGGTGGCGCTGGCGGTCGAGATCGACTGCAAAGACTGCCACGGCACCGCGCAGGAACGCCCGAACCTGTTCACTTCCGGCCCGGCAGCGCTGTCAGGCGGGGTCGACATGACCATGCTGCGGACGCCGGACGGGCGGCGTCGCTTCGAATGGTTGGGCGGCAGTCTGTTCCAGCGTTCCATGCTGGATGCGAATCTGGAGTGGGAGATGTCGCTGGTGAAGGATACGGTGACCCCGGAACATCCCGCCTACAACCCGGTGGCCGCCCGCGCCAAGCTGATGAGCAGAGACGTGGCCAGCCAGAAGTGGGGGCCGGACATCCCGGCGGACCAGTTGGCGCACTCCTACGACGAGATGGAGTGCTACACCTGCCACACCTCGTGGACCACGTCCTGCGGCGGCTGTCACCTGCCCATCGAAGCCAACCAGAAGACCGATCGCCACCATTACGAGGGTGGTGAGTCGCGTAACTTCGCCACCTACAACCCCCAGGTGGCCCGCGACCAGATGTTCCTGCTGGGGCGCCGCGGCGAGGCCAAGAGCGGCAAGATCGCACCGGTGCGGTCGAGTTCGGCGCTGGTGCTGTCATCGACCAATGCCAACCGCGAGCTGATATACATTCAGCAACCGCCGATCGCGGCCAGCGGTTTCTCGTCCCAGGCCTTCAACCCCCATTTCGCCCACACTGTGCGCAAAACCGAGACCAAGATGTGCGAGGACTGCCACATCTCGGATGCCAACGACAACAACGCCATCATGGCGCAGCTGCTGATGTTCGGAACCAACTTCGTGAACTTCATCGGCTATTACGCCTACGTGGGCGGTGACGGCGCCATCGACGCGGTGCAGGTCACCGAGTGGGACGAGCCCCAGGCGGTGATCGGCAGCTACCTGCACCGCTACGCCTATCCCGACTGGTTTCAGGATCACCAGGACCGCGGCGGCGAGCTGACCACCGGGCACAGCCATCGCAGCGGCGAAGTGCAGTGTCTGCAACTACGTGGCGAGTACCTGTATGCATCCCAGGGCCGCCGCGGCATGCAGGTGTTCGACGTGGCCAGCATCGCCAACAAGGGTGTATCGCAGCGGATCATCACCGCGCCGTTCAGCCCCCTGGGCCACGACACCCGGATTCGCTCGAAGCACGCCACCTGCGTCGCCCTGCCCACCAACCAGCCGGTGTACCCGCCTGACAACGAAGGCGATCTGATGCGCATCGACAACCAGGAGCAGCCCATCCACCCGATCTACTCGTACGCGTTCATCACCGATGCGCGTGAGGGGCTGATCGTGGTGAACGTCAACACTCTGGCCGACGGCGAGCCACGCAACAATCAGCTCAAGCGTGCGGTCACCTGGAATCCGCGAGGCATCCTCGACGGCGCCCGCTTCATCACCATGGGCGGCTACTATGCCTACGTGCTGACCGCGGATGCGCTGGTGGTGGTGAACGTCGACGACCCACTCAAGCCAGAGCTGGCGGCGCAACTGCCGCTGGACGATCCGCGGGGGGCCGCGCTGCAGTTCCGGTACCTGTTCGTCACCGACGCACAGGGGCTGAAGGCGGTGGACGTGACCAACCCCGCCGCGCCGCAACTGATTGCCGACAACCTGGTGCCGATGCGCGATGCCCAACGGCTGTTCGTGGCGCGCACCTACGCCTACGTGGCCGGCGGCAGTGAAGGCCTGGTGATCGTCGACGTAGAGCAGCCGGAAGCCATGCGCCTGCAGCAGCGCTTCACCGCCGGCGGCCGCATCAGCGACGCCCGGGATGTAGCGGTAGCTACCACCAACGCCTCACTGTTCGCTTACGTGGCCGACGGCAGCGGCGGGCTCAAGGTGGTGCAGCTGACGTCTCCGGATCTGCAGCCGAAGTTCTACGGCTTCAGCCCCGAGCCCAACCCTGCGCTCATCGCCCACTTCCCCACCAGCAAGCCGGCGCTGAGCCTTTCCAAGGGCCTGGAACGGGACCGCGGCGTCGACGAAACCGGCGGCCAGGTGGCCGTGTTCGGCCGCAAGGGCTCGCGCCCCCTGACCATGACCGAGATGCACCGGCTGTACCTGCGCGACGGCAACCCGTGGACCGTCAGCAACCAACCGCCCACCTCGTCTGCGGGAGCCGGGCAATGAGCCTGTGGCGCGGCGCACTGGCTTGGGGGGCTGGCGTCAGCCTGATGCTGCTGGCGCTGCCGGCTACCGTGGTGGCGGCGCCCATCGACGACCAGATACATCTGGGTGTGGCGAGCTGCGCCTCCGGCCCCTGTCACGGCCGGCTGACGCCATCGGAGACCAGCAACGTCTGGCTCAACGAGTATCGCATCTGGTCTGCCGACGATCGTCACGCCCGCGCCTATCAGACCCTGCTCAGCCCCGAATCCCAAAGGATCGCCCGCAAGCTGGGCCTGCCGAACGCTCAGAGCGCGGCCATCTGCCTGGATTGCCATGCCGACAACGTGCCGCCGGAGCAACGCGGCCCGAGGTTTCAGATCAGCGATGGCGTCGGCTGCGAGGCCTGCCACGGCGGCGCCGGGCAGTGGATCGAAAGCCATACCGAACCCGGAGCCACCCACGCCGACAACCTTGCCCGCGGCATGCTGGCGATAGAGCGCATAGACGTGCGGGCCGAAGTCTGCCTGTCTTGCCATCTCGGCACCCGCGATCAGTTCGCCACCCATCGCATCATGGGTGCCGGACACCCGCGGCTGTCGTTCGAGCTGGAAGCCTACACCGCCAATCAACCCGCTCACTACGAGGTGGATGACGACTACCGGCAACGCAAAAGCGCGCCCACCGGCTTCGAGGTCTGGCGGGCGGGCCAGGTTGCCAGCCAGCTGCGCTTCCTGACGCTGATGGAGTCGCCGCTGTTCGCCGCATCGATTCCGGACTTCTCGTTCTTCGATTGTCACAGCTGCCATCACCCCATGGATGACATACGCTGGAGCGAGAGCCGGCGCCAGCAGGGCCTGGAACCGGGCGGGCTGCGCCTGCAGGATCAGCACCTGATCATGCTGCGCGCCCTGGTGGAGGTGGTTGCGCCGGCCGACCGACAACCGCTCCACGATGCCCACGTCAGGCTGCTGCAGGCGGGCCAGCAGAGCGTGCCCGCCGCCCGAGCCGCCGCCAGCGCGCTGAAGGACTGGCTCGCGGATCGTCCGTGGGCGTCTTCTGCGGTGAGTCGCGAGCAGGTCATGGGCGTGCGCCGCGCCATCGCCCGCGCCGGGGCACGCGGTGAGCTCGCCGATTTTGCAGCGGCGGAACAGGCGTTCCTCGGCATCGAAAGCCTGTCCCTCTATCTGGGTGACGCAGACCGGCTGCAAACAGCGCTGGACGGTGTATTCAGCATCGTCGAGAGTGACCGAACCTTCGACCCGCAGAAATTGCGCAGCGCCATGCAGCGTCTCAGCAGGGCGCTCGAATGACCGACTTCGGCATGCAGACCACCATCGGCACGCGTCATCAGGTGAACGAAGATTCCCTGGGACACGCCGGCGAATCCGCGCTGTGGCTGGTGGCCGACGGCATGGGCGGTCATGCGGCAGGAGACGTGGCGAGCGCCATCGTACGCGATCGAATTTGCGAAGCCGTGGCGGGCGGCTCCGACCTGCCCGCCGCCATCAGCGCCGCCCATCTGGCCGTGGCGGCCTCCGCCGCGGCGGAGGCCGGCCGCAAAGGTATGGGATCCACCGTGGTGGCATTGCGGATGATCGGCAGCTCCGCGGAGATCGCCTGGGTGGGCGACAGCCGAGCCTACCTGCTGCGCAGCGGCAAGCTGAGCCGTCTCACCCACGACCACACGCTGGTGCAGTGGTTGCTCGACAAAGGCGACATCAGCGCCGAGGAGGCTGCGGTTTATCCCGGCAAAAACGTGCTGGTTCGGACGCTCGGTCTGGAACATCCGGTGGTGGACGAGACCAGCGTCCGCCTCAAACGCGGCGATCTGCTGCTGTTGTGCAGCGATGGCGTCACCGCCGAACTGCCGGAGGACGAAATTCGAACGGTTTTACTCGACGCGGACAGCACCCAGAGCGCCGTGGACACCCTGATACGAGCCGTGGTGGAGCGCCGCGGCAAGGACGACGCCAGCGCCATCGTGATTCGTATCGACGCTCAGGAAAAGCTGAGCGCAGGATCCTGGCTGCCGGTGGTCGCGGGTGTCGGCATCGGGCTCGGCGCCTATCTGATATGGACTTGGATGAAAGCTTCATGAGCGGCTACTTTTTGATCCGGGGCTCCGACCCCGAGGGAACTGAGCGAATCGAACTGGCCGGCGAGATGATCGTCGGCCGCAGTGATGCCAGCGACATCATCGTCAAAGACGGCCACCCCTCCCGGCGGCATGCCAGATTGACGATAGAGAATGACGCGTTGTGGCTCGAGGATCTGGAATCGGCCAACGGTTCCTTCGTCAACGACCGGCCCGTCAGCGGCAAAATCCAGCTGCACGGTGGCGACCGGATCGCCTTCGACCTCTCCACGTTCGTGGTCGCGGCGCCGGCGGTTGCTGATGCGGACGCGACGGTGATGCGTCGCCCGGAGGTGGATCCCGAGGCCACGGTGATGCGACCGTCGCCGGCAGCCCCGCCAGCGTCAGCCGAACCCGAAGTGGCGGCCCATCCACCGCCAGAGCCACCGCAACAGCCAGCCGCGCCACAACAGCCGGCCCCGCCGCCCGCGGCGGCCGGTCAGCAGGTGCCGCGCAGTTGGGCCGATCCCGAGTTCCAGCCCGACGGCACCCGCATGCTGTCGGCGGAAGAGTTGCGCGCCATGGCCAGTGGCGGTGGGCCTGGGGCGGCGCCCAAGCCCGGCACGGCACCCGGGGGAGAAGCCCGCGGACCCCACCTGCGCGTGCTCATCGGTAGCGCCGCAGGCTCGATTCTGGAGTTTCCTCCGGGGCCGGGGGAGTGGTCGGTGGGCACAGACGACGCCCGCGACCTGAAGCTCGACGACCCGGGCATCTCCGCCTTCCACGCCAAGCTCAGTCACGACAAGGGCCGCTGGCGGGTGATCGATCAGATGTCCGCCAACGGCACCTTCGTCAACGACGAGAAAACCACGGTCAGCTATCTCAAGGATGGCGACCTGATCCGTTTCGCGCAGGTGCAGTGCGAGTTCCGTCTGCCGACGGGCAAAGGCCGCAAGCGGTCGGCCAAGGCGCGGGGTAACGGACCGACCGGCTCGAACAGCCGGGCCTGGCTGCTCATGGCCGCCGCAGCCGTCGCCACCGTGGCCGTGCTGGCGGCCGTAAACTGGTTAACCTGAGGGTTCGGCCCCGCCAGCGGGCCCGCCCGTTACAACAGATTGGCGGGCACGAAGAAGAAATCGCCGACTTCGTGCCCGGCTGACTTGATGGTCTTGAATTCCGGGGTCTGGTCGAACTCCAGCGCCGCGGCGGAAGCGGTCACCTGCTCGCGAACCCGCAGGAAAAGTTCCGGACTCGGCAGTAGCCGATCGTTGTTTTCCAACTCGTCGAGAAACGCCTTGGCAAAGATCGAATGGCCGCCGCCGCCTTCGTCGAGCACCGGCGCGTCACCGCCGGAAGACAGCAGCAACCGGGCGCGCTTGTCGAGCTTGAAGCTGAGAAACGCCATGTCGTCGTAGCGCGGCCCGTCATTGCCGAGCAACAAAAAGCTCGGTTCCTGGGAGAGCAGACCGGCGTAGCAGGAATCCGCCACCACCAGCACGCGTTTGGCCTTGAGCCGGGACAGATGCCCGGTGACGAACTCGTTGGCGACCCAGAAGGTATTGCGCGGCGGGCGCTCGGCATTCGACGGCAACCAGTAACCGATCTCGGCGCCGCCGGTGGTCAGCCGGTTGCCATGCCCGGCATAGAAGATCAGCAGGTTATCCTCCTCGCCGACGATCTCGTAGAGGTCGTTGATGGCCCGCATCACCTCGATGTTGTCGCCGTCGGCGATGGTGAACACGGTGAACCCGTACTTTTCCTTCAGCAGTTTCTCGGCCCGCCGCAGATCGGAAATGGGCGTGCTCAGATCTTCCATCTGCTGATAATTCTGATTGCCGATCAGCAGCGCGTAGTAACCGCCCAGCGACAGATCTTTGTACCTGCGCTGCTCGGCCAAGCCCGCAACCGGCGCAAGCTCCGCAGGCGCCGGCTGCCGGGTTCTGGGGCCGGAGGTCTCCTGCACGACGGCCGGTGCCGGCAGGCTGGCGAGTTCGGTTTTGCTTTGCTGCTGCTGGGCCTGAAGCTGCCCGAGCAGCGTCTTCAGGGTGCGGGCTTCCGCCGCGGCATTGGCATTGCCCTCGGCGCTGGCGCTCAGAGCCTGCTCCAGTTCCTCGAGACGCCTGTCGAGAAATTCGATCTGATCCTGCTTTTCCTGCACTGCCGTCTCGAGTTCACGGCGCATCTCCTCGCGCTCACGCTCCGCCGCCGAGGCGAACATCAGGCTGTCCTCCTCGATGCCCCAGGCGCGGCGATACCAGTTCAAGGCTACCACCGGGTTGCGCGCCACCCCATGACCCTGCTCGTAGAGGGTGCCGAGATTGAATTGCGCCCGGGCGTAGCCCTGCTTGGCCGCGCGCTCGTACCACAGCGCGGCCGCCTCGTAGTTGGGCTCGTCACCCAGACCGCGCTCGAATATCTCGCCCACGTGGGTCTGTGCTTCCGCATTCCCGGCCTCGGCGGCCGGCATCCACACCCGTAGCGCCGAGCGGTAGTCGGCGCGATCATAAGCGGTGTACTCGCCACCGCGCACGCTGCAGTCCGCAGCCGTCGTTCTGATGGGCCGCCGGGGCGTGAGATAGGTACGGGTGCCGAGGCGACGCACCTGGCCGGGCAGCAGGCAATCCACCACGTGCAGCGCGGCCACTTCCTGATAGCCAGCCATGGCAGAATCGCCCTCGGCGGCAGTCAGCGCCCCGGAAGCCCCCAACAGGCAGCCGAGAACGGTCAACGGAAGGGTGCGCAGCGCTCGAAGCTTGAACATCTGTGGGCCTACGGAAAACTGAAGAGCAAAGCAAACTTGCGCTGCAGGAGCATGAAAGTCAAAAAAATTCCCCTCAGTTGCGGCACCCGTCTCGTCATCACCCTGCTGGCGATCAGCATCACGAGCGCGTGCGCCGGACCGTCGCCGACGGCACGATTCGCAGCGTTCGCCCTGGAAAGCGGGCTCGAGCCCGGAGACATTGCCGGCCTGGGGTTTCGCCACCGCACCTTCGCTGCAGATCCGGATGCACCCGCAGCTCACGGTCAGCGCCTGCACGTCTACTTCGGTGGTGACGGAACGCCGTTCCTCGGCCCCAACATGATCGCCGCGGACCCAACCCCGCGCGAACCCTTCGCCCTGAAACTCATGCGGTTGGATCCAAAGCGCTCAGTGTTCCTCGGGCGGCCCTGCTACCACGGCATGATGGCCGGCTGTGAGCCCGGCATGTGGACCATCGGGCGCTACTCCGAAGCCATGGTGGCGAGCATGGCCGCGGCCACCGAGCGGCTGATCGCGCAAAGAGACTACGCCAGCGTCGTGCTCATCGGTTACAGCGGTGGCGGCGTGCTGGCGCTGCTGGTGGCGGAGCGGCTGCCGCAGGTGGATGCGGTAGTGACCGTCGCGGCCAATCTGGATCTTCAGGCTTGGACCGAGCTGCACGGTTACTCGCCGTTGGTGACATCCCTCGACCCGGCGCGTCTGAGCGGCAGCCGCAACGGTTTGCGGCAGTTGCATCTCAGCGGCGAGGCTGACGGTAACGTGCCGCCCGCGGTGCACGAGGCGCTGCTGCAACGATTACCGGCCGCCGAGTTTCGCACCCTCCCCGGTTTCGATCACCGTTGCTGCTGGCTGCAGCTGTGGCCGCAACTGCTGGCGGAGCTGGATTCCTGGCCGGGCGCGGCAATCAACGAGCGTCGCTGATCGCTGCTGCCAGCCGCTGGCGCGCCTGCACCAGCGCGCGGCGGCTGCCGAGAAAATCGTCGGTACGCATCACCACGTCGAGATTTTCCTGCAGACGCATGAGCTCCGCCCGACTGCCGCCGGCGGCGATGCGGTCGCTGAGTTCGACCAGCAGCGACTCGATTTCGGCCACCACGTCCTTGTTGCGCGGATGCAGCGAGTAAGCGTCGCGGTAGAGCACCAGCGCAGACCCGGGATCGTCGAAGCGGCGATGCATGACACCGTCGGCCAGCAGCCGGCTGATCTCAGCTCGAGTGTCAGCAGGCAATTGCTCGAACGGGATGTCCGGGGCGGCCCGCGCAGACTCCTGAATCTGCACGTAGCCGACGTAGCTGGCGAACACCACGCCGAACAACACGGTGATGGCGGCGACGGCCCTGAGTCGCGGCGTGCCCTCGAGATCGCGGAGGAATTCCGCGGCGTGCTGACTGCGCTTGGCGCGATCGAAGGCGAGCCCCCGGCGGATCGCCCGCCACTGGCGGCGCGACAGGCCTTTTATCGGGGCAGGCTCGAGCCGCTGGCTGCGGGCCTGGGGCGCCGGCACGCTGTCGAACGGATGACGCCCCGACAGCAACTGATAGCTGACGATGGCCAGCGCGTAGACGTCGTCGGCCGGATGAGGCGGCTTGCCCTCGAACATCTCGCAGGCGGCGTACGAGGGGGTCAGCGCTCCCAGCTCGCCGGCGTCGAAGCGAGTGACGTCGGAAGCTTCTACCCGATCGACGGGCGCCGCCCGAGCTATGCCGAAATCGAGGATGCGGATCTGTTGGGCGGCGGTGTAGAACACGTTGTTGGGCTTGAAATCGGAATGAACGATGCCCTTGTTGTGCGCGTAAGCCAGGCCCAGACACAGGCCGCGAATGATAGGCAGCGCATCACTGCGGTTCATGCCCCTGGGGTGATCGGCGATCAGCTCGTTGAGCGGCTGACCGTCCAATTGCTCCATGGTCAGGTAGACGATGTCACCGTCGCGGTCGAAATCGTAAACGGTGGCGATATTGGGATGCGCCAGAGTCTGGGCTTTGCGGGATTCGCGCTGCAGCGCCACGACCATTTTCGGGTCGAGGCGGAATTCGTCAGACAGCACCTTCAGCGCAACGAAAGGGTCGCGGTCGCCGGTTTCCTCTTTGCGCAGATCACGCGCCCGGTATACGACCCCCATGCCACCACGTCCGAGCACACCCTCGATGACAAAGCGGCGGTTGATGACGGATCCCGAGTGAAGCTCCTGCGCCTTTCCGGTAGGCGCGGCGGCCTGAACGACCGTCGGCAGGTCACGCTGCACCAGAAGCGTTGCATCATCGTCTTCGTTCATTAACAAAGTGTAGCCATGGATTGCCCGCTTTTCTGCACCTGTTCGCCCATACCAGGATATTATTGGGGCAATCAATCCGGGAGCCACCCCATGGACCAGCAGCGTGACCTCGACCCGGACGGCCTGCGGCTGCCCATCAAGATCGACACCACCTCCAACGGCGAGTTTCAGCCGATCCCGCTGACCAAGGCCAACCAGGCCGGCAATCGCGCCGCGCTCCAGGCCGCCAGCGACAATGCCCGCCGCACCGGCAAGAGCCGGCGCAACTTCCTGATTTCCAGCTGCGGCGCCGCCACCACGCTGCTGGCGATGAATCAGGTCAACGCCGCCGCCGGCAAGGTCGGTGGGTTCTTCGCAGTGCCCCCGGACGCCGCCTTCGACGAGCAACTCGCCCAGGCCACCGTCGGTGGCAACGAGTTCATCTTCGACGTGCAGGGCCACTACGTCGACCCGAACGGCAAGTGGCTCGAACAGGTGCCCGACTTCGCCCGGCCGTTCTCCGGCATGCCCAAGGCCCACTGCGACACCACGACCGGCAGCGACCCCATGGCATACCTGGAATGTCTGGGGCCGGAAGAGTTCGTCAAGGACGTGTTTCTCGATTCCGACACCGACATGATGGTGCTGTCGTTCGTGCCTTCCGCCGCCGATGCCGAGCCGGTCACCATCGAGGCCGCGGACAGCGTGCGCCGCATCGTCGACGAGATGGAGGGCACCCACCGCCTGATGCTGCACGGCCGGGTGAATCCGAACCAGCCCGGCGACATGGCGAACATGGCGTCGCTTGCCAACGACTGGAACGTGTCGGCGTGGAAGACCTACACCCAGTTCGGCCCCGGTGGCGGCTTCTACCTGTCCGACGACGTGGGGCTGCAGTTCATCGAGCGCGCCCGCGACCTCGACGTCAAAGTGATCTGCATTCACAAGGGGCTGCCGCTATCCGACAAGGCCTACCATTACAGCCAGTGCCAGGACATCGGTGTGGTGGCGAGGCAGTACCCCGACGTCGCGTTCATCGTCTATCACTCCGGCTACGTGGCCGGCAAGCCGGAGCGCGCATTCCAGCCGGGCGCCGGGGCCGATGGCGTCGACACCCTGATCCAGTCGCTGGTGGACAACGGCATCGCCCCGGGCAGCAACGTCTATGCGGAACTCGGCAGCACCTGGCGGTTTTTGATGCGCGAGCCAGACGACGTCGCTCACGTCATGGGCAAGCTGCTGAAGTACGTCGGCGAGGACAACGTGCTGTGGGGCACCGACTCCATCTGGTACGGCTCGCCGCAGGATCAGATCGAGGCGTTCCGCACCTTCCAGATCTCAGAGGCGCTCCGGGAGGCCCACGGCTACCCAGAGATCACCCCGGCGATCCGCGCCAAGGTGTTCGGATTGAACGCCACCGTGCCGTACAAAATCAGCGCCGACGAGGTCAAGCTGCGGTCCGGTTCCGACCGCATTGCCGCCCGGCGAACGGCGTATCAGGAGCAGCCCAACCCCAGCTACGCCACCTACGGGCCGAAAACCCGCCGCGAGTTCTTCAACCTGCTGCGCAACGGCGCCGCGTAACGCGGCATGTAGGAGCGACCAAGCGGCCTGCGGCCGCCGCGGTCGCTTGAGGAAAAGCG
>JBLRXD010000123.1:7404-12493 GCA_047920935.1 Pseudomonadales bacterium | reverse complement strand
GGCGGCGGCGATCGAGGAGGTGTGGTGGAAGCACTTGGCGCCGACCGCCTCGGCTTCCTTGCGGGCCTCTGGCTTGCGCCGATCATCGAGGCGAATCTGGCCGCCGTGCTCAGCATTCTGCTGGTGATGCCCGCCGCCACGCTGCTCACCGCCTGGCTCTGGAGCCAACTGCCGGATCGGCTGACGCGGCCGTGTGGCGGCTGGTACGGCCTGCTGCTGGTGCCGGTAATCGTCGGCAGCGTCTGGTTCGCCTTCACCATTGGGCCCTGGGTCGAGGTACTGCTGTTCGGCGGCAACACCCAAGCCTGGCTGCTCGACACCTGGGGCCTGGATTACGACCAGCGCAACGCCCTGGTGGTCGGCATCGCCATGGGCCTGGCGGTGATTCCTACGATATTCTCCATCGCCGAAGACGCCATCTACGGCGTGCCCACTCACCTGGTCAACGGCTCGCTCGCGCTTGGCGCCACACCATGGCAGACGTTGATCCGCGTGGTGGTGCTGACCGCAAGCCCCGGAATTTTCTCCGGCGTGATGATCGGTCTGGGGCGGGCCGTTGGCGAAACCATGATCGTGCTGATGGCCACCGGCAATACGCCCATCATGGACGTGAACATCTTCGAAGGCATGCGTACCTTCGCGGCCAACATCGCGGTCGAACTGCCGGAGGCCGAGGTGCACAGCACCCACTACCGCATTCTGTTCCTGGCGGCGCTGGCGCTGTTTTTGCTGACCTTCGTGTTCAATACCGTGGCAGAGCTGGTACGCCAGCGGCTGCGCATCCGTTACGGGAACTTGTGACCGTGCTGCGCGCCAGAAGATCGAGCCTGGGGGCGTGGTTCGCATCAGGGGAACCATGGATCTGGCTGAATGCCGCGGCGGTAGGCCTGAGCATCGTTGCGGTTTCCGGCATCCTGCTGCTGCTCGCGGTTCGCGGCTTTGCCCATTTCTGGCCAGCGCAGGTGGCGCTGATCAGCTATGAGGACTCTTTGCAACGCCAGCAGACGGTTCTCGGCGAGATCGTCGACCGGGAGCGGCTCCCCGTCAGCCAATACCTGGAATCCAGCGGCGCCAGCCCCGCCACGCTGCCGGACGATCTCGAGCAGGTGGAGCGCTGGCTGATCAAGACCGGCAACCGCCGCGTCGACCCGCCCGAGTTCCGCTGGGTGGTCGCCCACAAGGTCAACGACATCCGCTACCCCGAATCCGCGGTGGTGCTCGAGCGCATGGAGTGGGGCAACGCCTACGGCTATCTGCGCGCCGTTTACCAGGGGGGCCAGCCGAGCAGCGCAGGGCCCGAAGCGTGGCGCGATCTGCAGCAGCGGATCGCCCGGGTCAGGGAGCTCAGACAGCAGCTGGCCGAACTCGAGCGCGGCCAGATGCAGCGCATCAATCATCAGCTCGAACGGCTGAGGCTCGAGCGCCGCGGCTTGCTGATGCGCGCTCCGGCCGACGCTGCCGCCGCGCAGCGGCCGCCAGAAACACAGCGGGCGCTCGACGCGCTGGCCGAGGCGGAGGCCGAACTGCAGGCCCAATACCAGGTCGCCGAAACCCAGCTGCGAACGCTGCGCGCCAGCATCGAGCGCGACTCGATCCGCCTGGAGACCGCCGGCGGCGAGGAGATCCGCCTGAGCCTGGCGGAGATCGTCCGCGCCTGGCGCCCCAACCAGCTCAACTGGCTCGACCGGCTGCGGCATATTTTCGCGAGCCTGTGGCTGTTCCTCAGCGAAAATCCCCGCGAAGCGAATACTGAAGGCGGCGTGTTCCCGGCCATCTTCGGCACCGTGGTGATGGTGCTGCTGATGTCGCTGCTGGTCACCCCATTCGGCGTGTTGGCCGCCGTCTACCTGCGCGAGTACGCGCGCCAGGGCACATTCGTCCGCTTCGTCCGCATCGCGGTGAACAATCTGGCCGGCGTGCCTTCCATCGTCTACGGCGTGTTCGGGCTGGGCTTCTTCGTTTACTTTCTGGGCGGCAACCTCGACGCGTTGTTCTTTCCCGAGGCGCTGCCCTCGCCCACCTTCGGCACGCCGGGTCTGATGTGGGCATCGCTGACCCTGGCGCTGCTCACCGTGCCGGTGGTGATAGTCTCCACCGAGGAAGGGCTGACGCGGATTCCGCGATCACTGCGGGAAGGCAGCCTGGCGTTGGGCGCAACCAAAGCAGAGACGCTGTTCAAGGTGGTGCTGCCGGTAGCGAGCCCGTCCATCCTCACCGGGGTGATCCTGGCGGTGGCTCGCGCTGCCGGCGAGGTGGCGCCACTGATGCTGGTGGGCGTGGTGAAGCTGGCACCGGCCCTGCCGGTGGACGGCAACTTCCCGTACATCCACCTCGAACGGAAGTTCATGCACCTCGGCTTTCACATTTACGACGTGGGCTTTCAGAGCCCCAACGTCGAGGCGGCGCGGCCGCTGGTATTCGCGACGGCGCTGCTGCTGGTGGTGCTCATCGTCGTCTTGAACCTGGCCGCCATCATGCTGCGCAATCGCCTCGAGAACCGTTACCGCGGCGTCGACGGATGACCCGGCGGACTTCCTCAATGAACACCCACAGGCAATCACCGATGGCCACGAACCCCAGCCGCGACCAACCGAGCCTCATCGTCGACGATCTGAGCCTTTACTACGGCCAGCAGCAGGCGCTCAAGAACATCAGCCTGGACATCCCGCAGCGACAGGTGACCGCGTTCATCGGCCCATCCGGTTGCGGCAAATCCACCCTGCTGCGGTGCTTCAACCGCATGAACGACCTCATCGACGGGGTCCGTGTCACCGGCAGCGTGAGCCTGCTGGGTCAGGACATCAACGCCAGGGACGTGGACGTGGCGCAGCTTCGTCGTCGGGTCGGCATGGTGTTCCAACGCCCGAACCCGTTTCCCAAATCCATCTACGAGAACGTCGCCTACGGGTTGCGCCTCGACGGCCGACCGTCGAAGCCGGTGTTGGACGAAAAAGTCGAATGGGCGCTGCGCAGCGCGGCGCTGTGGGACGAGGTCAAGGACCGCTTGAAGGAGTCGGCGCTGGGCCTCTCGGGCGGTCAGCAGCAACGCCTGGTCATCGCCAGGGCCATCGCCATCGAGCCCTCGGTGCTGCTGCTGGACGAGCCGGCCTCGGCGCTGGATCCGATCTCGACCCTGAAGATCGAGGAGCTGATCCACCAGCTGAAATCCGAGTACACTATCGTCATCGTCACACACAACATGCAGCAGGCCGCCAGGGTCTCTGACTACACCGCGTTCCTGTACCTTGGCGAGTTGGTGGAGTTGGACCGCACCGACAACATCTTCACCAATCCCAAGCAGAGAAAGACCGAAGACTACATCACGGGCCGCTACGGTTGATGCGCAGAGGTACGACCGATGAACAACCCCCACATTTCCGAGCAGTATGATGCGGAGCTCGCCGCGGCTCGTAATCTGCTGATGGAGATGGGCGGCCTGGTAGAGCAGCAGCTGCACGACGCTGCCCAGGCGCTGATCAACCAGGACGAACAACTTGCCACCAAGGTGCGCACGGGCGATGTCGAGGTCAATCGACTCGAGGTGGAGATCGACGAGCGCTGCATTCACATCATCGCTCGCCGCCAACCGGCCGCTTCCGATCTGCGCACGCTGGTGAGCATCATGAAGGCCAGCACCGACCTCGAGCGGATCGGCGACGAAGCTGGGAGAATCGCCAAGATGGCCCAGGCGTTGTCGCAGCTGGAGTATCCGGGGGATCAGTACGCCGACTTCCGCGTGCTGTCGGCGCGGGCCGAAGAGATCGTCGCCAACAGCCTGGATGCCTTTGCCCGCCTCGATCCAGACGGCGCCATGCAGGTCATCGAATCCGACGAGCACATCGACCAGGGCTACAACGCCCTGGTGCGTGATCGCAGCTCGAACATGCGCGCCGACGCAACCAGCATCGACCGCGACATGAACGTCATCTGGGCGGCCCGGGCGCTGGAACGGATCGGCGATCACGCCAAGAACATCAGCGAGTACGTGGTGTACCTGGTTAAGGGTCAGGACGTCCGCCACGCCGACAAGCTGCGGCGGCGCCAGGGCCCCGCGGACTAGCGTCTGGCCAGGGGCATCTGCGTCAGATGGTGCCCGCCGTCGAGCAGCAACGTCTCGCCGGTCACCACCGACGCGCCGGTGAGAAAATACACCACCACCTCGGCGACCGTGTCCGGCGTACAGGTCACCTGCAGCGGCGTGTTCTGCTCGAGGAAGGCTTTGGTTCGAGCATAGGTTTCTGCACCCATCCCCTGCTCCAGCCAGTCTCCCTGAATGAACCCGGGACACACGGTGTTGACCCGGATCTCCGGGCCCAGGGCGCGCGCGAGCGACAGCCCCATGGTGATCATGGCGCCCTTCGAGGCGGCGTAGGCGATGGAGCTGCCGACGCCCATTACCCCGGCGATGGAAGCAACATTGACCACGCTGCCACGACCGCCGCGACGCATGGCGGGCGTCACCGCCCTCACCATCTGGAAGGCGCCTACGGTGTTCACGCCGTAGATGCGCTGAAAGTCCTCCGCATCGAGCCCGTCGAGATCGCCGTGGTTGCAGAACTTGGTGGTGCCGGCGTTGTTCACCAGCGCGTCGATCCGGCCCCATCTGTCGTCCGCCACCGCGGCCAATCGCCGGCAGTCCGCGTCCTGGGCCACATCGGCCTGCACCACCGCTGTCTCGACCCCGAAGGCCTGACACGCCGCCTCGGTCTCCCGCGCGCCGCCCTCGTTGCTGGCGTAGTTGATCACCACGTTGCAGCCCTTCTCCGCCAGTTGCCGGGCCGTAGCCGCGCCCACACCCGACGACGAACCCGTTACGATCGCCACCCCTCCTTCGAGATCCATGCTGTTCCCACCTGTCATCGTTGATCCCGGGAACGCTAGCAGATTTGCCCGGCAGGAGCGATTGTGGCCGCTGCGGCCTGCAACGGCCCCCACAGCCGGGCGTGCTTCCGGTAAACTGCGCCGCTGTTCGCATTCATCAGCACCCAGGGAGGGAACATGGCATTTGCGGCGTTTGATCTAACCGGCAAGGTGGCCGTCATCACCGGTGGCAATGGCGGCATCGGCCTGGGCATGGCAGACGGGCTGG
>JBLRXD010000123.1:0-7394 GCA_047920935.1 Pseudomonadales bacterium | reverse complement strand
CCGGCGCCGAAGTGAGCATCTGGGGCACCAACGCCGACAAGAATGCCGCGGCGCTGGCCCAACTCGAGCCCCACGGCACCCGCGTCACCGCACAGCTCTGCGACGTTGCCGACGAGGCGGACGTGGCGCGCAGCTTCGCCGCCACTCTGGCCGATCACGGGCGGGTCGATGGCTGCTTCGCCAATGCCGGCATCGGCGGCCGCGGCACCCGCTTCGACGATATGACGGCCGAAGAGTGGCGACGCATCATCGCCGTGAATCTCGACGGCGTGTTCTATACCTTCAAATATGCAGCCAAACACATGCGCGAACGTGCCGAGGGCGGCGACCAGGGCGGGCGGCTGGTCGGCACCGCGAGCCTGGCCGCCATCTCCGGACAGGCCCGGGGCCAACACTATGCGGCCACCAAGGGCGGGCTGGTCTCCATGGTCAAGGCACTGGCCGTGGAGTACGCCCGCTATGGCGTCACCGCGCATACCATTCTGCCGGGCTGGATCGAAACCGCCATGACCGCCGGCGCGCTCGACAACCCCAAGTTCGTCGACAACGTCAAGAAACGCATCCCCATGCGGCGCTGGGGCGCCCCGGACGACTTCGCCGCCATCGCCGTCTACATCATGAGCGACGCCAGCTCCTACCACACCGCGGAGACGTTCCTCATCGACGGTGGCTACTTCGCATTTTGAGCGCCGGCCGCCACCAACAGAGCAGACAACAGAGCAGTCAACACAAGCAGGATAAGCAATGATCGAAGCAGTTCTCTGGGATTTCGGCGGCGTGCTGACTACCAGTCCGTTCGAAGCCTTCAACCGTTACGAGGCCCAGCGCGGCCTGCCGGCGAACTTCATCCGCACCATCAACGCCACCAATCCAGAGGCCAATGCCTGGGCCCGGTTCGAATCCAGCGAGGTCGATCTCGATGAGTTCGACCTGCTGTTCGCGGTGGAGTCGGAAGCGGCCGGGCACCGCATCCCCGGCAAAGACGTCATCGAACTGCTTTCCGGCGACCTGCGCCCACGTATGGTGGAGGTATTGAAGCGGGTAAAGGCCAGCTACCGGGTCGCCTGCATCACCAACAACGTCAAAGGCGGGCGCGGCCCCGGCATGGCCAACAGCAGCGAGCGCGCAAGCCAGATGGCCGAGGTGATGGCGTTATTCGATCTGGTGGTCGAGTCGAGCATCGAAGGCATCCGCAAACCCAACCCGCGGATCTATCAGATCGCCTGCGAGCGCCTCGGAGTGACGCCGGACAAAGCCGTATTCCTCGACGACCTGGGCATCAACCTCAAGCCCGCCCGCGCCTTGGGCATGCAGACCATCAAGGTGCTCGGCGAGCAGCAGGCCATAGACGACCTGGCGAAGCTGGTTGGCCTGCAGTTGCCGTGAGCGCGCCGGGCCGGCTGGTGCCGCCTGCCGTTCAGCCCCCTTCGATTCGCTGCATGAAGAAAACTTCGCTGCCGGGGTCGAGCGGCTCGAGAAACGCATCCTGATAGATCTGGCCGTCGATGGCGACGGCGCTTTTCGCCAGCGCGTCACGACAGCCGGGGAAGCGGGCTTCCAGCTTCTCCAGGAGAATCCGGAAGTTGCCCGCCTCCACGTCTATCTCCCGCTCACCACCGGTGTGGCTGAGCAGGTGGTTGGGAAACACCACGTGCGCCATGGTCGCTCGCGCGGCAGACCGTCAAACGCCCGCGGCATCCAACGCGGCGATGATCCGCGGTGGTGACAGCGGCAGGTCGTTGATGCGGATCCCCAGAGCATCGCGCACCGCGTTCGAAGCCACCGCCAGGGGAGCGACGATCGGTGTTTCGCCGACACCGCGCACGCCATACGGATGGCTCGGGTTGGGAACTTCGATGATCTGGGTATCGATCATCGGCAGATCCGATGCCACCGGCATGCGATAGTCGAGGAACCCGGCGTTCTGCATCACGCCGTTGGCGTCGTAGATGTACTCCTCGTTCAGGGCCCATCCCAGGCCCTGGGCGGCGCCACCCTGCAGTTGCCCTTCGACGTAGGCTTTGTGGATGGCACGACCGGCGTCCTGAATGGCAGTGAACGCCAGCACATCCACCTTGCCGGTCTCGCGGTCGACCCGCAGATCGGCGATGTTGACGGCAAACGATGCGCCCGCACCCTGGGCATTCAACGACGCCCGACCCAACAGCGGGCCGCCGGTGCGCGCCGCGTTGGCGGCGATATCGGCCAGGCTCAGCGGCTTGACGTCGGCATTGACACCGGGCGCCGGGACGGCCTGGCCGTCTTCCCAGACGACCTGGTCTTCATCTACGCCCCAGGTAGCCGCCGCGCGCGCCTTGCACTGGGCGATGATGTCTTCGCACGCTCGTACCACGGCCATGCCGGTGGCGAAGGTGGTGCGACTGCCGCCGGTGACGTTGGAGAAGCCGGTGCTCTCGGTGTCGCCGATCAGCGCCCGGACCTGCTCGTAGCGCACACCCAGGGTCTCGGCTGCCATGATGCACATGCTGGCGCGCGAGCCGCCGATGTCGGGGTTACCCTCGACCACGGTGACCGTGCCGTTTTCGTTGATGTGCACCTCGGCGCTGGACTGCATGCCGACGTTGAACCAGAACCCCACGGCGACGCCGCGCCCGGCGCCCTCGGGCACGGGCCGCGTATAATGCGGATGGGCCTTGGCGGCCTCGAGGCAGGCCTTCAGGCCGATGGCGGGGAACTTCGGCCCGTACGGCGCCTGAGTGCCCTCTTCTGCAGCGTTTTTCATCCGCAGGTCGAGCGGATCCATGTCGAGCTTGCGCGCCAGCTCGTCGATGGCGCACTCCATGGCGTGCATCGACTGAGGTGCGCCCGGCGCCCGGTAGGCGGCCACCTTGGGCTTGTTCACCAGCACGTCGTACGCTTCCACGTGAAAATTCTCGAGGTTGTACGGGGCGAAGATCGACATGGCGCCGGGACCCATGGGAGCACCGGCGAAGGCGCCGGCCTCGTAAGCCATCCACGCCTTGGCGGCGGTGATGGTGCCGTCTTTTTTGGCGCCCACCTTGATCTTGATGTAGGTCCCCGAGGTGGGCCCGGTGGCGCGGAACACTTCCTCGCGGGACATCATCATCTTCACCGGACGTCTCGATTTGCGCGACAGCATCACCGCCAGGGGCTCGAGGTAGACCACGGTCTTGCCGCCGAAGCCGCCGCCGATCTCGGAGGCGATGAACTTCAGGTCGGCGATGTTCATCTTCAGCACCTTGGCGGTCATGGCGCGGAACTCGAAGTGGCCCTGAGTACAGCACCAGATGGTGGACTGGCCGCTTTCGTTGGTGCTGGCGATGCAGGCGTGGGGTTCGATGTAACCCTGGTGCGCCATGGGGATGCGGAATTCCTCCTCGACGATGACGTCCGCCTGCTCGAAGCCCTGTTCCACGTTGCCGCGGGCCAACTGCATGGTGGCGGCGATGTTGCTCGGCTTCTCGGGCTTCTCGGGCAGGTTCTTGGTGTAGCAGTTCTCGTCGAGCAGCGGCGCATCGGGCGCCATGGCGGCGTCCAGATCCATCACCGGCTGCAGCACCTGGTACTCGACGTGTATGGCCGCCAGGGCCTCTTCCGCCACCCGTTGCGAACGGGCCGCTACCGCCGCCACCGCATGGCCGTGGTAGAGCACCTTGTCGCGCGCCATGACGTTCTTCGCCAGGTCGGATATGTCGCCGCCGCCCTCGCCGCCGATCTCGCCATGCTCAGCCTCGGTGAAATCCTTGCCGCTGATCACGGCGTAGACGCCGGGCAGGGCCGCCGCGGCGCTGACGTCGACCGATAGGATCCGGGCATGGGCGTGCGGGCTGCGCAACACCTTGCCGTAGATCATGTTCGGCAGGTTCAGGTCGGCGCCGTACTGGGCCCGCCCCGTGACTTTGTCGACGCCGTCCGGGCGAATGGGAGAGGTACCAACTACCTTGTAATCAATCGCTTCTGCCATGTTCCTCGAGCCTCCTGTATGCGGTGAACGTGTTCCAATGCCGAGCGCGCCATGCTCCGGCGCAGGCTGCGAACTGGCCCCTAGGCCGGGTGTGCCAGTTCCTTGGCGGCATCTTGAACCGCTCTGATGATCTTGTCGTAACCGGTGCAGCGGCAAAGGTTACCCGCCAGCCAATAGCGGATGGTGGTCTCGTCCGGATCCGGATTCTTGTCGAGCAGCGACTTAGTGGCCATGATCAGCCCGGGTGTGCAGATGCCGCACTGCAGTGCCGCATGCTCCAGGAACTTCTGTTGAATCGGGTGCAGCCCGGCCTCGGTGGCCACGCCTTCGATGGTGCTGATCTCGCAACCCTGGGCTTCTGCGCCCAGCACCAGGCAGGCGCATACCAACCGGTCGTCGATCAGCACGCTGCAGGCGCCGCAGTCGCCGGTAGCGCAGCCTTCCTTGGTGCCGGTACGGCCGAGCGTCTCGCGCAGCACCTCCAGCAGGGTTTCCTGTGGCTCGCAGAGAAACTCCACCTCTTCGCCGTTGATGGATGTGGTGACTTGCATCTTGCTCATACGACTCTCCTTAAGCCTTGTTCGCCAGGGCGCGATCGCGGGCGATGGCGCCGGCCCGGCGGCACAGCACGCCCACGACTTTACGCCGGTATACCTCGGTACCGCGCTTGTCGCTGATGGGCTTGGCCAGCGCCGAGCAGGCTTCGCCGGCGGCGGCAAGGGCCGCATCGTCGAGCTTGCTGCCGATCAGCGCCGCGGCTGCGGCCGGCACCAGCAGGGCCCGCGGCGCAACGGCGCCAATGGCCACTCGAGCGGCGGTACAGGTGCCGTTGCCGTCGAGGGTGACGCTGACGCCGCAGCCGGCGACGGCGATGTCCATCTCGGTGCGGGGTATGAAACGCAGGTAAGCGTCCGCGGTGCCCGGGCCGGGACGGCGGATCTTCAGACCGATGAGGAATTCGCCCTGCTCCAGCGCGTTGGTGCCGACCCCGGTGACGAAGTCTTCCACCGCCTGCTCGCGGGTGCCTCCGCTGCCGGCAATCACGCAGCGGGCGCCGACGGCGATCATGGCGGGAATGGTGTCTCCGGCCGGGGATGCGTTGCACAGATTGCCACCGAGGGTGGCGCGACCTTGAATCTGGGCGGAGCCGATGAGATCAGCAGCCTCCGTCAGCCCGGGCAGCAACTTCGTCAGCTGCTCGTTTTCGTTGAGCACCGCGCTGGCAATGGCCGCGCCGATGAACAACTCGTCGCCCGAGAGATCGAGCCGGTTGGCTTCCGCCAGCTTCTTGATGTCGACGATGGTCCGTGGCTGCCGATCGGTGCTGCGCAGTTGCACCAGCAGGTCGGTTCCGCCAGCCAGAACCTGGGCGCGCTTGCCGAGATTGGCGTGTTCCGAGAGCACCGTAAGCACCTCGTCGAGACTTGTCGGCGCGATATAGCCAAAGGCTGCCATCAACCCCTCCCTTGCTTGCTGAAATGTGGCGTCGTGGCAATCTAACACGAACTCCGGGTGGGCGGGAGGCTCCTCGGTCCCGGGCCCCCGAGGGCCAGGCGTTTAGCGACGGCCGGCTCCGGAGAGGGCTCCGGAGATGTACAATTCGAGCAGATCACTCAGGCGGTTAATCAGGGATGAACGAAACCCACTACGAGCAGCACCTGCAGGTGCTGGCAGAGCGCTGGGCTGCGGCGCTGACGTTCGCCGGGTTCGATGCGGCGGTGGTCGCCGCGGGCGAGCCGCATCCGTACTTCCTCGACGATCAGGCAGCGCCCTTTCGCCCGAACCCGCACTTCGCGCAGTGGTTTCCGGATCGCGACTGTGCCCACGCCATGCTGCTGATCCGCCCCGGCGCGACCCCGAGGCTGTTCTTCCACCAGCCCAGAGACTACTGGCACCAGCCTCCGGCGCTTCCGGCGTGGGCCGAACGGCACCTGGACGTGGCGGCATTCGCCGAGATCGAGCAACTGCAGGCGGAGGTGGCTGCCGCCGCCGGCCGGCACAACCGGCTGGCGTTCGTCGGCGAGCGGGAGCCGGGTAATCTGCTGGCCGCTCAGCACAATCCCACCCTGCTGCTGCAACACCTGCACTACCATCGCGCCTACAAGACGGAATTCGAGATCGACTGTATGGTGGCGGCCACGGAGCGCGCCGTGGCCGGCCACCTGGCAGCCCGGGACGCGTTTTTCGAAGGCGCCAGCGAGTTCGACACCCACATGCGCTATCTTGCCGCGGCGCGGCAGACCAGCCAGGACTTGCCCTACCCCAGCATCGTCGCCCAGAACCAGCACGCCGGGGTGCTTCACTATCAGCACTACGACCGCCAGCCGCCGCAACCGCTGCGCAGCTTTCTGATCGACGCCGGCGCCACCGCGTGGGGCTACGCGTCCGACATCACCCGCACCTATGCGGCGCCCGGGGCGGATGCCGCCGCCTTTGCCGCACTCATCGAGGCCGTAGACACCGCGCAGCAAGCGCTGATCGCCGACATCCGGCCCGGGCTCAACTACGTCGACCTGCACGACGCCGCCCACCGCTACCTGGGGCAGGTGCTGGTCGAGCAGGGCCTGGTGCGCTGCAGCGCCGAGGCGGCGTTCGACAGCGGCCTGACGCGCATATTCCTGCCTCACGGCGTGGGTCACCTGATCGGGCTGCAGACCCATGACGTCGGGGGCCAGCAGACCGCGCCGGAAGGTGGCATGCGCCCCCCACCCAGTGCGTATCCGGCGTTGCGGCTCACCCGTGACATCGCCGCCAACCAGGTGTTCACCATCGAACCGGGGCTGTATTTCATTCCCATGCTGCTCGAGGAAGCGGCGGCCGGCCCGGCCGCCGGAGAGATCCACTGGGAGCGGGTGAACGAGCTCAGGCCGTTCGGCGGCATCCGCATCGAAGACAACGTGGTGGCGCTAGCGCACGGCGTGCGCAACCTGACCCGCGAGGCATTTGCGCGGCATGGTTAGGCTCACCGTCGAACGGCTGTTCAGCGATCCGCCACTGTTCGCCGGCCTCCCGCAAAACCCCCGATTCACCCCGGACGGTCAGTACGTGGCTTATCTCCGGGTTGCCGCCGGCGATCGCGAGCGGCTGGAGCTGTGGCGCGTGCACCTGGGCAGCGGCGCGCATGAGCGCTGGGTCGACGAGGCGCTGCTGGCTGCCGCCCGTGGCGGCGCCCTGGCCACCCCCGCGGCGCCGCCGACTGCCGCCGAGCAGGCTGAGCGAGAGCGGCGCCGGCAGTTCGCCAGGGGCATCACCGCCTACAGCTTCAGCCCGGACGGTGACCACCTGTTGCTGCCGGTGGACGGCACGGCGTTCCTCTTGCACTTGCCAAGCGGCGACGTCCGCGCCATCACCCCCCCAGGCACGCGCCAGACCGACATGCGCTTTTCCAGCACCGGCGGCAGCGTCAGCTCGTCGATCATGGCCTGGCTGAGGGCGTTGAGGGCCTTTT
>JBLRXD010000122.1:0-12631 GCA_047920935.1 Pseudomonadales bacterium | reverse complement strand
CCCATCGACCGCATGGCCAACATCGATCTCGAACCCGGCGACGCGACCCTAGGGCAGATGATCGCGTCGATCGAGCGCGGCATCCTGATGCAGACCAACCGTTCGTGGTCGATCGACGACTACCGGCGCAAGTTCCAGTTCGGCTGCGAGTACGCGCAACTGATCGAAGACGGCCGCGTCACCCGGACCGTGAAGAACCCCAATTACCGCGGCATCAGCGTGCCGTTCTGGAGCAGCCTGGCCATGGTCGGCAACGCCGCGTCGGTCGAGCAGCACGGCTCGCCGTGGTGCGGCAAAGGCGAGCCCAACCAGGTCATTCGCGTGGGGCACGCTTCTCCGCCGTGCCTGTTTCAGGGTGTCGAAGTGTTCGGAGGTGGGGCATGAGCGCGCTGGCCGGTCTCGAAGCGCGCTTTTACGCCGCGGGCGAGCAGTTGTTCGCAGCGCTCACCGGCAATGAGGCGCTGACGCTGAATCTGTCAGCCGAAGACAGCGTGTTCGTACGCTTCAACGGCGCGCGCGTACGCCAGAACACGGCGGTGGAACAGCAGCACGCTCTGCTCGGCCTGCAGAAAGACGGCCGCACGGCCTCGATCGCCGTACCGTTCGCCGGCGCCGAGGACGAGCTGCCCGGGCGCCTGCGCGAGGCGCTGGATCTGCTGCGCCGCGAGTGCGCGAGCCTGCCGGAGGATCCCTATCAGGTGCCGTACGTGAACAACGGCGCCTCGAGGCAAGCCCTCTCCGGCACGCTCGCCGACGAGCGGCAGATCGCCACGATGATCTGCGAGTCCGCGCAGGGCACCGACTTCGCCGGCCTGTACTGCGGCGGCCCGCTGGTGCAGGCCAACATGAATTCCAAAGGTCAACGCCACTGGTTCGCCACGGAGCAGTTCTTCGTCGACTACTCGCTGTACACCCACACCGACAAGGCGGTGAAAGCAATCTACGCCGGTCGCGAGTGGAACCCGCAGGCGTTCGATGCGTCACTGCACGACGCGAAGCAGCAACTGGCGATTCTCGAGCGCCCGGTAAAGGAGATCCCGCGCGGGCGCTATCGGACCTACCTTGCGCCCCATGCGGCCGCCGAGCTGGTGTCGATGTTTTCGTGGGACGCGATCAGCCAGGGCTCACTGCTGCGCGGCCAAAGCCCGCTGCAGAAACTCTCGACCGGCGAGGCCGCGCTTTCGGAGAAGTTCACGCTGCGCGAAAACTTCACGCTCGGCCTGAATCCGCGCTTCAATTCCCTCGGTGAGACCGCGCCGGAGCTGCTGCCGCTGATCGAGGGCGGCCGCAGCGCCAACCTGCTGACCAGCTCACGAACGGCGTTGGAGTACGGGCTGACCTCGAACTTCGCCGAGCCGAGCGAGACGCTGCGCTCGCCGGAGGTGCTGACGGGCTCCCTGCCCCGGAAGCGCATCCTGGCGGAACTCGACACCGGGCTGTACGTCGGTGCGCTGCACTACCTCAACTGGAGCGATCAGATGAGCGCGCGGCTCACCGGCATGACCCGGTACGCCTGCTTCTGGGTGCAGGGCGGCGAGATCGTCGCGCCGATTCGCGATCTGCGCTTCGACGAGAGCCTCTACGACGGCTTGGGCCGTAACCTCATCGATCTCACCGACTTCTCCGAGGTCATTTCCGACACCGGAACCTACGGCGCCCGCAGCCTGGGCGGCAGCCGGGTACCGGGGATGCTCATCGATGACTTCACCTTCACGCTCTGAGCCGCGAGGTCAGCTGCTGGCCGCCGGCAACGGCGATAACCACGGGGGTACTTGTTGCCCGCCGACGGATTGAAGCCAGCGGCAGTCTTCGTGGCGCTACCGCGGGTCGATGGGGCGGCGTGCCCTTCGTCGGCCTCGACGCCCGAGCCAACGAGCCGGCTCCGAGGGATTGGCCGGGCACACTGCATCGGGTAGTCTGCAGCGAGGCGATTGCCCGCCCTCAGGCCCTGCCGAGATCAGCCGCGATGCCGACCCTGCCTGCCGACGACCTGCTCGCGCCCGCTGCCATTCGGGATCCCCAGGGATTCTTCCGGCGGCTGCGCGAACACGATCCGGTCTTCTGGAGCCCGCGCCACAAGGTCTTCATCCTCACCGCTCATGCCGACGTGGAGCACGTCCTCCAGGACCGCCGCATGTCCACCGCTCGCGGCATCGGCGGGTTTCGCGCGCGCCTCAATGCGCGCCTCGGCCCACGCCAGGCTGAGCTGCTGAAGCACGCGATGGCGCTGCTCGACGGCTGGATGCTGTTCAACGATCCACCTACCCACACCCGCCTGCGGGATCCGGTGCGGCGAGCGTTCGCGCCGGCTGTCGCCAAAGCGCTGGTGCCGCGTATCGAGGCCCATACCGGCTTCCTGCTCGATCGACTGGGCGACCACGCCGACCTGGTGAGCGAGTTCGCCCAGCCGCTCACCGCCATGGTGATCTGCGATCTCCTCGGCGTCGGCCTCGACCAGCGGGAGTTCCTGCGCGGCTGGGCCCGGGATTTCGGGCGGTTGATCTACGGCGCGTCATCTCGCAACGACGATTACCTCAACGCGGTGGCCCGCGCGGGTGATGAGTTCTACGCACGCTTCCGCCAGCAACTGGCGGTGAAGCGCGCGGCGCCGGGTGACGACCTGCTGAGCAAACTGGTGACCACCTCCGAGGACGAGCGCTGGACCGAAGCCGAACTCATCGGCGCCTGCTCCATGCTGCTGTTCGCCGGCCACGACACCACCTCGGCGCTGCTCGGCTCCAGCGTGCGGGCGCTGCTGCGCAACCCCGAGGCCCTGGCGGCGCTGCGCGCCGACCCCACGCTGATGCCGGGCGCCGTGGAGGAACTGCTGCGGTTCGATGGGCCGTCGAAGACGTTCATTCGCGTCGCCACCGAGCCGATGATGCTGGGCGGCCACAACATCGACGCCGGCCAGCACCTGTGGCTGGGCATCCTTGCCGCCAACCACGATCCTGCGGTGTTCGACCAGCCGGACGCGTTGCGCATCGACCGCACCCCGAACCCGCACATCGCCTTCGGCGCCGGCATCCATTTCTGCCTCGGGTCATCGCTGGCGCGCGCCGAAGCGCGGGTCGCGCTGACGGGGTTGTTGACCCGCTTTCCGAAGCTGCGGCTGGCGGATGCCGAACATGCCTGGAGCCCCACCATCGTCGACCGCTCGCTGCTGGCGTTGCCGGTGCGTCTGGGGTAGTGCTCGGGGTGCGCCGGCACCCTTGCCGAGTGCGCCCAGGGGTTCTATGGTCACCCCGCAACCGGCGTTATCATGGGCGCTGGAACAGTTCTCGATCAGCGGGAGATCACCAGATGGCCAATCGAACCGGCGGCTGCCTTTGCGGTGCCTTGCGCTACCAATTGCTGCAAGAGCCCACCATGACGGCGGTCTGCCATTGCACCCATTGTCAACGCCAGAGCGGTGGCGTCTTCTCCACCAACCTGGTGGTGGCCGAAAGCGACTACCTTCAGCAGGGCGAAACCAAGGTCTATGAGGACACCGGTGACAGCGGCAAGCCCGTCTACCGGCACTTCTGCGGCGACTGCGGGTCGCCGATCATCTCCAGGGTCGCGGCGATGCCGGGGGTGGTGATGCTGAAGGCGGGCACACTCGACGACCTCGGCGGAATCAGGCCCGCGGTGGAGGTATACACCGATCACGCAGCAGACTGGGTAGCGCCCATCGCCGGCGCTCAGCGCTTCGGGCAGGGTGCCGGCTGACCTTGCGATCCGTATCGTAGTATTGGCGGATCAATCCGCGCTAAAGTCCGCATCTGCCTGGGTGCATTGGTTTTCAGCTGGCCTGTGAGGGGCGATGCGGATTCTGTGTTTGCTGCTGTTGGTGGTGGCCAATATCGCGTTTTTTACATTCACCCGGTTCGACACGAAAGCTGCCCCTGCCGGGCAGCCGGCAGAGACCATCGAGCCGCAACCGCAAGCCGCCGAATTCCTCCAGGTGCAGCGCCCGCGACCCGCCCCAGAAGCAACGGCTGCGATCCAAGCCGAGGAGCCCGCGCCGACCTGCCTCGAGTGGGTCGGCATCGCGCCCCAGGATGTCGACCGCTCCCGCCAGTTACTCGAGTCCCTCGCTGCGAGTTATGAGGTCATGAGCGGCGGCACGCCCTCAGGGCCGTACTGGGTACGCATCCGCGGCATCGACTCACGTGCCGCAGTCAACGACCTGACCGAGCAACTCGAAGCCGCCGGAGAGCGTGACGTGGCCACCTCCTACGATGCCGGAAACGGCACGTACATCATCTCGCTGGGTCTGTTTTCCAATCAAGCCAATGCCGAGCGCCTGCACGCGCGTTTTCGACACCTGGGCGCGGTGATGACCCCGGAGGGCGGCCCGCCGGCCAGCTACCTGGTGCGCGCTGTCGACGCAACCATCGTGGAACAGATCGACGCCGCCCTGCCGGGATTTCCGGGCGCGACCACCAGCGCGGCTCCTTGCGCGGAATCCCGCACGATGGATAGCGCGCCGTCGTGACCTCGAAGCCCGCCAAGAACGAGCGTAAACAGCGCGAAGCCATCCTGCGCGGCGTTTACCAGGAAAACGTCGATCTCAACAAGCCCGGCTTCAAGTCGTCATCGCGGTCGCCCAAAAGACGGTTGCTCATGCGCAGCAGCACGGCCGGGCTGGGGGCGTTGCTCCTTGCAGCCGCCGTCCTCTACGACCCGGTCGTGAGCAGGCTGCAGCCGACGGCGAGCGCGACCGCAGCCCAGGGCGCTGCGTACGCATCCGGCCCGGTCGCGCCAGCCCTGCCACGGCCCGATGAGATCACCGCCCATGCCGTCGAGCCGCGAGGGGTGCTGCGCGATGTGGAGGAAGCCGCGCGGATGACGGTGCGCGACCTCTTCGGTCTGTCGGTCAGGACCATCGTGATCGACGCTGGCCACGGCGGGCGTGACCCGGGAACCACCGGGACGACCGGCGCCGTCGAGAAGGACATCACCCTGGAGGTCGCGCGGGCACTCCAAGCGACGCTGCAGCGCAATGCGGAGTTTCAAGTGCTGCTGGTGCGCGATTCCGACGTTTTCGTGTCGTTGAGCGAACGTGCGGCCTACGCCAACTCGCACGATGCGGATCTTTTTGTTTCAATTCACGTGAACTACGTGCCCGGCATGTCGAAGAACGCGGTCGAGACCTACTACTTCGGGCAGTATCAGGATCTGGCCGCCCGTGCGCTTGCGCAACGTGAGAACCAATATTCCTCGTACACCATCAGTGAATTTGAGAAGCTCGCAACCCGCATGCAGAACACCATGAAGCTGCAGGAATCCGAGGCACTGGCGACCTCGATCCAATCGAGCCTGATGAAGAACATGCGTCGGCATGACCCGATGGTGGTAGATACCGGCGTGCGGGCCGCGCCATTCGTGGTGCTCCTCGGCGTCAAGGCGCCGAGCGTGCTGGTAGAGATCGGCAACCTGGGCAGCGTCGATGCAGAACAGAAACTGCAGGATGCGCGATATCGGGATCAGATCGCGGCATATCTGGCCGCGGGCATCACCGACTATTTGAACGAAACCAACGACGGAAACCTACATCATGTCAAAGGCCAAAACGGGATTGCACAGCACTGACAGGCTCATGCTCGGCATCGATCTGGGCACCTCACGCAGCGTCGTGTGTGCAAGCAACGGCGAGCGCGCGTGGATCGACAGCTACGTCGGCTATCCCAAGGACTTCGTGGCGCGCAAGGTGCTGGGTGCGCCGGTGCTGTTTGGGGAGGAGGCGCTCGACAACCGGCTGTCACTGGATCTGTATCGCCCCCTCGAGCACGGCGTGATCCGTGAAGGCAGCAGCAAGAACGAGCAGGCGATCCAGGATCTGGCGCGCCACCTGATCTCGCTGGTGAAGCCCGAAGAAGGGCAGAGCGTGTCCGTTGCCGTGGGCGTACCGGCTGAGTCGTTCAAGAACAACAAGCTGGCGATCAGGCGCTGCATCGGCGACGCGGCGGATGCGCTGATCGTGGTCTCCGAGCCGTTCGCCGTGGCCTACGGCAAGAACCTGCTGAAAGACGCGCTGATCATCGACATCGGCGGCGGCACCGTCGACTTCTGCATCATGCAGGGCGCGATGCCCAGCGACGACGATCAGCGTACGCTGGCAACCGCCGGCGACTACGTCGACCAGAAGCTGCTCGAAGCGCTCAAGGAACGCTACCCGAAGAGCAGCATCACCCTGAACATGGCGCGACGCTTCAAAGAGCAGTTCTCGTTCGTCGGGGAGCTCGAGGGCGGCGTTCAGGTGGATATTCCGGTGGGCGGCAAAGCCACCCGACACGACATCGCCAACGAGATCTGTAACGCCTGCGAGAGCATCCTGCCGGCGGTTATCGAAACCGCAGCCGAAATGATCTCGAAAGCCGACCCCGAGTACCAGGACATCGTCCGCCGCAACATCGTGCTGGCCGGCGGTGGCAGCCAGGTGCGGGGGCTGGAGGCGTACATCGAACGCGAGTTGGGAGCCTTCGGCCCGTGCCGCGTGAAACGCGTCGATGACGTACTTTACGCAGGCGCCGAGGGCTGTCTGGCACTCGCCAACGATATGCCCGCCGAGTACTGGAAAGACGTCGCGAACTGACGGGTTGCGTCGGCATCGCGCCGCAGTCGCCGTTGCGGCAACTGCGGCGCGGCTCAAGCGCCTCAGGCCAGCTTGGCTGGCCCGTACATCTGGGTGAAATCGTTCTTCTTCGGGCCTGCGTAGCCGAACAGGTACGCGCCCACCTTGCGCATCTGAATCTCTTCCGAGCCCTCGGTGATACGGTAACGGCGGTGATGGCGATAGATGTGCTCGAACGGTTTGTGGCGCGAGTAACCCATGCCGCCGTGAACCTGCATCGCCTGGTCGGCGGCGTCACAGCAGAGACGGTTGCCGATGTAGTTGCACATGGACACGCGATCCGAGATCGTCCGTTCCACCTCCTTGTGCGGCATCTCGTCCATGGCAACCGCGGTCTCGCGGATCAGCAGTCGCAGCATCTGCGCCTGGGTATGCAGCTCGATCAGCGGCCACTGGATCGCCTGATTGTTCGAAAGCGGCTTTCCGAACGGCTTGCGCTGCCGCGAATACGCCACGCTTTCGTTGATGCAAAACACCGCCGCGCCCAGGGAGGACGCTGCCTGGCGAATACGGTTCTGATGCACGAAACTCTGGCCGATGGCCAGCCCCCCGCCGATCTCGCCCCAGTAGCTGTCTTCAGGAATCCACACGTTGGTGAGCGACACCCGCGGGTGATCGGTGGGCATGTTGAAGGTCCACAGATACTCTTCGATCTTCACCCCCGGCGCGTCGGCAGGCACGATGAAGCAGGTGATGCCCTTGGCTTCGCCATCTTTGCCGCTGGTGCGGGCGAAGGTCATGATGTAGTTGGCATGGTGCATGCCGCTGGTCCACATCTTCTCACCATGAATCAGCCAGCCGTTCTTGCCGTCCTTGGTCTGGGGCACCCCCGTGGTTTCCATGAAGGTGGCGTCCGATCCGTGATTCGGCTCGGTGAGGCCGAAGGCGGTACGCAGACGCCCGTTCTGCACGTCATCGCCGTAGCGCTCGAACTGCTCCGGCGTGGCGAACTCCTTGAACATCACGATGAAGGGGTTGTTGCCGACGATGGAGTGTTCCGTCTGCAGATCGTTGAACAAACCGAGACCCTTGGCCGCCAGATGCTCCCGGATCACCGCCATCCACAGGTTCGAGCCGCCCTTGCCGCCGTACTCCTTGGGCCAGGCGAAGCGCAGGTGACCGGCTTCATCCGCCTTCTTGCGCGCCTGGGCCAGCAGGGCTTCCCATTCGGGACGGGGCAGCCCGTGGTTGTCCCAGTCGGTTCGAGAGTTTTCGCGTCGGTGATCGAAGAAACGGATGTTGTCGTCCTGATCCTGGAGCGGTTGGATCTCTTTCTCGATGAACAGATCGAGTTCGTCCAGGTAATCCTGAAGGTCAGGGGAAATTTTGAAGTCCATGGCGGTTTTTTTCCTTAGTAGCCGAGTAATCGTGCGTAGCGTTCGCGGTGGAAGCCCTGATTGCCGTAGGTCGCCTCGAGGGCCCGAGCGCGCTTCAGGTACAGGCCGGCATCGAACTCGTCGGTCATGCCGATGCCGCCGTGCATCTGAATCATCTCGTTGGACATCAGATGCAGATGATCGCCGACTTTGCACTTCGCCAGCGACGACAGCTCGGCGACGTTGTCGGCGCCCGCGTCGATGGCCTGCAGCGCGGCTTCCGCACAGGAACGCGCCAGCTCCATGCCGGAGTAGAGGCCGGCGGCGCGGTGACCCAAAGCCTGGAACGAGCCGATCACCTGGCCGAACTGCTCCCGGGTCTTGAGGTACTCCAGGGTCATGTCGAAAGCCCTGGCCGAGGTGCCGAGCATCTCCGCCGCAAGGCCCGCTCGGGCGCGATCGAGGATGGCGTCGAGCAGCGGGAAACCGCCATCGACGGTGCCGAGGAGCGCGCTCTCGGCGACGCTGACGCTATCCAGCGACAGATCGGCGTAGCCGCGGCTGTCCACCGTCTTCAGGGACGTGCGGGTGATGCCGTCGCTGGACGCGGGATCCAGGAACAGCGAGATGCCATGGCTGTCGCCGGGGGCGCCGCTGCTGCGCGCTGCCACCACGAAAGCCGTGGCCGCCATGCCCTCGAGCACGAAATGCTTGCTGCCGTTGAGCACGAACCCGGAGCCGCTGCGCCGGGCTTCCAGCGCCGTCTTCTCGGGCATGTGGCGCGGGCCCTCGTCCACCGCCAGCGTGAGAATTTCCGAGCCGTCGACGATCTTCGGCAGCCAGGCGTCCTTCTGGGCGTCGCTGCCGCCGAGCAGCACGGCCGAGGCGCCGGCCAACGCCGAAACCAGCAACGGCGAAGCCGTGAGCTGACGCCCAAGCTCTTCGAGAATTACCCCGAAGGTCAGATAGCCAAGGTTGGAGCCACCGTGGGCCTCCGGCACCAGAATGCCGGTCCAACCCATCTCCACCATGGCCGACCAGGCCTCAGGCGAATAACCCAGCTCGCCGCCCGCGTCGCGCAGCGCCCGAAACTTTCCCACGGGGAACTGCTCGCTCACCCAGGATTTTGCCTGATCCCGGATCAGGGTCTGCTCTTCCGTCAATGCCGCCATCTGTCGTTGTCCTCGCGCGCCGCTTCAGCCTTTCTGGGTGGTCTCGGGAAGACCGAGAATGTTTTTCGAGATGATGTTGTTCTGGACCTCATAGGACCCCCCGTAAATGGAGATGGCCTTGCCCCAGAGCCACTCGCGGACGCTGGCGCGTTCCTGAGCGGTGAACGCGTCACCTTCCCAGCCGAGGCCGCGGTTGCCCATGAGCTCGAGCATGAGCTCGGCCCGCGCCTGAGAAACGGCGGTCGCGGAGTTCTTCATGATCGACGCGGCGGCGCTCACCTGCACGTTGCCCCGCGCCTCCGCAGCCAGCCGCTCGGCGGTGAGCCGGTGCGCTGCCGCATCCATGAGATGGCGCGTGAGGCGGCCACGCAGATCGGCGTCGTCCAGCTGCCCGGCGGCGTTGACGCCTACGTAGCGCTTCGCCACCGCGTGCAGCGGTTCGCTCTCGCGACCGCCCGGGCTGCCGGCCGCCGTCTGGCTCTGGCGCTCGTGCTGCAGCAGGCGCTTGATCACGCTCCAGCCGTCGTTGAGCTTGCCGAGCAGATCGTTGCGCTCGGCGCGGGCGTTGTTGAAGAAGGTCTCGCAGAACGGCGAGGCGCCGGAAATCAGGCGAATCGGCCGCGTCTGCACGCCTTCCTGATCCATCGGCAGCAGCACGAAGCTGATGCCGTCGCGCTTGGGCGCCTGCGGATCGGTGCGCACCAGCGCGCCGCACCAGTCGGAGATGTCCGCGCCGGAGGTCCAGACCTTGGAGCCATTGATCTCGAAATAGTCGCCCTTGTCCTCGGCCCTGGTCTTGAGGGACGCAAGGTCAGAGCCTGCGTTCGGTTCCGACAGGCCGAGGCACCAGCGGATCCTGCCGCTGGCGATGCCCGGCAGATGACGCTGCTTCTGATCGTCGGAGCCGTACTCGAGAATCGTCGGCCCGACCATGGTCACACCCATCCCCGCGAGCATCGGGATCGGGTTGAAGGCGCCGGCCCGGCCGATCTCCTGGGTGACCACCCGCGCCTGGCGATGATCGAGCCCCGCGCCGCCGTACTCCCGCGGCCAGGTGGGTGCGCCCCAGCCCCGCTCGGCCAGGCGCTCGCGCCACAGGTCGAGAGCCGCGGCGTGGGCACTGTCGGTGGGGCCTTCCATCGACGGGGTAAAGCCTTTGAGGGAATCGGGGAAACTCGCCTCGATCCAGGCTCGGGCCTCGGCCCGGAGGTCCGCCAACTCGGCGGGTTCGTTCATCTTCGTCGCAGTCATCGCACTGGCTTCCTTTCTGAGTTCGAGCCAGCCCCTGCGTGGCGTCTGTGGCGTTCACGCATGCCGGGCTGTATGGCCGTCTGGAGAGAAACTGGCACACATAGCTTACCGCGCCGCGGCAGCTGCCGAAACGCCAATCGCAGGCCTTGCGGCCACCGACCGCCCCAGGCAGCACCTTCACGGTGCGGGCCGAGGTACACTGGCACGGCACAGCAACCAGGGCACAGGAAGGGGGAAGCAGCAGTGGATACTTCAGCAGTCGAGACCAGTGGCAGGATCATCAGCGGCGACCGGGTGTTGCCGCTGGCGGAGATGCACCAGCGGGCGCTGCGGGCGGCGCGTGGCCTTCAGTCCCTGGGTGTGGGCGCCGGCGATACCTTCGCGGTGCTGTTGCGCAACGACTTTGCGTTCTTCGAGGCCGCCTACGCGGCGAATCGCCTGGGCGCCCACCTGGTGCCCATCAACTGGCATTTTTCCGGCCCGGAAGTGGCGTACATCCTCGAGGATTCAGGTGCCCGGGCGCTGATCGCCCACACCGATCTGTTGGCCGGCATGCGCGAGCTGATGCCGGCCGCTGTGCAGCTGTTGCTGGTGGAGACGCCGCCGGAAATCCGCCGCGTCTACGGGGTCGAGGAGCAGCATGCCGCGGCGCCCGCGGGCGATAGCCTCTGGTCCGAATGGCTCGAAGGGTTCGATCCGCTGGCGCCAGCGGAGGTGCCCGCCCCAGGCAGCATGATCTACACGTCGGGCACCACCGGTCGACCCAAGGGGGTGAAGCGCCAGCCACCCAACGATCGGGAGGCCGAGGTCAGCACCGAGGTCATGGCCCGCATCTTCGGCTTTCACAGCGAGGCGCCGGTGGCGTTGCTCACCGCACCCATGTATCACGCCACGCCGAACGGTTTCTTCCGCATGGCGGTGGCATCCAATGCCACCATCGTCATCGAATCGCGATTCGACCCAGAACGTTATCTGGCGCTGATCGACCAGCATCGGGTTACCGACGCCTATGGCGTGGCCACCATGTTCGTGCGCCTGCTGCGTCTGCCGGAGGACGTGCGGCGCAGCTACGACGTCTCTTCACTGCGCTGCGTGGTGCATGGCGCCGCTCCTACTGCGCCCGAGATCAAGCGCGCGATGATTGCCTGGTGGGGGCCGGTGCTGGTCGAGCACTACGGTTCCACCGAACTCGGCGCGGTGGTGGCGTGCGATTCCACCGAGTGGCTGGCGCATCCCGGCACCGTCGGGCGTGCGCTGCCGCACGTGCAACTGCGCATCCTCGATGCGGATGGCAACGAACTGCCGCCGGGCGAGATCGGCGAGATTTACGCGCGCCCCATCTACCCGGATTTCACCTATCAGAACGACTCGGGCAAACGCGCGGCCATGGAGCGGGACGGCTTCTGGACCGCCGGCGACATCGGCTATCTGGATGCAGCCGGATATCTGTATCTGTCCGACCGCAAGAACGACATGGTGATCTCCGGCGGCGTGAACATCTACCCCAAGGAAATCGAGTCCGAACTGCTGGCGCTGAACAAGGTTCGCGATTGCGCCGTCTTCGGGATTCCGGACGAGGAGTTCGGCGAAGCGTTGGCCGCCGTGATTCAGATCGTCGACGGCGCGCAACTCACCGCAGACGAGGTGCGCAGCTTCCTGGCCGCACGCATCGCCCGCTACAAGATTCCCAAAGTCGTTGAGTTCCGTGACGAACTGCCCCGGCAGGACACCGGCAAGATCTACAAGCGGCTGCTGCGCGACGAGTACTGGAAGGCCGCCGGACGCAAAATCTGATCCGACGCGACCCGCCGTGCCACCTTCAGGTTGAGACGGGGCGCGTGGCGCGACGGATCCGATCGCGGATCGCGCGCCAGCGTTCGTCTTCGGGCGGCATCTCCACCAGGATGCCTTCGAGACCGGCCTGGTCCAGCCGATACAGGGCGGCGTAAAAACGCCGGGCATATACGCCCGGGTCGGATCCCAGATCGAGCACCACGCCCGCCGCCTCGAGCGCGGAGCCGCACAGCAGCCAGCCGAGCCGCGGATTGCGAAGGGCCGCAGCGTCCGGTGAGCCGAAGCGCCAGGCCGGCGTGCCGGGTGCGTAGTGGCGATCGTGCTGACCCGGCACGCGCACCGCACCGTGCGCATCAGTGGCGACTCTGACGCCGAGCACCTGCTCAATGGCCGACCGGCCGATCATCCCCGGCCTTAACAGCCGCGGCCTTAACAGCCCCGGCCTTAACAGCCCCGGCCTTAACAGCCCCGGCCTTAAC
>JBLRXD010000121.1:0-12752 GCA_047920935.1 Pseudomonadales bacterium | reverse complement strand
CGGGCGGTCTTCGAGCAGTTCGGAGGCGCGCGGCACATCATCGACCAGAGCCGCCATTCGGCCATGCACGAGACCCATTCGCTCGATGTCATCTGCCTGCTGAAAGGCGATGCCTCGCTGATTCTCGAAGGGGCCGAGACGCGCCTGACGCCCGGGCAGGTGGTGATCCAGCGCGGCACCAACCACGCCTGGGTCGCGCATGGCGGGCCAGCGCTGTTTCTCGCCGTGCTGATCGATCGGCCGATCGAGGAATGAGTTCCCTCAAGCAGCAACGGCTGCTCATCGGCGTTGCCTTGATCTGGCTGACCGGCTGCGGCCAGCACGACCCGACCAGTGCCTCAGCGGGTGTCGAGGCCGAAACCGCCCGACTCAACGCCTGGTTCGAGCAGCGCTTCGAAGAGCAACTCGACTTCAGCCCGATGCAGAAGACCAATCTCGGGCGCAAAGACGACTACGACCAGATCGACGACCTGTCGGAGGCCGCGGAAGACCGCAGGTGGGCCTGGCATCGCCGCACGGTGGAGGATCTTCAGGCCAGCTTCGCCTACGAGCGGCTGACGCCGGAAGCCCAGACATCCTGGGACCTGTGGGTCTACCAGTTGCAGCGCGCCGAGCAGGCGCTGCCGTTCCGGCGGCGTGCCTACGTTCTCACCCAGATGAACGGGCGCCAGGCGACCCTGCCGCGGTTCCTCATCAACATGCACAAGGTGGACGAGGCGGCGGACATGGAGGCCTACATCGCGCGCATCGCCGCGATTTCCCGCGCCATCGGCCAACTGTTGGAGCGCGCCCAGCTGGCGGCCGCCGAGGGCGTGCGCCCGCCCCGCTTCGCCTATGAAGGCGTGATCCGTGAATCCCGCGCGCTGCTGACCGGGGCTCCATTCGACGGTGCCGGCGACAGCCCTTTATGGCTCGACGCCCGGGCCAAGATCGCCGCGCTGCGCGCCGCCGGAAAAATCGACGCCGCCCAGGCGGGCGAGCTCGAAGCCGCGACTCGGGCGGCGCTGACGCAGCATCTCCAGCCCGCCTACGCCAGACTCATCGACTGGTTCGATGACGACATGGCCAATGCCGGCGAGATCGCCGCCGGCATCTGGCACCTGCCGGAGGGCGAGGCCGTGTATGCGCTGCGCCTTGCCCAGGCCACCACCACCGACCTGACGCCGGCCGAGGTGCACGAATACGGGCTCGCGGAGGTGGCACGCATCCACGCCGAGATGACAGCCATCAAGCGTCAGGTCGGTTTCGACGGCTCGCTGCAGCAGTTCTTCGTTTTCATGCGCGAAGATCCGCGGTTTTTCTTCCCCAATACCGATGCGGGGCGCGAAGCCTATCTGCAGACCGCGCGCGAGCGCATCGCCGCCATCAGTGAGCGGCTGCCCGAGTTCTTCGGCATCCTGCCGCGGGCGGGCCTCGAGGTCAGGCGGGTCGAGGCCTTCCGAGAGCAGGCGGGCGGTGCCGCCCACTACTCCCGCGGCTCACCGGACGGATCGCGTCCGGCCGTCTACTACTCGCATCTGGCCGACATGAACGCTCTGCCCAAGCATCGGCTGGAGGCGGTCGCCTATCACGAGGGCAACCCGGGCCATCACATGCAGATCGCCATTGCCCAGGAGTTGACCACGGTACCGACCTTTCGGACCCAACTCGGCTTCACCGCGTTCTCCGAAGGCTGGGCGCTGTACGCGGAGCTGCTGGCAAAAGAGATGGGGGCCTACGAGGATCCCTATGCCGATTTCGGCCGCTTGTCGGCCGAACTGTGGCGGGCGATTCGTCTGGTGCTCGATACCGGCCTGCACGCCCAGCGCTGGACCCAGGAGCAGGCGATCGCCTACGCGCTGGAGAACTCCCCGAACACCGACAGCGTCATTCGTTCCGAGGTCCGCCGGTTCATGGCGTGGCCGGCACAGGCCACGTCTTACAAGATCGGCATGCGCAAGATTCTGGAGCTGCGGGAAGCCGCGCGGGACGAGCTGGGCGCGGCGTTCGACATTCGCGGCTTCCATGACACCGTACTCGGCGGCGGCGCTTTGCCGCTGCCGATGCTCGAGCGCCGCGTCGCCGCGTGGGTTGCGGCGCAGCGCGTTGATCCGGCAACGGCGGCCGCTCGTCGGGCCGCCAAGGAGGAGGCAGGATGAGCCAGTCGCGACGCAGGATGGAGGAGCTGTTCGCCATTGCCGACGTCAAGGTCGGCGGCGATCGGCCCTGGGATCTGACCGTGCACGACGAGCGCCTGTTCGATCGCATCCTCAGTCACAAAACCCTCGGCCTCGGCGAAGGCTATATGGACGGCTGGTGGGATTGCGACGCGATCGACGTCATGCTGACCCAGGTGATGCGCGCCGGCATCCGCAAGCACGTGCGCCCGCTATCCTTGCTGATCCCGGCGCTGACGGCCCGACTGTTCAATCTGCAGAGCCTGCCGCGGGCGTTTCAGGTCGGCGAGCAGCACTACGATCTCGGCAACGACCTGTTCGAGCGCATGCTCGATCGGCGCATGACCTACACCTGCGGTTACTGGCGTGGGGCCGAGAACCTCGATGCGGCGCAGGAAGCAAAGCTCGACCTGATCTGCCGCAAGATCGGTCTGCGCGAGGGCCAGAAGGTTCTCGACATCGGTTGTGGCTGGGGCAGCTTTGCCGGCTTTGCGGCGGAGAAATACGGCGCCGAGGTTTACGGGGTGACGGTTTCCAAGGAGCAGGGCTCCTGGGTCGAGGCACGCTACCGGGATTTGCCGGTCAAGGCCATCGTCAAGGATTACCGGGAGCTGGACGGTCAGTACGACCATGTGGTCTCGGTGGGCATGTTCGAGCATGTGGGCCACAAGAACGCCCGTACCTATCTGCAGATCGCGCGGCGCTGCCTGAAACCGGATGGCCTGTTTCTGCTGCACACCATCGGGCGGCGCAAGACCCGGGCGCACGGCGAGCCGTGGACCCACAAGTACATTTTCCCCAATGCGCAGCTGCCTTCGGTCGCCAGCCTGGGGCGCGCCATGGAAGGCGTGTTCGTGCTCGAAGACCTGCACAACTTCGGTGCCGACTACGATCGCACCCTGATGGCCTGGCACAGCAACTTCGAGCACGCCTGGCCAGAGCTCGAGGCGCGCTACGGGCCGCGCTTCTACCGCATGTGGCGCTATTTTCTGCTCAGCAACGCAGCCAGCTTCCGCGCCCGCCAGACCCACCTGTGGCAACTGGTGCTGTCACCCGAAGGCGTCGACGGCGTCTATCCGCGCATCGCCTGAACCACCCGCTGGCCGAACGGCGCCTCCGTCCCGGCACGCATCTTGTTTGTATTTCATTTGAGGGAGAACTGAGGACCCCAAGGATGAAACACATCCGCATCGGCATCATGGGTTTCGGCCGCATCGGACGGCAGTTGTACAAGCTGGCGCAGGAACATGAGCGTTTCGATGTGGTGGCCATTTCCGACATCGGCCAACCCGAGATCCTGCACCACCTGCTGACCAAAACGCTCGATCGCTCCGGCCAGGTGAGACTCGAAGGCAATTATCTGGTGGACAAGCACGGCAGCCGCACCCGCCTGATGCCGGCGAATCACCCCACCGAGATCCCCTGGGACGTGTTCGACGTCGACCTGGTTATCGATGCCACCGGACGGTTCCGCTCGAAGCCGGAACTGATGCCCCATCTGCAGAACGGCGCCCGCCGGGTGATCAGCTCGGTGCTGCCTGACGACGGCATGGATCGGGTGGTGCTTTACGGCGTCAACGACCAGGAGGCATCGGTGGACGACAAGGTCATATCCGCCGGCTCCGCCACGACCACGGCCACCGCGCTGGCAGTGCAGACCCTCACCGAGGCGCGCGCCATCGACCAGGTGTCGATGACTTCCATTCACGAGTACACCAGCGATCAGAGCCTGCGCGACTACGCCGGCCCCGACTACCGACGCAGCCGTTCCGGCGCGGAGAACATCATTCCCAATACCTCTCCGGCGCGCACCTGGGTGCAGCGCCTGGTGCCGGCGGTAGACGGCAAGTTCAGCAGCTACGCGATGAACGTGCCGGTGCCGGTGGGCTCGCTGCTGGATCTCACCGTGGTGTTCAAGGACCCGGTGGACGTCGCCACGGTGAATGCTCTGTTCGAGACGGCGGCCCGCAACCAGCCGCGGCTGATCGCCACCACCAGCGCGCTCATCGTTTCATCCGACGTCAAAGGCTCCCCCCAATCGCTGCTGGTGGATCTGCAGGGCACCATCTGCACGGGCCGTATGGTCAAGATTCTCGGCTGGCACGAAACTCTCGGTCACGCCAGCCGGATTCTCGACGTCGCGGCGTTGTACGACGATCTCGACGCAGAGCACGGCACCGGGCGGCACACCGAGAGACATCAGGAGGCTTCGTAATGCGAGTCGCCATCAACGGCTTCGGCCGCATCGGCCGCGCGGTCTTCCGCATCGCGGAAGATCTGGACGACCTCGAGATCGTCGCCATCAACGATCTTTTCGACCATCACGCGCTCTGCTACCTGCTCACCTACGACACCGTCATGGGGCGCTTCCCCGGCGAGGTGCGCATCGACGATGGTGATCTGGTCACCGCGCGCTCGCGGGTGCGCATGCTGCAGGAGCGCGACCCCACCACCCTGCCCTGGGGCGAGATGGGCATCGACGCCGTGGTGGAGTCGACCGGCGTGTTCCGCAGCGCCAAGCAGCTGCGCACGCACCTGGAAGCCGGCGCCAAGCGGGTGCTGCTCACGGTGCCTGCCAAGGACGACATCGACTACACCGTGGTGCTGGGGGTCAATGATGACGGCCTGACCCGCGAACATCGACTCGTCTCCAACGCCAGCTGCACCACCAACTGCCTGGCGCCGGTCGCCAAGGTGCTGCACGACAACTTCGGCATTCGCGAAGGCATGATGAACACGGTGCACGCCTACACCAACGATCAGCGCCTGGCCGACGTCCCGCACGAAGATTGGCGCCGCAGCCGCGCGGCGGCCGAAAACATCATCCCCACCTCCACCGGCGCGGCAAAAGCCGTGGGTGAAGTGCTGCCGGAACTGCAGGGGCGCCTGGACGGCATCGCCTCCCGGGTGCCGGTGCCCGATGGTTCCGTGGTCGATCTGTTCGTGGAACTGGAGCGCGACGTCACCTTGCAATCGGTGCACGAGGCGATACAGGAAGCCGCGCGGTCCGAGCGGATGCGCGGCGTGCTCGAATTCACCACCGAGCCGGTGGTGTCGTCGGACATCATCGGCAACCCGCACTCGTGCGTGTTCGACAGCTCCTTCACCCAGGTCACCGGCGGACGCTATCTGAAGTCGTTGAGCTGGTACGACAACGAATGGGGCTACTCGAATCGGGTCTGCGACGTGTTGGGGAAAATGTCGGCCCTCGACTGAGCCGGCGCCGAGATCGGCGATACGAGCGCCGCCCAACTTCTGCGAGAATGCGTCCTGCCCATTGGGGGAGGAGCATCGCGTGAATCGTCGTATCGCCCTGGCCTGGCTCGCACATCTCTACACCGGACTCGGCCTGGTTTGCGCATTGCTCGCGTTGCGGGCGCTGGGCGAGGAGCGTCCGCTGGACGTATTCCTCTGGCTTGCGGCGGCGTTCGCCATCGATGCGTCCGACGGGGCACTCGCGCGTCGCGTGCGGGTCGACCTGTACACCCCTCACTTCTCCGGCCGCAAGCTCGACGACATCATCGACTACCTCAACTACACCTTCGTGCCCGTGTGCTTCATCTGGCAGCAGGGGCTGCTGTCGGAGGCGTGGCTACCGGTGCTCGGTTTCACCTTGATCGCGTCGGCTTACGGATTCTGCTCCGAGGCGGCGAAGACCGACGATGGTTACTTCACCGGGTTTCCGTCGTACTGGAACGTGGTCGCGTTTTATCTGTACTTCCTGCAACCACCGGAGCTCGTCGCCGGCACGCTGATCGTCGTGCTGGCCCTGATGACGTTCTGGCCGGTTCGCTACCTGTATCCCACCAAGAGCCCCGAGGCGCGCCTCATCAGCCTCGGCGGCGGGGCGCTCTGGGGCCTGCTGTGCCTGTGGCTCGTGCGGCAACCGGATGCGCCGCGCATCTGGGTTTATCTCTCCCTTCTTTACCCCGCCTGGTACATGAGCTTCTCGTTCTGGCTGCACTTCACCAAGCCGCCGCGCCTTGAGCCGAGCGAGCCGAGCGCTCTGCTGGGTGCTTCATCAGGAACGGAAGGTTCTTGAGAGGGTTTTCGGGCTGCTGACCTGTCTCGAACGGCCTGATACCCCAGAGTCGTCAATATTTTGTCAACATTTGACGCCGCCTTCACTTAGACACTGCCATTGTCTTCCTCGACATCCAGTCCAGGATCTGACAAGGATTAGACAATGTCTCCCATTTCCCGGCATCTGCTAGCGGCCTTCGGCCTCTCGCTGGCGCTACCGGCGGCTGCCGCCGCGGCTGTGGAAGCGGCCGACGCTGCTCGTGGCGAGGTCCTGGCATTTACCCACCACTGTATGACCTGCCACGGCGAGCGGGGCGTATCCAAGACCAGCCGATACCCGAACCTGGCCGGCCAGCACGCCGCTTATCTGGAGGCCCGGCTTGCCTACTTCCGCTCGAGATCGGAACCGGGCAACCAGATGAACGCCCAGGCCGTTCATCTATCGAACGCCGAGATAGCCGATCTCGCCGCTTACTTCAGCGCCCAACCGCGATGAGGTCGCCAATGCACACCCCCAGACGTTACTTCATCGTCCTGCTGCTGGTACTGCTGGCCGGCTGCGATCGTCAGGCCGCCACCGTCGCTCGCGGTCAGGCGCTTGCCCAGGAGAAGGGCTGCGTCGCCTGCCACGGCGCCGACGGCAACAGCCCGGCGCCCAGCTTCCCTCATCTGGCCGGCCAGTGGCCGCGCTATCTGCGGGTGCAGTTGCTCAAGTATCGCAGCGGCGAGCGCGACAACGCCGTCATGAATGCCCAGGCCGCCGGCCTCAGCCAGGACGAGATCATCGCGCTGGCTGCCTTTTACGGAACCAAACCATGACCACGAAACTCAGGCAGCCACGCTCGTCGCTGTTGTTCAGCCCGGTGCTCAGGCGCCGCCCGCGGCCTTGGTCGCACCTCAACTCAACCCCAAACCCGGAGCAATCCCGTATGAAAACCATTCGCATCGCCCTGGCAGCCACGGCACTCGCCATCGCTGCAACCCAGGCCCACGCCGACGACCATGACCTCGACCAGAGAGGGAGCATCGTCGACGTCGCCACGCAAGCCGGCAGCTTCGTCACGCTGTTGACCGCTTTGGACGCCGCCGGCCTGACGGAGACCCTCAGCGGCGCCGGCCCATTCACGGTATTCGCCCCCACCGACGAAGCTTTCGCGGCCCTGCCCGCCGGCGCCCTGGACGGCCTGCTCGCCGACCCCGACGCCCTCACGCAAGTACTGGTCTACCACGTGGTGGCCGGAGAAACCGGATCGGCCGCCATCACCGGACTGTCGTCACTGACCACGCTGCAAGGCGGCACCCTGGCGATCTCCACCGATGACGGCGTGCAGGTCGACAATGCCAGAGTGGTTGCCGCGGATGTGGGCGCCAGCAACGGCGTCATTCACGTCATCGACGCCGTTTTACTTCCCTGAAGCAACGGGCGCCGCCCATCGCCCCGGCGGGGGCGGTGCCAACCTCCCACTTGCATCCAGGAGACCATTCCCATGCCCAAACTTCATACCATCAGCCGTCGTCGCGTGCTGCTCACCGGCGCCATCGCAAGCGCCGCGGCCGTACTCGGCCGCAACCTTGGTGCTGCCGAACTCAGGCTGGACGTGAACGACCCTCAGGCTCTGGCTCTCGGCTATGTCGAGAACGCGGCCGACGTCGACCTCGACCGCTGGCCGAGAAAAGCCGGCCCCGGCGGCGATAATCAGTTCTGTTACAACTGCGTTCTGTACAGCGCCGGCGCCGACGGCTGGGGCGGCTGTACGATTTTCCCAGGCAAGCTGGTGAAGGGCGCCGGCTGGTGCAACGCCTGGGCGCCGGAGGCGTGATGGCGAACCTTCTACATCGCAGCACCGTCGATCCGGCAGAGGTTGCCCGCTTCGATCGCCTGGCCGCAACCTGGTGGGACGCCCAAGGCCCGATGTGGCCCTTGCACCGGCTCAACGAACTGCGCGCACCTTTCATCGTCGACACGGTAGCGCGCCATCTGACCGGCCCTCGTGCCGCCGGCAGTCGACTTGCCGGACTCAGCGTGTTGGACGTTGGCTGCGGCGCCGGTCTGCTCTCCGAGGCGATGGCCGAGCAGGGTGCGCAGGTCACCGGCATCGACCCGTCGGGGCGCAACATCGCCATCGCTCGGCATCATGCGGCGCTGCGCGGCATGGACATCGACTATCGGGCGGTTACCGCGGACGCGCTTGGCCGCCGCAGCTTCGATGTGGTGCTGAATATGGAGGTGGTCGAGCATGTAGAGCGGCTCCCCGACTTCATGGCCCAATGCTGCGCGCTGACCCGCCCGGGCGGGCTGCAGTTCCTTGCCACCATCAACCGCACCTGGCGGTCTTTCCTGGTTGCCATCGTCGGCGCCGAGTATCTGCTGCGCTGGCTGCCGAGAGGCACCCACCACTGGGGCAGATTCGTGACGCCCCACGAGGCGGAGAGTTTGCTTGCAGCAGGCGGGCTGGACGTGGTGGTCAAGAGCGGCGTCTCCGTCAATCCGTTCTCCCGGCACTTCCGCCTCACCGATTCCGACCACGTCAATTACATGGTCGCCGCCAGGCGGCGCTGCTGACGTGCCTCACAGGCGCTTCATCCGCCAGCCAGCCAGATGCCCACCAGGGTACCGAGCAGGCAACAGACGGAGCAGCCTGCGGCCAGACTCCAGTTGCGCCAGCGGCGGGTTCGCAGACCAGTGGCGCGATGATCATCGATCAGCGCACCGACCAGCGCGGCCACCGCTGCATACAGACGAACGCGCATTTCTGCCCGGGCGTGGCGGTCATCTACGCCGGCAGCAATCTCTACCGCGATCTGCTTGATCAACCGCTTCATCGTGCTGTCGAACTCGCTCAACTGAATGGCCCGCCGCCTCTGAGTCAAGGCGAGGCGGCGCCTGGCGCGTACTGCCGCGTGGACCGCGGATGCTACGGCTTCGCGGTTGGCTGCCGATGCGGCTTGCCCGCGGTCGCGCTCCTGGCCCGATTGGATGGCCGCCACCGGCACGGCCATGTCGATTTCTTCCACTGTCCAACCCCGGGTCGACGATGATCCTGGAGCGATGCTAGGGCGCACCCGGATGCGATTTTGCCGCCTGGTTCACACAATGTAGGATGGCCCTTCACACTGAGCGACCTGCACATGATTCACGACTACGGCGACCGTCATCACCCGTTCGAGGGTTGTTTCAATTTCCGGGACATCGGCGGTTATTCGACCAACGATGGGCGCGTCGTGCGCTGGAACCGCTACTTCCGGGCCGGCCGGCAGGACCGCATGAGCGAGCGCGATCTCGAGCGGGTGCGAGAGTTGGGGATTCAGACGCAGATCGACCTGCGGCGCCCGGATGAGGTCGAGGACCAGGGCCGGGGCCCGCTCGAGGATCTCGGCGCGAGCTACCACAACATCGCCGTCATACCCGAGGGTGGGTCTGATCAGCTCAGCCGCATAGTGGGAGATACCGCCATCTCCGGCAAACGCTACCTCGCCTACCTGGAGTTCGGCTCAGAAACGTGGATCCGCCTGTTCGACATATTCGCGACGGCGCGCAGTCAGCCAATCCTGCTGCACTGCACGGCCGGCAAAGACCGCACCGGTGTGTCGACGGCATTTCTGCTTTCCACGCTCGGCGTCGACCGGGCGATCATCGAAGCCGATTACGTTCTGACCAACCGCGACGTGCCGAGGCAGGCCGACTTCATCGAGCGGGTGATCGGCTTGCCGGATGGCATGGACCGCAACGCGCTGATGCGCGCGGCCGGCGTGCCGGACAATGCGATGGGCGACTTTCTCGATGGCCTGAACGAGCGCTGGGGCGGGCCCGTCGAGTACCTGCGCAGCATCGGCATTACCGACGCAACCCTCGCGGCCGTGCGCGAGGCTTTTCTCGAGTAGCCTGACTCGCACTCTACAAGCGGAGACCGTCATGACCGAGTTCAGTCGCACGCCGGAGGAAAATTTCGCCTCCCTGGCCGACTTTCGCTACGCTCCTCACTACCACGCCTGGCAGGATCTGCGCCTGCACTATGTGGACGAGGGGCCGCGCGACGCCCCCGTGATGTTGCTGCTGCACGGCATGCCCACCTGGTCCTACCTGTACCGGGACATGATTCCGATCCTCGTCGACGCCGGGTACCGCTGCATCGCACCGGATCACATGGGCTTCGGCCGCTCCGACAAGCCGACGGACATCCACTGGTACACCATCGCCCGCCACACCGAGATCCTCACCAGTCTGATCACCGGGCTGGATATGCAGCGGGTGACGCTGGTGTGCCAGGACTGGGGCGGGCCGATCGGCCTGGCCCAGGCGGTGATGATGCCAGAGCGTTTCGAGCGGCTGGTGATCATGAATACCTGGCTGCATCATCCCGGGTTCGAGTACACCGACGCCATTCGCAACTGGTTCACCAACTGGCACGAGGGCGGCCTGTTCCATCGACCCTGTCCGGACGTGGGCCTGCTGTTGCTGCTGAGTGGCGGACTCGCCGGGCCGGAGAAGGTCTTCCCGGCGCTGACGGAAGGGCGCGACCCGCAACTCACCGGTAAGGCGGCGGAGGTCTATCGCGGCTTCTCCGCACCCTACCGGGGCCTTGCAGACGCGGCCTTCAACGGCTACCGACGCTTCCCGTTATCGATTCCTGCAAACAGTTACGACAATGGCAACGGTGCGGCTCAGACCCATCACTACCAACGCCTGCTGGAATGGCGGAAACCGGTACACTTCGTCTGGGGCTGCGCCGACGACGTCTTCACCGAGGACTGGGGCCGAACCTGGGCCGGGCGTATGAATGGCAGCTTCGATGCCATCGTCGACGCCGGACACTTCCTGCAGAACAGCCACGGCGCCGAGGTGTGCCAGGCCGTACTTGCCAGAATCAACTAGAGCGTAAAGCCGGAAAACCGCCACGCAATTCGGGAGAGAGGAGACTCATGGGTTCACAGACAGCAGATACACGGCGCGATCCGGATGACTTACCCCTCGACTTCGAGGTCGTCATCGTCGGGGCTGGCTTCTCCGGGCTGCTCTGTGCCGCCTACCTGCACGAGGCGGGCATCGACAACGTTCGACTGTTCGAGATGTCGCCGGCCGTGGGCGGCGTCTGGAGCGAAAACGGGGTGGGCGCGTATCCAGGCGCTGCCTGTGACGTGCAGGCGTACACCTATCTGCCGTTTCTCGACCGTACCGGTTTCATCCCGTCGAAGAAATACGTGAGCCAGCCGGAGATCTCGAGCTACGCCGAGATGCTCACCGATCACGCGGGTATTCGCGACAAGATCCGCTGCCATCGCAAGGTCGTCGAGGCGCGCTATCTCGATGATGTCGGCGTCTGGCAGATCAGCACCGTCGACGCCGGGAGTGGCGAGCCGGCGGAAGTCGTCACCTGCCTGCACTTCGTCAGCGCCAACGGCCCGCTGTCGAGCCCGCGCATGCCCGAGGTCCCCGGCATGGAGCGCTTCCAGGGCGCGAGCTTCCATACGGCCAGGTGGGATCGCAACGCCAGGCTCGCCGGCAAGCGCGTGGGGGTGGTCGGAACCGGCGCCTCTGCGGCTCAGGTGATCACCACCATCGCCGACGAGGTCGAAGCGCTGCTGGTATTTCAGCGCACGCCGACCTGGTGCCTGCGCCGCGATGACGAGCCGACGCCCCCAGAGCTCGAGGCCAAGTTCAGGGCAGGCGGCTACGGCGAGCAGCTGCGCTACGTGGATTGGCGGCATGGGCAGCCGCCCCAGGACGTACCGATCACCTTCGAAGCGCTGCACGACGAGGCGCAGAACGGCGCGATCTGCGCGGAACTCGCCAAGATGATCAGCGCAGACGTGGACGACCCGGATCTGGCGAAGCGCCTGACGCCCGATTATCCGTTCTTCTGCAAACGCGCGCTGTTCATCGACGATTACTACTCCACCTTCAACAAGCCCAACGTGACGCTGGTAGACGACCCAGGCGGCGTCGTCAGCGTGGATGAAACTGGGCTCACCATCGCCCGCGGTGAGCACTTCGACGTGGATGTGATCGTTTACGCCACCGGCTTCGACAACGGCTTGATTCCGTTCCCCATCCTCGGCCGGGGTGGCGTAAGTCTGGCGGACAAGTTCGGCGCTGATGCGGCCAATAATTTCCAGATGACCCGGCCGCGTTCGCTCTGGGGCATCCACGTCGATGAGATGCCGAACTTCTACATGATGATCGGCCCCCAGAGCCTCAATCCGGTGACCAACGTAACGCTGCTCTGCGAAGAGCAGTCGAAGTACATCGCCGATCTGGTGCTGAAGATGAGGCGCCAGGGCTATGCCCACGTGGAACCATCCGCAGCAGCGGTGGCGCGTTGGACCGAACTCTGCAACGCCAGCGCGGAAGGCAAGGTCTGGCTGCGCTGCAACAACTGGTACCTGAAGACGACCAAGACCGATGCAGCGGCGGGGCGCGAGCGTTCCGCCGGCATGTGGATGGAATCCTACGTCGATTACCTGCAGCACCTGCTCGGAGGCAAGGCCGGGACACAGGACGAGTTGCTCGAGTTCTCCACCTAGGGAACCGCCGCCAGGGCCGGGATCTGGCATGCTCCGTGCTGCATACCGAGG
>JBLRXD010000120.1:0-12942 GCA_047920935.1 Pseudomonadales bacterium | reverse complement strand
CGTGCTCCACTGCTCGGCCTCGAGCCGGGACCAATCCTGGGCGCCAGCCCGGGCGCTCAACTCGAAATGTCCAGGGCCGGCAATCGCGCCCAGGGAATTCTTATTGGGCACTGAGGAGATCCAAAGAGGCCCTCCGTCCTGGGTGCCAAAGAAGGTGCAGGCCGCCGGCGCGAAGCCACAGAAGCCCGGCGGCAGCACCCCGGCGCCGGCATCGGCCGCCGTGCCGGTGAAGTCCTGCCGCGATTCCACCTTGGTATCCTGATAGGCGATGTTGCCGGTAAACGTCAGGGTCGGCGTGAAATCGTGCACCAACTCCACCATGATGAAGTTCTCTTCCGACTCGTACTCGGGCTCGAACTCCATCCGAACGGTGCGCAGATCGTCAGGGTTGTTGTCGGCAACGCCGCCCACAGTCGCGAACTCGAAGAAGTCGAACACCCCCAGCGGGCCCAGCAACAGATTCGACGACAGCAGCGTACCCGACGTCGCGAATGGGTTGATCGATTGGGTCGGTGTGGAATCCGGGATGCAGCCGAGGATGGCGCTTGGATCCTGATTGCAGAGCTGCTTCTGGCTGCGCGTCCGGCTGCTGTCCTCCTCGAACACGTGGCCGATGATGTCGAGCTGGGTCTCGTCGCTGATATCGAAGCGCAGCGAGCCGCGAACGGACCACTGGCTGCGGTCGTCGACGTCGTCGCCGGTGACGATGTTGTCGGTGTAGCCATCCCGATCGACCCAGATGCCCGCCACCCGCCCGGCGATGCGGTCGGTGATGGGGAAGTTCACCGCACCCTTCAGCTTCAAGTGGTCGAAATTACCGATCTGCCCTTCGATGTCACCGTACAACTCGTTCATCTCGGGCCGGGCGGTGCGCAGATTCACCGCACCCCCGGTGGCGTTGCGCCCGAACAGGGTGCCCTGGGGACCCCGCAGGATCTCCACTTGGGTCATGTCGTAATACTCGGTCTCGAAGACGCGCGGCGAGTTCAGATACACGTCGTTGATGTGCATGGCCACGCCGGTGTCCGCGCTGGCCGCGGTGAGCAGGGTGCCGATGCCGCGAATCTGGAAATTATCGCCGGCAAAGTTGCCCTTTGAGTAGGACACGTTGGGAACGTTGAACTGCAGGTCGGAAAAGCCTTCGATCTGCCGCGCGTCCAGCGCGTCGGCATCGAAAGCGGAAACGGAAATCGGTACGTTCTGCAGACCCTCCGCGCGCCGCTGCGCGGTAACCACGATCTCCTCGATCTGCGCCATGGCAGGAGGTGCGGCTGGACCCAGACCGAACAGCCAAGCGACCGCAGCCGCTGGCGCTGCCTTACGGAAGCACTGCATGATGACTCTCTCCATTTTTTGTACTGCAAGAATCCCGAAGCAACAATGACGCCACTTTGATGGCTGATTCAGCACAGCGGCTGCGCGTCGGGTCGGCAAGGTTAACAACACCCCAGACACGGGAAATTGCAGAACCTCAAAACGGAGTCGGGAAGGCGTGGCGAGCGAGAGATTGTCAGACGAAGCGTAGGAGCGATCTCCAGATCGCGATCGGGAGATCGCTCCTACGAGCAGGTCGCGATCGGGAGATCGCTCCTACGCGGCGGGGTTGGTTAGAGGCTGACGCCTACCGTCAGGCCGTACAGCCGCGGCTCCACCAGAAACGCGTTGGTAAACAAGCCTGACGACCCATCGGTCTGGTAGGTGCCGACCACGTGGTCGCTGTTCTCGATGTTCTGCACGAAGCCACGCGCAAACCAGGTGTTGTCACGACCGTACAGGGTCACTTGGGCGTTCCAGATATCCCACGCACCCACCTTGTCCTGGGGACGGTTGAAGGTGGTGGCGTAGAACTCGTCCTGCCAGTAGTAATCGAGCCGACCGGTGAGCGACATGCCATTGTCGAAGAAGTGGCTGTACTGAGCGCCGAGGCTGACCGTGAATTCCGGCGACTGGATCAGTTTGTTGCCCTTCAGATCGGTGGCGACGCTGTCGAGATATTGGTAGCCGAACAACGGCGCGATGCCCGCCATGGCCCCGCAGGAGGAGAACGCAGAGTCGCTGACGCCCGGGGTGGCTGCTATCTCGCCGCCGGGGAAGCCGAAGGCGGTCAGATCACGACCCGTAGGGATGTAAGGCGCGCCCGCACCAGTTACCGCACCAAGCAGCGCTGCATTGTCGGAAACCGCGCCCTGACCGTTGTGAGCCACCACACAGTTCGACGCGTCGATGAAATCCTTGATCAGGGTGACGTCCGGACGGCCCTGGGTCGGATCCCGCGGGTCGATGGTTTCGGTTGCGCCCAACTCGGTGTTCAGATACGAAATCGACGCGTTGAACTGCCAGTTGGCGTTGGGCTGCAGCAGCCCTTCGATTTCCATGCCGAAGATATCGGCGTCGGTGTTCTCGTTCACCGAGGTGCGGTTGATGATCTTGCCGATCTGCAGACCCTTGTAGTCGTAGTAGAAGACGCTGGCGTTGAGCTGAGCGCGGCGATCCCAGAACGTGTTCTTGGTGCCGATCTCGAACGCGTTGATCTTCTCGGGCTGGAAGGTCGTCGGCGTGCCAGGGAACAGGTTGGTGTCGATGGGTGGATTGATACCGCCGCCCTTGTAGCCGCGGCTGTAGGAGGCGTACACCAGGGTCTCGTCCGTCCAGTCGAGCACGGGCATCCAATCCAGCACGATGCGGCCGGTCACGTCTTCGAAGCGCACGCTGTCCTCGCGGAACGCTTGGTTCCCCGCAAGGTTGGGGTCGGCATCGAAGCCGCCGTCAGCCGCAGCGGCGGAAAGCAACTCGTTCAACGTCGTCACGGGCGTGAAGCCATCTGCTCCGATGTAGCTGGTGCTGCCGTCGACGCCCACCAGCACCGGCACGTTCAGGAACGGCTGGCGGTCGCGGACGAACTTGTCGTCCTTGGTGTAACGCAGGCCCACCGTCAGCTTCATGGTGGGAGCGAAGTCGTAATACACCTCGCCGAAGATGCCGAGCGACTCCAGCTCGTACTGATCGGTTTCGCTGTTGAAATAGCCGGGCGCCAGCGCGACGAATGCGTCCGGATTGCCGGCGTTGGCGAGGTTGGCCAGCGCCACGGTGGGGTAGTCGAGACCTGCCGCCTGCACGAAGTAGTCGGCCTCATTCTCGTACTCCATGTAGTAGGCCGCCGCCAGGAAGTTGACCGGGCCGTCGAAGGAGGACGCCAGCCGCAGTTCGGCGCTCCACTGCTGCGCCTCGAGCAGCGACAGATCCTTAGCGCCACCGCGGTTGGTGAGCTGGAACTCGTTCGGCCCACCGATGGCGCCCAGAGAACCGTTCGGGTTCGCCACGGTGGAGACCCACAGCGGGCCGCCATCCTGGGTGCCGAAGAAGGTGCAGGCGGCAGGCGCAAACGCGCAGAACCCGGTGGGGATTACCGCGTCGCCGACGTCGGCTGCGGTTCCGTTGTAATCCTGCCGCGATTCCACCTTGGTATCCTGGTAGGCCAGGATGCCGGTGAAGGTCAGCGCATGATTGATGTCGTGCACCAGCTCGGCCATGAGGAAGTTTTCCTCGGACTTGTAAACCGGCTCGAACTCCATGCGCACCTTACGCAGGTCGTTGGGGTTGGCGTCGTCGACACCGCTCTGGGCGAACTCGAAGAAGTCGAACACGCCGAGGGGCCCGAGCAGCAGGTTAGAGGACAACAGCGTACCAGTTGTCGCAAACGGGTTGATGGACTGGGTCGGCAGCGAGTCGGGGATGCAGCCGAGGATGGCGCTCGGGTCCTGGTTGCACAGCTGCTTCTGGCTGCGGGTGCGGGTGCTGTCTTCCTCGAACACATGGCCGATGATGTCGAGCCGGGTGTCTTCGTTGATGTCGAAACGCAGCGAGCCGCGGATCGACCACTGGCTGCGGTCGTCGACGTCGTCGCCGGTGACGACGTTTTCGGTGTAGCCGTCACGATCCAGCCAGATACCGGCCAGACGCCCGGCGATCTGGTCGCTGATGGGGATGTTCACCGCGCCTTTGATCTTGCGGTGCTGGAAGTTGCCGACCTGGGCCTCGAAGTCGCCGTACAGCTCACCGATGTCGGGGCGCGCGGTCTTTAGGTTGACGGCGCCGCCGGTGGCGTTACGCCCGAACAGGGTGCCCTGGGGCCCACGCAGAATCTCCACCTGGGTCATGTCGTAGTATTCGGTCTCGAAGATGCGCGGCGAGTTCAGATACACGTCGTTGACGTGCATGCCCACGCCGGAGTCGGCGCTGGCCGCGGTCAGCAGGGTGCCGATGCCACGAATCTGGAAATTGTCACCCGAGAAGTTGCCCTTGGAGTAGGACACGTTGGGCACGTTGAACTGAAGATCGGCGAAGCCGTCGATTTGCCGAGCGTCAAGCGCGTCGGCGTCGAAAGCGGACATGGAAATCGGCACGTCCTGAAGGCTCTGCGCGCGTTTCTGCGCGGTGACTACGATCTCTTCGATCTGCGCGGCGGCCGGGGGTGCGGCCAGACTCAAACTGAAAAAACAGCCAACGGCAATGGCCGGCGCTGCTTTACGGAAGCACTGGGTCAAGACTCTCTCCTAATTTTTTTACTGCGTCGATACCGAGGGCAACAACACCGGTTTCAGCAACGCGGCTACCCGACGGCAGCGGCATCGTAACAAAAGTTGCTGTAATGGTTCACATGTTTCGACCACAAATGTGGCCGCGGAGGAGGATTGTCAGACGAGATGGCGGCGATGCGTAGGAGCGATCTCCCGATCGCGATCTGGAGATCGCTCCTACGGATGCGGGGGGGTCAGGCGCGGATGTCGAACAGCTCGGCCAGTTGATCGGTCATGGCGCCACCCAGCTGCTCGGCGTCGGTGATGGTCACGGCGCGGCTGTAGTGATGGGTGACGTCGTGGCCGATGCCGATGGCGACCAGCTCCACGGGGGAGTGGTTCTCGGTCATGTCGATGGCGTACTTGAGGTGCTGCTCGAGATAGTTGCTGGGATTGACCAGCAGGGTGGAGTTGTCCACCGGCAGGCCGTCGGAGATCACCATCAGCACCTTGCGCTGCTCCTGCCGCACCACCAGCCGGTTGTGGGCCCAGATCAGGGCCTCGCCGTCGATGTTCTCCTTGAGCAGCTCCTCGCGCATCATCAGCCCGAGATTGCGCTTGGTGCGCTGCCAGGGGTCGTCCGCCGCCTTGTAGACGATGTGCCGCAGGTCGTTGAGCCGGCCCGGGTTCGGCGGCTTGCCCTCGGCGATCCACTTTTCCCGCGACTGCCCGCCGCGCCACGCGCGGGTGGTAAAACCGAGAATCTCGACCCGCACCGAGCAGCGTTCCAGGGTGCGCCCGAGGATGTCGGCGCACATGGCGGCGATGGTGATGGAGCGGCCGCGCATGGAGCCCGAGCTGTCGATCAGCATCGTCACCACGGTGTCGCGGAACTTCATCTCCTTCTCACGCTTGAACGCCAGGGGATTCATCGGATCGACGATCACCTGGGCCAGCCGCGAAGCATCGAGCACGCCCTCTTCGAGATCGAACTCCCAGGTGCGGTTCTGCTTCGCCATCAGCTTGCGCTGCAGCCGGTTGGCGAGCTTGGAGGTGGCGTGCTGAAGCGACACCAGCTGCTGATCGAGCAGCGCCCGCAGGCGGATCAGCTCTTCGGAATCGCACAGCTCTTCGGCCCGCACCACCTCGTCGAACTCGGTGGTGAAGGCCTTGTAGTTGACGTCCATGCGGATGCGGCCGGATTCGCCCAACTGCGGGGGGGCTTCGTCAGGATCCGACTCGGCGCCGAGGTCGTCCATGTCGATGTCGGCGTCCATCTCCACCAGCGTCGACTCGCCCTCGGAATCCTGATCGGCCTGGGCATCTTCATCGAGCATCACGTCTTCAGGGCTGATGTCCGATTCGGACTCGCCCTCATCGACGGATTCCACCTCGTCCTGGCTCTGATCCTGCTCGGTGGGCTCTTCGAGTTCCGCTTCGAGGCCGAGATCCACCAGAATGCGGCGGCAAACGTCGGCGAACTCGGACTGATCGAGCACGTGCTCCTTGAGCCGCTCGATGTCCGCCCCGGCGTGCTCTTCCACGTAGTCGCGCCAGAACTGCACCACATGCTCGGCCGAGGGCGGAAGGGGCCGGCCGGTGAGATGCTGCCGCACCAGCAGCCCGACCGCCACCGACAGGGGCGCCTCCGATTCCACCGTGATGGTGTCGAAGGCCGACTGCTTGCACTGGGCTTCGAGGGACGCATCGAGATTTTTCGCCACGCCTTCCATGCGCATGGCGCCGATAGCGGCGACCCGGGCATCCTCGATCCACTCGAACATTTCCTGCGCCGGGCCACCCTGGGGCGCCCTGCGCTGATGCTCGGCGGCATCGTGATAACGCAGCTTGAGGGCGAACTCGTCGCCCATACCGCGCACCGCATCGATTTCTTCGGCGCTCGCACCGACGCTGGGTAGGGGCACACGGATCTTGTTGCCGCGGGCGACCGGGGGCCCCTGGCCGAACGTGACCTCCAACTCGTCGTTGCCGGCCAGCGCCCGGATGGTCGCCGTGGTGGCGCGCTTGAACGGCTCCAGCGGGTGCTCTTTGTCTGTCACGCCGACTCGCTCACCACGGTCACGCGCTCTTCAGCGTGATGCCCCGGGTGGCGTCCCCCAGATCCTCGCCCATGCAGCGCTGGTAGTACTCGGCAACGATGGGGCGCTCCAGTTCGTCGCACTTGTTGAGGAACGTGACCCGAAAGGCGAAGCCGACGTCGCCGAAGATTTCGGCGTTCTGCGCCCAGGTCAGCACCGTGCGGGGAGACATCACCACCGACACGTCGCCGTTGATGAAGCCCTGACGGGTCAACTCGGCCACTGCCACCATGCCCGCCACCGCGCGCCGGCCCTGCTCCGTTTCCCCGTAGTGCTTGGCCTTACCGAGAACGATTTCCACCTCCTCCTGATGTGGCAGGTAGTTGAGGGTGGTGACGATGCTCCAGCGGTCCATCTGGCCCTGGTTGATCTGCTGGGTGCCGTGATACAGCCCGGTGGCGTCGCCGAGACCGATGGTGTTGGTGGTGGCGAACAGGCGGAAGTACGGGTGCGGCTCGATCACTCGATTCTGGTCGAGCAGCGTGAGCTTGCCCTCCACCTCGAGCACGCGCTGAATCACGAACATGACGTCGGGGCGGCCGGCATCGTACTCGTCGAACACCAGCGCCACCGGATGCTGCAACGCCCAGGGCAGCATGCCCTCGCGGAACTCGGTGATCTGCTGGCCATCCTTGATGACGATGGCGTCCTTGCCGATGAGATCGATCCGGCTGATGTGGCTGTCGAGATTGACGCGCACGCAAGGCCAGTTCAGTCGCGCGGCCACCTGCTCGATGTGCGTCGACTTGCCGGTGCCGTGGTAGCCCTGGATCATCACCCGCCGGTTGTGGGAGAACCCCGCCAGAATGGCCAGCGTGGTGGCCGGATCGAACCGGTAATCCGGATCGATGACGGGCACGTAATCGGTGCGCTGACTGAAGGCGGGAACCTCCAGGTCCTGATCGATGCCAAAAACCTCGCGTACCTTTACGGATGTATCCGGAACCATATCCGAGGATAATCCGGCTTCTTCATGTACCACTGCGTTCCCCAGCTTCGGGCGAGCGCGCTATTGTAAGGAACACAGGCACAAAGAGCAGCCTATGGCCAAGATTTATCTGGTGCGACACGGCAAAGCCGCTGCCGGCTTCGATGGCCACCTGGATCCCGGCCTCGACGACCTGGGCCGCACTCAGGCACAGGCCACCGCGGAACAGCTGGCACCCATCGGCCCATTGGCCGTGTACTCCTCGCCGCTGGCGCGGGCGCGCGAGACCGCGGAGCCTCTGGCCCGACAATGGGGGGTAGAGATCCATATCGAGCCGCGGGTGGCCGAGATCCCCTCCCCCACCGAGATGCTGGCCGAGCGGGCGGCATGGCTGCGCCAGGCGATGCAGGGTCGCTGGAGCGAGCTCGACCCGGTGCTGCAACGTTGGCGCCAGGAACTGGTTGATTGCCTCGTCGCCTTGGAGCACGACGCCGTAGTGTTCTGTCACTACATCGCCATCAACGTGGCCGTGGGCGCAGCCCAAGGCGACGACCGCCTGGTGGTGTTTCCGCCGGACAATGGCTCGGTCACCGTGCTCAGCAACGATTCCGGCCGCCTGTCGCTGCTGAGCCTCGGCCGCAGCGCCGAAACCGTGGTCAACTGAGCTCCGCCACCGCTTAACCGACTGTAGGAGCCTTCTCCAGAAGGCGATGTTGCGACGATCTCGATCGCGATCTGGAGATCGCTCCCACGGGGGGATAGTCACCAACAGTTGGTGACTTCCACCACTGCCGCTCGAGGGACGGATCCCCCCTCTTCTCTCCCCAAACCCCCTGTTTTCGCGGCCTGCAAGCCGATTGCCTAGTTGGCACGCTTTATGAAACCCCGGCCTCGCCCGCCCCAGAAGCGCCGACCCATCGGCGCACTGGAGGCGAGGCAACCGAGGGAGAGCGACGTGTTGATCCGGATATTTGCCGAGCACCGGGTGGCGGCCAACCTGCTGATGATCATGATGACCCTGGCGGGCATCTGGGCGCTCCGCACCATGCCGGCGCAGCTCGACCCGCCGTCCAACCACCCCATGGTGTTCGTCGACATCCAGTGGCCGGGCGCCAGCGCGGAAGATGTGGAGAGCCTGGTCACCAACCCGGTGGAGCAGGCGCTGCGGACGATGAACGACCTGCGGGAGCTGCGCTCGCGCACCGAGAACGGCACGGTCATCGTGCAGGCCGAGTTCAAGCGCGGCATCGATCTGAGCCTGGCGGTGGATCAGGCCAAGCAGCGAGTCGCCAACATTCGCAACCTGCCCGCGGGCATCGAGCCGCCCGTGGTGCGCCAGTACATCGAGCTGGAGCCCGTGACCGTGCTGCAGATCACCGGCAGCGGCCAGGTCGGCGAGCTGATACCCCTGGTGCGCGGGCTGGAGCGCGAGCTGCTCAGCCGCGGCATCGAGAGCATCAGCTACGACGGCATGCCCCGGGAGGAAATCGCCCTGCTGGTAGGCGGGCAGCGCCTGCGCGAAACCGGCTTCACCCTGGACGAACTGGCCGCGGAGGTGGCGCGGGTCAGCCGTGACGTGCCCGCCGGCACGGTCGGCAGCGGCCAGGACGCCCGGCAACTGCGCAGCCTCGACCAACGGCGCGACCCCTACGACTTTGAGCAGCTGCTGATCCGCAGCAACGACCAGCTCATCCGCTTCGGCGATCTGGGCCGCGTGGAGCGCCGGCCCCAGCGCGGCCAGCCCATCGTCACCAAGGAGGGCAAGCCGTCGGTGGAGGCCACGCTGTGGCGCGGCAAGGATGCCGATGCCCAGCTGGCAGACCGCATCGTCCGTGCGTGGCTGGCGGAGGTAAGCCCGGGCCTGCCGGACGGCGTGCAGATCGACGTGGTGCAGGACATCTGGACCATGCTCGGCGGGCAGCTCGACATGATCGTCAAGAACGGCCTGTCGGGGCTGATTCTGGTGGCGCTGATCCTGTTCGTGTTTCTCCATGGGCGCGTCGGTTGGTGGGTGATGATCGGCATTCCGGTGAGCTTTCTGCTGGCGCTGGCGCTGTTCCATCTGGTGTTCGGCCAGGGCATCAGCATCATCGCGCTGATCGGCTTCGTCATGGCCCTGGGCATCGTGGTGGACGACGCCATCGTGGTGGGAGAAGACGCCACGACCCTCTACCAGGCGGGCGCCACCCCAACGGAAGCCGCCATCGCCGGCGCCCAGCGGATGTGGGTGCCGGTGGTGACCTCCTCTCTCACCACCCTGGCGGCCTTCATTCCGCTGGTGCTCGTCGGCGGCGCCATGGGCGACGTGATCCTGGCGCTGCCCATGGTGTTGCTGTGCGTCATCCTGGCGTCATTGGTGGAATGCTTCCTGGTGCTACCCGCCCACCTGCGCAGCAGCCTGGGCAAGACACGACCCAACGCGCCGGGAAGCTGGCGGCAGCGCTTCGACGACGGCCTGGCGCGCTTCACCGACCAGCGCTTCATGCCCCTGGTGCGGCGGGCGCTCGACTACCCGGGGGCGACTTTGTGCGCGGCCATCGGCGCCATGGCCGTGTCGCTGTCGCTGATCGTCTCCCAGCACGTGGGGGTGGCCATGGTGACCGGGTTCACCATCGAGAGCCTGGAGGTCGACGTCGCCTTCAGCGCCACCGCATCGGCGGCCGACCAGGAGCGCTTTCTCGCCCATCTGGAGGCTGGGCTGCAGACGGTCCACGCCGAGACCGGCGGCGACAACCTGCTGGGCTGGGTCACCAAGCGCAACCTGGCGCGCTTCAACCGCGACCGCATGGTGGGCGAGCAGTACGCCTCCATCTCTGCCAACTACGCCTACGAGGAGCAGCGCACCCACTCCCCCCAGGAATTCGTCAACCGCTGGCGGGCGCTGATCGTCAAGCCGCACTACGTGGAGCAGCTGGTGGTGGCCGTGGGCGGCGGGCAGAACAACGGCCAGCCCGACATGACGCTGGTGCTGCGCGGCGACGACATCGAGGCCTTAAAGCGCGGCGCCGAAGAACTGGCGGATGCGTTGGCCGGCTTTCCCGGCGTCGACAACGTCATCGACAACCTGCCCTACGGCAGGGATCAGATCATCTTCGAGATCACGCCTACCGGTCGCGCCCTGGGTCTGACGGCCGAGACCATCGGCGCTCAGCTGCGCGCCGCCTACAGCGGCAGCCGGGTGCAGATCTTCAACGAGAACGACTCCGAGTTGGAGGTTCGAGTGATGCTGCCCGACCGTGAGCGCGACGACCTCGGCCGGTTGCAGCAGTTTCCACTGCGCACCCCCGAGGGCGAGTTCGTGCCCCTCGGCAGCGTCGCCACCTTGTTCAATCGGCGGGGCATCGACGTCATCCGCCACACCAACGGACAGATGGCGGTGGCCGTCAGCGCCGACGTCGACCCCCACGTGAACAACGCCATGGCGCTCACCGGCAAGGTCGTGAAGGACGTGCTGCCCGCCATACTGCAACGCCACGATCTGCGTTACGAACTCGGCGGCAAATCCGAAAACGACAAGGTGATCATGGAGACCATGGCGCTCGGCGGCCTGCTGACGCTGGTGCTCATCTATCTGATCCTGTGCTGGGTGTTCGCCTCGTATCTGTGGCCAGTGGCGATCATGACGGCCATACCGCTCGGCCTCACCGGCGCCATCTTCGGTCACTGGGCGACCGGCTGGGACATCGGCGCCATGTCGTTCCTCGCCTTCTTCTCGCTCACCGGCGTGGTGGTGAACGACTCCATCGTCCTGATCAGCTTCTTCAAGCGCAATCTGGAGGCCGGAGAGCCGCTGCGCCAGGCGCTTGAGCGCGCCGTGCGCGCCCGCTTCCGCGCGGTGATCCTCACTTCGCTGACCACCATCGGCGGCTTGCTGCCGCTGATGTTCGAGGGCTCGACGCTGGCGTTCTACGTCGCCCCCATCGCCGTCACCCTGTGCTTCGGCCTGGCCTTCGGCACGCTTCTGGTGCTGCTGGTGATCCCGGCGCTGATCCTGCTGCTGGAAGGCGGCCGGCAGCGCACGAACCAGGTGCTGGCCCTGTTGCCACCGCTGGCGGCGGCCGCAGGCAGCGGCAGCCGCCCCACAAACCATTCAGCCGTATCGAAAGGAGTCTGCTCATGATCCAGTGGAAACGCCTGCCGGCAGCCCTGTGGCCCACTTCCGGGCGTGGCCGCCGCGCGGTCGCCGCGGCAGCCATGCTGGCCGGCGCCACCCTCGTCAGCGCATCCATCGTCGCCACCGGCCCGACCCCGGAGGCGCCGCTGCGCACCGAGAGATCCTGGCCGGTGTCGGTGATTGAAGTGGAACCGCAGCCGCACAGCCCCACCTTCACCGCCTACGGCAGAATGGAATCGCATCGGATCGCCAAGCTGCGCACCGATCTCGTTGCCGAAGTCGCCGCGGTGCACGTCCGTGAAGGCGACTGGGTAGCCGCCGGCGAGGTGCTGGTGGAGCTGGCCGACGCGGAGGTAGCGTTGCTGCTGGCGGAGCGCCAGGCCGAGCTCGCCCTGCACGCGGCCCAGCTGCGATCCATCGAGTCGGAGCAGGCGATGCTGGAGCGGACGCTGGCCCAGGCGCGCTCGATGAACCGCATTGCCGAGGACAAGCTGCAACGCCATCGGGAACTGATGGCCGCTCGGCTGATCAGCCAGAGCCTGCTCGACGAGGTGATCGCCCAGGCCAACCGCGCCGCCATCGACCTCGAAAGCCACGAACGCGCTCTGGCTGACCTGCCGAACCGCATCGACGCCAAGCGCGCGGCGGTAACCAAAGCCCAGGCCCTGGTCGACCGCGCTCGACTCGAGCTGACCAAGACGGCGGTGCGGGCGCCGTTCTCCGGTCCGGTGCTGGCGGTCAACGTCGCCCCCGGCGATCGCAGCAGTCTCGGCGCCACCCTGGTGGAGCTGGCCGATGCGGCAGCCTTCGAAGTGCGGGTTCAGGTGCCCGGCGCGTACGAACCGAGATTCCAGCAGCATCTCGCGGACGGCCACGGCGTCCGGGCGGTACTGCCGAACGGCCAGCAATTGGCGCTGACCCGGCTGGCGCGGCGCATCCAGCCGGGCCAAAGCGGACTGGACGCGTTCTTTCACCTCGCCGGCAGCGGCCCTTCCGCGCCAGCGCTGGGTCGAGTCGTGGACATGCGCATTCAGCTGCCCGCGAAACCCGACGTCGTCGCCCTGCCCATCGCGGCGCTGTATCAGAACGACCGGGTTTACGCGGTGCACGACAGCCGGCTGCAGGGCATTCAGGTGGAGCGAGTGGGTGAAGTGCAGACCACCAGCGGCGAGTATCGGGTGCTGGTGCGGTCGCCGGAGCTGGTCAGCGGCCGGCCGGTCATCACCACTCAGTTGCCGAAGGCTGCCTCGGGGTTGCTGGTGGAGGCGTCCTGACCCCGCGGCG
>JBLRXD010000119.1:11223-12942 GCA_047920935.1 Pseudomonadales bacterium | reverse complement strand
TGTTCTCCTCAAGCGACCGCGGCGGCCGCAAGGCCGCTGGGTCGCTCCTACGGTGACGAAATTCACGGCAACTCCAGTCATGTGACAAAGTGCGAGTGACGGCGAGGCGCCAGGATGGCGCGCCGCCGTCGGCAATTTAGAGCAGGTTCACGCGCACGCCGAGCAGGAACACACGCCCGAAACCTTCCCGCTCGATGATGCGATCGGAAGCGCCACTGAAGCGGTTCTGTCGAGTGTCGGTCAGGTTGGATGCCTCACCGAACAGCTCGACGGCATCACTGATGCGCATGCTGGCCGTCAGATCGAGCTGCGCGCGCTGGTCCCAGTAGATGTCGAAGTCGCGGCCCGACAGGCTCACCGAGTCGATGAACTTGCTGCGGCGGTTGTAGGCCAGCCGTGCGTCGAAGCGGTCGTCTTCGTAGTAGAGGCCAGCGTTGACCGTGTGGTCAGACTGACCCGGCAGCTGCACCTTGCCGAACGCGAACGGCAGGTCGGCCTTGGAGTTCGCATAGGTGTAGTTCACGAACACACCGAGGCCCTCGGTGGGACCGGGCAGAAAATCGAGCCCCTGCTGCCAGTTCAGCTCGACGCCGTAGATGCGGCCCTTGTCGCCATTTTCCGGCTCGGTGACTTCCCAGATCTCCCCTTCGAACGGCCGGTTGCCGGTGACGTCGAAGATCACGTCCTCCAGCTGCTTGTAGAACAGCCCCGCGGAAACCACGCCGAACGGCCGCAGATAGTAGTCGACCATAAGATCCAGATTGTGCGAAAAGGTCGCGTCCAGATCGGGATTGCCGCGGCTCACCTCGCGTCGGCCCGGGCCGCGGTCCCGCTCCTCGATGGATGGTACGACGTCGACCAGGTTCGGCCGGTTCAGGGCCGTTGAGTACGCCACGCGCAGCACCAGATCATCGCTGTACTCGTGCCGCAGGTGCAGGCTCGGGAAGACGTGGGTATAGCTGTTGGAACTGCTCTGGGGCACCGCCAGGTCGGTCTGGCGATCGAAGCGGAAGGCATCCGAAGAGACCTTGGTGTGCTCGACGCGCAGGCCGGTCACCAGACGGGTGTTGCCCCAATCCAGCGTGGTCATGGCGTAGCCCGCATAGATGTCCTGATCCGCGGTGTAATCTGCTGTGAACGCACGCCTCGGTATCGAGACGAAGTCACCGTCGGCCTCGAACTGCGGCCCGAAGGTCTTGATCAGGTCTCTGCGGAAGAGATTCCCCAGCTCGATGTCGAAGTTCTTTGAGACGCTGTCCCGGGTGGCCTGATCCAGCGTCAGACCGACCACGTTATTGTCGGTTTCCAGCCGGTCGTCTTCATTCTGCTTCTCCTTCAACCGCGCCTTGATCCCGAAGCGCACGCTGCCGGCAGCGGAGAACGCCTCAATGGGCATGGCCACGTTTGCTTCGGCGGAAACGTCCCGATCCTTACTATCCCTGGCGCGCAACTGGTAAAGGCTGAAGTCGTAATCCGCTGGCGAGAAGTTCAGGCGATTGACGGCTCCGTCTGGCGTGGTCCAGCGCGGGTTGTTGGCATCGCTGAAGTCGTAGCCGATGTCGGGTTCTTCGCCGAGTTCGAACTCGACATAGTTACGGCGTGGGTACTCCTGCTTCGCCTCGGTCACCGACAGTCGGAAGTCGGCCGTGGCTCGATCGAACTCGTGCGCGCCGCCGACGGTCAGCGTGTTGATGGTGTTTTCGACCTTGCGGTGGCGCA
>JBLRXD010000119.1:0-11123 GCA_047920935.1 Pseudomonadales bacterium | reverse complement strand
GTTTTCGAAGTTGTCCGTTTCCCGCTTGGTGTCGGCATAGCTGGCAGAGAAGAGCACGCCGATGCGCTCATCATCGAACGCCTGACCCAAAGTCAGCGCATGGCGCTGATTGGTGCCGCCGCCGAGTTGGTTGCGACCCATGCCCGTCGAGCCCCGAACGATCGGGCCGCCGGTATCGAGCGCCGTCTGGGTGAGAATGTTGATGTGCCCGCCGATGGAGTCCGCATCCATGTTCGGCGTCAGCGCCTTGGTCACCTCGAGGCTCGAGACGATGTCGGTGGGAATGGTGTCGAGGTCGACCGCCCGGGTCGAGGAATCGGGCGCCGGCAGGATGACGCCGTCGACGGCGACGGCGTTGAATTCCGTCGGTGTGCCACGCACGCTGACGTAACGCCCCTCGCCCTGATCGCGCGCGATGGCGAGGCCGGGGATCCGGCTGAGCGCCTCGGCGACGTTGCCGTCGGGAAAGCGCCCGATGGAATCGGCCGACACGACGTTGATGATGTTGTCGGAGGCCCGCTGCTGGTTGAGGGCTCGCGTTTGCGCGTCGCGCGTGCCGCGTACGACGATCTGCTCGATCACCCCCGCGGCCTGCAGCGCCACATCGATGGTGGCGCGCTCGCCGGCTCGCACGGTGAATGGGATCTGCCGGGGCTGGTAGCCCAGGTAGTCGACCTCGAGCGTGTAGCCCCCCGCCGTCAGTCCGCGCAGGTTGAACCTGCCCTCGCGGTCGGTGCTGGTTTCCTGATTGGTCTCCTGCACACGCACCAGCGCGCCGGCGAAGTAGTTTCTGCCGCCCGCATCGCCGACGCGCCCGGCGACCTGCGCACTGGCGGCAGCCGCGTCCGCTTGGGTCTGGGCGGCTAGCGGCGTAGGCGGGCTTAAGCCGATCTGCGCCGCCGTGAGCGCCGGGCCGGTGAGGGCGATGGTGGCCGTGATGGATAGAATCATGCTGCGGTTCATTGAGACTCCTCGCGTGCGATTGTTTCGAAGGTGTGCAGGCGGCTGCTGTTACACAATGAAACAGCTTGGAAGTGACAGCGGCATGACGGGCGGATGACGAGTACGTGACAGTCGATCACGCGAGCAGGAGTGGCTCCCGAGATTTCACCAGGGTTGGTGATCAGGTGGCCGGGGGTTCGAGCACGAGTACGGTAACGACGCAGCCATTCCGCCGGGGGGCCTTGCCGGCCCCCGGCTTCAAAGTCTCAGCAAGCGCTTGCTTATAGTCGCGCCGCCGGCTCGTAGCGATCGATGATTTCGCGCACCAGACCGCTGCGCACGATGTCGTCCCGCTCGAATTGGTGCACGCACACCCCGGGAACCTCCTGCAACCGCTCGATCGCATCTGCGAGCCCGTTGGGGCCGCGCACATCGCTCTGGCCGACATCACCGTTGACGACCACCGTGCTGTCCTCGCCGATGCGGGTCAGAAACATCTTCATCTGCGCCGGGGTGGTGTTCTGCGCCTCGTCGAGCACCACGAAGGTATGCGAGTCGAAGGTCTTGCCGCGCATGTACGCCAGCGGGGATGCAACGATGCGACCGTGTCGCAGGCAGTAATCCACGGTGCCGGCGCCGAGTCGGGCGTTGAGGATGTCGCGGAAGGCGTCGATGTAGGGTGAGAACTTCTCTTGAAGGTCGCCGGGCAGGAACCCCAGTTGCTCCCCCGCCTCGACCGCGGGCCGGGTCAGGATGATCCGATCGATCCGGCCTGCCTCCAACGCCTGCGCCGCGAGCGCGCCGGCGCAGTAGCTCTTGCCGGTACCGGCCGGGCCGATCCCGAAAGTCAGGCTGTGGCTGCGAATCGCGGCGATGTAGCGTTTCTGGGCGGGAGTGCGGGGTTCGAGGGGGGCGGGAACCCGGGGGGTGGCGTAGGCGGTGTGGAGGTTGTGAGCCGGGGCATTCAACTCGACGACATGGGCGCCGTCGGTCTGCTGTCGTCGTGCTGATCGTGTTCTGCGATCCTTGTACGGTCTCTCCTCGCTGGTGGCTCTGGTGTATGCACTGCGTCGAGCGGAGGATTTTTTCGCCATGAAAACAGGTACCTCGTCAATTGATGAACGGCCGGGGTGCTGTGCTGCAATATGGTCGAGTGGTTCTGGCCCTCTTGGTGGATTCGCCTCAATCATTTATCGAGGGCATCCGGATTGCAAGTGACGATCCCATGACGGGGGCCCCATGGACTCGAACTGCAAAGTTCTTCTAATCCGCTCACCGCTTGCCCGATAATCGGGGGCCGCCGCGAAAGGATCAGGAAGCACATGGCCGGCAGTTTGAGAGATCAGTTGATCAAGGCCGGACTGGCAACGCCAGATCGAGCCAGGAAGGTAGATCGCGAGGTCCGCGTCGAGAAGCAGGCCCGTCGCAAGGGCAAATCGTCAGCTCCGCAGCCGTCTGCGGCCGTCGAGGCCCGCGCCCGCGCCCAGGAGATCAATCACCAGAAGGCCGAGCGCGACCGGGCGCAGATGCGCGCCATCGCCGACAAGGCCAAGGCAAAGGCCCTGCAGGCCGAGATCAAGCAGATCGTCGTGCAGAACGATCGCCGCGTGAAGACGCAGAGCGACGACGACGTCGCCTACAACTTCGTCCACGGCAAGCGGGTCAAGCGCATCTATGTCCCGAAGGCGCAGCGGGATCAGATCAGCAATGGCAGCCTGGTCATCGTCAACAACGACGGCATCTACCACCTGCTGCCCAAGGCGGCAGCCGAAAAGGTCCGGGCGCGGGACCCGAAGCGCATCATCGTCGCCCATTCCGAGAGCAAGCCGGCGCCCGGCTCCGACGACGATTACTACGCCCGCTTCGAGGTGCCGGACGATCTCGACTGGTGAGGCGATCGGCAGCCGCAGCGCAGGCAGAGGTTGCCGAACCGCATCGCCGCCCCGAATCCGACCCGCAAGGGCGTTACCGAAACTCAGCAAGATGTGGAGGTGCTTCACGCGCTGCGGCCCGGCTATGCCCACGACGCGGATTCGCTGATCGCGGCCTCGCAGGTCGTGGCCATCCACTTTCAGACGGTAGCAGCCGCTAATCGTTACTGGCGCGACTGGAACCCGGACCGGCTTTCGCCTTGACCCGGGGCACCACTTCCTTGAACAGGCGCTCGAGACTGGTGGACATCTGTTCCGCCCGCAGCCCCGGCGGCACCGCCATCGTCACCACATCGGTGATGCCGAACGCCTCGATGAAGCCCAGCAGTTCACGCACGCAGTGGTCGACGTCACCGACGATCCAGGTCTGCGGAATCGCCTCACCCTGTTCGCCCAGACCCTCGCCGCTTTCCTCGAAGAATCGCTGATAGAGCTGCATCCGGTATCTCTCCGCGGCCCGGATCAGCGGCCAGTCGGTGTTGCGGTCGTCGGTGACCAGCACGCTGCGGATGATGCCGACCCGGTAGTCGGCTGGATCGCGGCCGTCGGCCCGCAAGGCGTCCACCCACGGGTCGAAGGATCGGCGCTTCAGCCCCTGGGGCAGGAAATTGGTGCCGTAGCGGGCAGCCCGGGCGGCGCCCGCCTCGGACATGGCCGCCACCCAAAGCGGCGGCCCGCCAGGCTGGACGTAGCCCGGGGTGATGATCACGTCCTCGAAGCGGTAACGCTTGCCGTGATAGCTGAAACGCTCGCCGCTGAAGCAGCGCTGCAGCACCTCGATGCCTTCGTCCATCAGCGACACCCGCCGGCTCACCGGGATGCCGAAGCCGCGAAACTCGTGGGGCGCATAGCCCATGCCGAGCCCCACTTCCACCCGCCCGCCGGAGAGGTTGTCGAGCACGGCCAGGTCCTCGGCAAGACGGATCGGGTGGTTGAACGGCATCAGGCAGATGTCGGTGCCGAAGCGCACCCGTTCGGTCACGGCCGCCATGGCACCGGCTACCGGCACCCAACTCGGCAGGTAGCCATCCTCCACGAAGTGGTGTTCGGTGAACCAGACCAGATCGGCGCCTATGCCGTCGAGCCAGCGAACCTGCTCGAGGATCTCCTGGTAAAGCACCCGGTCGGGCACTCCGGAATCCGGTGGGTTGCGGAAATCGTAGCTGACCCCGAATCGTAACGCTGGCATGACTCCCCTCCTCGGTTGTTCCAACGGACAAGCGTATCATCGAGCCGAAACGCCAGGGAGGAAGATCATGGAACGCGGCGTACTGCTTCGCACCGAGGCCTACCCGGCGCAGGAACTGCTTACCGCCGTCCAGCGGCTGGAGGCTCAGGGCTACGAAAGCGTGTGGATTCCCGAGATGTTCGGCCGGGAGCCCACCACCACCGCGGCCATGCTGCTCGCCGGAACCACACGAATTCGCATCGCCACCGGTATCGCCAACGTCTATGCCCGGGATTCTTACTGCATGGTGCAGACGAGGCACACCCTGGCGGAGCTATCCGGCGGGCGCTTCATACTGGGCCTGGGGGTGTCGAACGCCGACGTGAACGCCCAGCGCGGCCACCCATGGCGGCCGCCCCTGGAAATGCTGTCGAGCTATCTGGATGCCATGGCGACCGTGGAGGTGCGCGCCCCCGCGCCCCCTGAACTCGGGCCCCTGTACCTGGCCGCTCACGGGCCCAAGCTGCAGACCCTGGCCGCCCAGCGGGCAGATGGGGTCATCACCTACCTCATGCCGCCGGACCATACCCGGGCCAGCCGGAACCACATAGGCGCCAGTCCGGAGCTGACGGTCATGTACCCACAGCTCGAGGAGACCGATCCCGGCCGGGCCCGCGCTGCCATCCGCCGACAGCTCGGCGGGTACTTCGCCCTGGCGTACTACCACCGGGAATGGCGCAAGCTCGGATTCTCGGACGAAGACTTCGCCGACGGCGGTAGCGATCGCCTGGTGGACACCATCGTCGCCTGGGGCGACGCTGATGCGCTTTCCACGCGGGCAGCCGAGTATCGGCACGCCGGCGCCACCCGGCTGGTGACGCTATCCCTGCAGCCTCGCCGGGCGTAGCCGGCTACCCCCGGCACCACGCCTCGACGCCGCGCATCGTTGGCGATACGCCGCGCTTCAGGGGCGGATGATCCAGTAGTCGTTCTGAATGTCGTGAGGAAGCTGGCAGACCTCGATACTGGAGAAACCGGCTTTGCCGAAGTACTCGCGGGCCTTCTCTCGGCCCCACATCGTGCCGAGCCCCTCGCCCCCTTGAGCCAGTGATACGGTCATGCAGTGCATGGTCGACACGGCGTAGAGGATGGCTCCCATCGGATGTTCACGGTCAAGGTGATGGTGGCTGCTGGCGTGGATGCCCTGAGCCAGGTAAATGCCGTCAGGCTTCAGGGTGCGACGAATGCCGTGTAGCAGAGCGAGCGGCTGCGCCTGATCGTATGCCCTGCTCCAGACGACCCGGCAGCACCGTCTGGCCGCGGTCCTGCGCCATCACATCGTGGAAGCGGTGGAAGCGCTCGTAGGGCACGCCGCCACCCTCGCGGAAACAGTGCAGGACCTCCTCTTCCATGCCGCCGAGCAAGGTAATGTACTGGGCATACACCGCCAGGTTGGCCTCACCCCCGCGGGTCAGCAGCGCCGAGTGCTCGCCGGGCAGACGGTAAGTGCCGGCTTCCGGGTCCATGTCGAGGATGCGCTGCAGGCAGGATAGCTGTCAGTTATCGCGGTCATCGGATTCTCCTCGTTTTCGCTCTTGAGTACGCGGTCAAGCTACCCAGACCGGCGCCGTCGCGCTAAGGTGAAAACCGACAGACTCCGTTCGATTCAGACTCTCATTCGCTCATGACAACCATCAAAATCGAACTGCTCGCGTTGCCGGAAGCCGCGGCTTCGGTGCTCTACGGCATGAAAGATGTGCTGTCTTCGGCCGGCCCCACGAGGACGCAAGCTTTTTTGGCCGCCTGTTCCGCCGCCAGGTCGGGCTCACACCCATGCAGTACCGCAAGCGCTTCGGCGGGCTGCGCCGATCGCTGCAGGCAGAAGCTCGACCATGAGTGACGGCTGTTGCCAGACCACCCTGGATCCTCGGCTGCTGCGGAAGCGGGAGCGCCGCGTGCTGATCGCCGTTCTGGCGATCAATGTCGCCACCTTCGTGATGATGGTCGCAGCGGCGATCGTGAGTGGCTCCTCGGCGTTGTTGTCCGGTGCCCTGGACAACCTGGGTGATTCGATCACCTACGCACTGAGCTTCGCCGTGGTTGGCGCCTCTGCGGCCATGAAGGCCCGTGTGGCCTTCTTCAAAGGGCTTCTGATTCTAGGTGCCGCGATGGCCGTGGCCGGCCAGATCGCCTGGCGTCTGTTCAACGTCGAAGCCCCCATCTTCGAGGTCATGGGTCTGGCCGCCGTGCTGAATCTGGCGGCGAATTCCTTATGTCTGGCGCTGCTGCACCCCCACCGCCACGGCGACGTGAACATGGAATCCGTCTGGGAGTGCTCACGCAACGACGTATTCGAGGGCTTTGCGGTGATCGCCGCAGCGTTGCTGGTGTGGGCGCTCGGTTCGGGCTGGCCCGACATCCTCATAGCGTGCGCGCTGCTGGTGCTGTTTCTGCGGTCCGCAGCGAGGGTGCTGCGACGGGCGTGGCGAGAACTCAACGTGGCCGAACCGGCGTAACGAAAAGGGAGATATCGTGATTCGCAACACCAAGGTCGTCGCAACATTGGGCCCCGCCAGCGATGAGAAGATCGAGCCGCTGGTAACGGCTGGCGTGGGTGTGTTCCGACTCAACTTTTCCCACGGCAGTCAGGAAGAGCATGGCGAGCGGGTGCGCCGAATCCGCGAGGCGGCCGCGCGTCTCGAGACCTTCGTTGCCGTCATGGCGGATCTGCAGGGGCCGAAAATCCGAATTCACGGATTCGCCGGCACCGACGCCATAGAGCTGGAGAACGGCGCCCGCTTCACCATCGACAGCAGTCTCGGGCAGCGCGATGGAACGGTGGAGCGGGTGGGCACCAGCCACGAGACACTCGCTGACGAAGTCCGCCCCGGCGACGTGCTGGTGCTGGGCGACGGCCTGATCGAACTCGAGGTGCTGAGTACGCAAGCGCCGGCAGTGAACTGCCGCGTGCTCGCCGGCGGCATCCTCGGCTCCGGCAAGGGTATCAACAAGCGCGGCGGCGGATTGTCCGCTCAAGCGCTGACGAACAAGGATCTCGCGGATCTGGCGTTCGCCTGCGCGCAGAAAGTCGACTACATCGCGGTCTCCTTCCCCGCCTCCGCCGCCGACATGGAGCAGGCACGGGCGCTGATCGCCAGCCATGGAGCCAACTGCGGCCTGGTCGCCAAGCTCGAGCGGGCCGAGGCGGTGGCCGATCCCGCCACGCTGGACGCGATCATCCTTGCTTCCGACGCGGTTATGGTCGCGCGCGGCGACCTGGGAATCGAGGTCGGCGACGCGCCGCTCATGGGCCTGCAGAAACTCATCATCAACCGGGCCCGGGCCTTGAACCGTGCCGTCATCACCGCCACGCAGATGATGGAGTCGATGATCGTCAACCCGCGGCCGACGCGGGCCGAGGTCATGGACGTCGCCAACGCTGTGGTCGACGGCACCGATGCCGTCATGCTCTCTGCCGAGACGGCCATCGGCCGGTATCCCGTCGAGACCGTGGCAGCCATGGTTCGAGTCATCGAAGGCGCCGAAGCAACCGCGCAGTACACCCATGCGCCCACGGATGGCTTCAAGAGCGCCGCCATCGACGAATCCGTAGCAATGGCCGCGATGACCGTGGCGAATACGCTCTCAGGCGTGCGGGCAGTGGCCTGTCTGACCGCCAGCGGCAACACCCCCAAGCTCATGTCCCGGCGGCGGTCACGCCTGCCCATCTATGCCCTGGCCAGCGATCACCGGACGCTGGCGCGGGTGGCCCTGTTTCGCGGCGTCCACCCAGCGCTGTTCGAACCCTACGCCTCCGCCGATGGATCCGTGGATCAAGCGGCCGTCGAGTGGCTGAAGCAGGCGGGAGTGGTCGAGCCAGGCGACCTGGTAATCATCTCCAGAGGCGACCGGCGTCATCGAGCGGGCGGAACCAACACGCTGAAGGTCTTGGAGGTGTGGTGACTTCCGGGTCAGGGGGCCAGGATCACCGCCTCATGGGGCCTGAGGGTGAGGTAACCGTGCGCAGGCTCGCCCTCCCGGTCGAGGTGCGAGGACAGCAGCAGACGGCCCCGTTCTCCGACCCACAGTGACAGGGCCGCAGAGGTGAAGTTCAAAGCCACCAGTGTGGCTTCGTCGCCAGCCTCGCGCAGAAAGGCAAAGCAGCCATCGGGACCGGGGTCGAAGGTGCGATAACTGCCGCCGTGCAGGGACGGCCGCGCGCGGCGCAGCGCCAGCAGCGACCGGTAGAGGCTCAGCATCGAGTGCGGACCCTCGAGCTGATGCTCGACGTTGGCGGTCTCGCGGTCGTCGCCCAGCGGCAGCCAGAGCATTTCCGGGGGCGCGCTGGAAAATCCGCCGCTCGCCGAGGCGTTCCACTGCATCGGTGTGCGACAGCCGTCGCGGCTGAGCTGCGGCAGACTGCGCAGCCCCCAGGGATCCTGCTGCCGCTGGCTGGGCACTTCGACCTCCTCCATGCCCAACTCTTCGCCGTAATACAGTGTGGGCGTGCCACGCAGGGTGAGCAGCAGCACCGCCGCAACTCGCGCTTGCAAGCGGCCGACCCGCGTGACGAACCGCTGCTCATCGTGGTTATTGAGCACGTAGTTCGGCCAGGCGCCGGCCGGCAGCGCGGCCTCCAGGGCCTCCACGGTGGCGCGCACGGCGTCGGCCCGCCACGGCGTATTCAGCAGCGCGAAGTTGATCGGCATGTGCAACTCGTCGAGACGCTCGCCGTAGTAGCGCACCCACTCCGGCCAGTCGTAGAGATGCATCTCGCCAAGACCCACACGCGGCGGCTGATATGCCTCGAGCAGCACCCGCAGCTTGCGGTAGACCTCGTGGACGTCCGGATGCCCGATATCGTGGATGTGGCGCTGAGAGTCGTATTCACCCCTGGGCTTGTGATAGCCGCCGCCCCCGGGGTTGGGCGGATTATCGCGCAACTCCGGATCTTTGATGATCGCCCGGGCGGTATCGATGCGGAAGCCATCGACGCCGCGGTCCAACCAGAACCGCAGCACGTCGAACATGGCGGCTTCGACCTCGGGATGACGCCAGTTCAGATCCGGCTGCTCGACCAGAAACGTGTGCAGGTAGAACTGACGGCGAACCGAGTCCCACTGCCACGCACCGCCGCCGAACACGCTGAGCCAGTTGTTGGGCGGCGACCCGTCGGGCTTCGGGTCGCGCCAGATGTACCAGTCGCTTTTCGGATTGCAACGGGACGACCGCGATTCCACGAACCACGGATGCCGATCCGAGGTGTGGTTGGGCACGTAGTCGATGATGACCTTCAGCCCCCGGAGGTGTGCCAAGCGCACCAGCGCGTCGAAATCCTTCAGGGTGCCGAAGCGCGGATCGACGTCGCAGTAAGCGGCGACGTCGTAGCCGAAGTCGGCCTGCGGCGACGGGTAAAAGGGCGACAGCCAGACGGCGTCTACCGCCAGGGTTTCGCTGAGGTAGTCGAGTCTATCGATGATTCCGGGCAGATCACCGATGCCGTCGCCGTTGGCGTCACGAAACGAGCGCGGGTAGATCTGATAGATGACGCCTGTCTGCCACCAGTGATCGGCGCGAGATCCTTCCATGAGGCGAGTATCTCCGGGCCAGCCGGGCTCGGCATTGACCTGCGGACGTTGCATACTGCTGCGATGCTCAACGACGGCATCATCAAGATCCTGTCCTCCATCGGTGTCGCACTGCATCTGGGTGCGCCCCTGTGCGGCTGGTGGATCGGCATGGGCGGCCTAGGCCCTCGGCCTGCTGTGGCTGGCTGCGCTCATGACGTTCATGCTCACGTTCCGACTCGATCGCTCGTGGTGAGGAGATGCCCGCTCCGGCAGTGAGTTCCCGTCAAACCACCTTCGACAGCCCACCATCCATATTGATGGCACAGCCACTGACATAGGAGCCGGCCTCGGACGCCAGAAACAGCGCCAGGTTGGCGACTTCTTCCGGCTCGCCCATGCGGCCCATGGGCAGCCGGGCGCCGGCCGCCGCGACGAACTCGTCGAGCGAGCCGTTGCTGCCGCCGGCTTCGTAGCGGCGCCGGATCTGGTCGCTCTTGATGAAGCCGATCAGCAGAGCGTTGACCAGTATGTTGTGCGGGGTGCCCTCGTTGGCCAGCACTTTCGACAGCGCCATTCCGGCTGCCCGACTGACCGAGGTGGGTGCGGTATTGGCATCCGGCGTCTTCGCGTAGACGTTCAGCAGGTTGATGACGCGGCCCCAGCGCTGCTGCTTCATGTGCGGCCAGGCGAGCCGGGTCAGGCGAATCGCAGCAAACAGCTTGAGGTCGAGGTCGGCCTGCCAGGCTTCGTCGCTGATCTGCTCGAAAGGGCCTGCCGCCGATTGCCCGGCGTTGTTGACGACGATATCCACCGGCCCAAGCTCTGCGACGATACGGTCGTGCGCGTCGATGATCTGTTTCGGGTCCGCCACATCGCAGACGAAGCTTTCGATGCGGGCTCCAGCGGCCGCAGTGTCGGCACCGGACGTGATCTGCCGTCGCGCCTGTTCCAGGGGACCCTCGCGCCGCGCCAGAATCGCCACCCGCGCGCCGGCCTGATGAAAGGCCGTGGCCGTGGCAAGGCCCAGCCCGAGGCTACCACCGGTGATCAGCGCCGTGCGCCCTTGCAAGCTGGTATCCATAATCTCTTCCTCCTCCCCTCGCCGATTGATCGTTGCCGACAGTATGGTGCCACATTCCAGTCACCCCCAGGCGGGAAGGGTTGCCGAGGATCTGTCAAGGCGTATGATCCGAATAGGCCTGCCATCGACAGACATCCTCCCGCCAATCACTGCAATGAATGAAAAGGAATGAGCAATGCCGGTATCGCAAAATCGAATCCCGACGCTCGCGCACGTCGTCTATCGGACGCGCAATTTCGAAAAAATGCTGGCTTGGTACAAGGAAATGTTCCATGCCAGGGTACAGCATCAGAATCCGGTAATGGCGTTCCTCACCTACGACGACGAACATCACCGGCTGGCATTTGTCGACCTGGCCGCCGTGCAGCCGGATGTGCGCGATGCAGAGAAGCAGGGGTTGGTTGGTGTCGAGCACATAGCCTACACGTACC
>JBLRXD010000118.1:0-12948 GCA_047920935.1 Pseudomonadales bacterium | reverse complement strand
AGACATACAAAGTCCCTTGCTCAAGAATCATCCAATTGAAAACGTTCACTGAATGGGAACGTTCAGGAGGGAGTATTTTCCAATCCTGAAATGAGCCTGAAGCGGGTGTGAGATCAAGCGCTTCAGGGCCAGGATTTCCGGGAAGGGCTGATGGAGCTTAGGAGCGCTGCCCGCGCCCTTTGAAGGCGGCGGGCAGCGGCATTATCGGACTCTGCGAAGGCGATTGCATCCAGCTGCTCGAAGGACACTCCAGGCTTGAGGAAGGCCTTGGCATTTGGCAGTAATTTGAGCCTCTCGTAGGGCGTCGTGAGGCTCTGGTAGGGGTAGCGTTTGCGCGCTCGGCCCTTCTCGTCGGTGATGGTTTCGGGGAAGAAGCAGGGCCTGTGGAAGTTCAGATACGGGGAGAGGATCTCGACGGCGAACTGGTTGACCTGGCCGGCGTACGCGGCCGGGATGTGGGCGTAGCCGAACTGCTTGCGCACCACCGAGCCGTTCTTGCTCTCGACGAGGGCGTTGTCGTTGGTCTGCCGTGATCGAGACTTGGTGAACTCGACGTTCAGCTTGGTGAGCAGTGCCGCGACCCTGTGGTTGACGTACTCCGAGCCGTTGTCGGAGTGGAAGCCGAGGATGACGAAGGGGAAGCTTTCGATCAGGGCTTCGAGGTTGGGAACCAGGAAGCGCTCGCTGATCTTTTCAATGCTGAAGATGCCCTGCCACTGAGTGACTTCGTCGACCGCGTTGACGTGGTAGAGCCCCTTGATACCGTCGAAATCGCCTTGATGAACGCTGTCGATGCGCAGGAACCCGGGCTTGCCATTGGGCCTGGTCGGCGGCGTCGCGCTTCGTGCGAAAGTTTTGATCACCGCCGGCCAGCCGCGCTTACGGGTCACGGCCTTCCAAGTCGCTGACGGTGTCGTGCGGATCGTGGCCACGACGCCTTCGGAGCACAGCTGTTCCGAAAATGTACCGCGTGACACGCGGACTCAAAGCGAGAGATCCGCAAGTGACAGTTTTGCTTGGTGGCCAGGGGCAGAATCGGACCGGCCGTCGCACGGTGCCGACCGCGGAGCGTGTCGGCAGAGACGGTGGTTGACTGAATAGCGGAGAAGATTGGTGTGGTGGCCAGGGGCAGAATCGGACCGGCCGTCGCACGGTGCCGACCGCGGAGCGTGTCGGCAGAGACGGTGGTTGACTGAATAGCGGAGAAGATTGGTGTGGTGGCCAGGGGCAGAATCGAACTGCCGACACGCGGATTTTCAGTCCGCTGCTCTACCGACTGAGCTACCTGGCCGTGGTGGAGGCGGGGTATTTAATCCGCTGAGCCTGGAAAGATCAACTCGAATCCCTATTTCGATCGCCGGCGAATCCCTAGCCCCATCCGCGGTCCAATAGCCGGGACCGGCAAGCGCCCGCTGCGGCCATGTTAGCCTAGGCGTAGGAGCGATCGGAAGAATCGCGATTCTTCCGATCGCTCCTACGGCATAGAGAAGAAGGAGTTGAGGAGATCAGAGCCCCTGCATGTCGTATGGCGCTGCTGGTGTGCGCCTTGTTGGTGGCGGCGTCGGCGCGGTCCGAGCTGACCATTCGCGGCGTCAACGATGATGTCGAGGCTGTGTTGCGGGCGTTCGTCACCATCGATGAGCTCCCCTGCGATGCCCCGCGATGGTGGGTGGAGCGGCGCCATCGGCAGGCGCCCGAGCAGATCCGCCGGGGCCTCGAGGCGCTCGGCTACTATCGTTCCGAGGTCAGCGGCGAGCTCGAGTGGCAGGAGCAGTGCTGGCAGGCGAGCTATCGGGTGGAGCCCGGTGAGCCGGTGCGGATCCAGACCGTGGATCTGGTGCTCGAGGGCGATCTGGCCGAAGAGCCGCGGGTGCGCGACGTGATCGCCGGGCTGGATGTGGCCCCGGAGGAAGTGTTCTCGCATCAATCCTATGAAAACGCCAAGTCCGCGTTGCTCGAGGTCGCCCAGGGCCTGGGCTACTTCGATGCCGAGTTCATCAGGCACCGGGTGGAGGTGAATCCGCAGACCAACGTGGCCGATATCGAGCTTACCCTGGTATCGGGGCCGCGCTACCGGGTCGGCGCCATCGAGCTGCAGCAGCGGGTGCTCGAGCCGAAGCTGTTCCAGCGCTTTCTGCAGTTCGAGGAAGGCGACCATTACGACGAGGAATCCCTGGCGGAGACCTACCGCAACCTGATCGGCAGCGACTATTTCGATCGGGTGCTGGTCGCGCCGGACCTGGACGCGCGTGCTGACGGGCTGGTGCCCGTGCAGGTGACAGCCAGCGCCACCATCCGCCGCAGCGTGCTGGTCGGCGGCGGTTACGCCACCGACACCGGCCCCCGTACCCGGCTCGATCTGCGTTATCGCTACCTGAACGACCGCGGCCACCGGGCCAACTTCAACTCGCTGCTTTCCACCACCGCGGGCCGAGCCCAGGCGGAGTATCGGCTGCCGTACGGCGATCCCACCCACGAGTGGCTGTTCGCCAAAGCCGATGTCAACTACGAAGAGACCGATACCTTCGAGCGCCTGCAGCGGGGCGTGACGGTGGGGCGCACCTTGCGGCGCGGCCGCGCGTGGGCGGAAACCAACTATCTCGAGTACAGCGTCGAGGATTTCGAGGTTGGCGAGCAGGAGGGGACATCGCAACTGCTGCTGCTCGGCACCAATTGGGCCCGAACCACCAGCATCAATGCGCCGCGGCCGCTGCAGGGCTACTCCCTGAGCTTCGACGTGCGCGGGGCCGGGCGCATGCTGCTGTCCGACAACGACCTGCTGCAGATGATCGTGCGCGGCAGGCAGATCGTGCCGCTGGGCGATCGCTTTCGCCTGCTCGCCCGGGCGCATGCCGGTTGGACCTGGCAGCGGGAGTTCGCCGATCTGCCACCGTCGGTGCGTTTCTTTGCCGGTGGTGACAACAGCGTCCGCGGATACGGGTTCGAATCCATCGGGCCGGAGAAGGACGGCAGCGTGGTCGGCGGGCAGCGCCTGCTCACCGGCTCCCTGGAGCTGGACGCGGCCATCCGGCCGAACTGGTCTGTGGCTGTGTTCGCCGATTCCGGGTCGGCTTTCAACGGCAGCCCCGAGTTCAGCACCGGCGTCGGCGTGGGCGTGCGCTGGTACTCGCCGCTGGGCCCGCTGCGGTTCGATGTGGCCCATCCGCTGGACGATCCCGACAACCGGGTGCGCTTGCACATCAGCCTGGGGCCGGATCTGTGAAGCGCTTGCTGGTGGTGCTGCTCGGTGCGCTGCTGCTGGCCCTCGGGCTGGTCGCTGGCGCGGTGACCTTTCTCGCCCAGACGGAGGGCGGTACGCGCTTTCTCGCCGCCCAGGCGGAGCGTTTTCTGCCGGTTCGGTTCGAAGACGTCTCTGGCACCCTGTGGCGCGCGGTGCGGGTCGGTCGCGTGACGCTGAGCGTGGCCGATCGGGTGGTGGAGATCGAAGGTCTGGCGTTGACCCTGCACATGATGCCGCTGCTGTTCGACAACCGCCTGGAGTTGAATTCGGCGGCGGCCGACGTGGTGCTCATCGGCGCCGTGGCCGAGGATGCCGAGCAGGGGCCGCCGGCGCGCCTGGAGCTGCCATTCATGCCCGTCGACATCGAGCTCGGGCAGCTCGACATCGGGCGTCTGCAACTGCCCAACGGTTCGTCGGTGCAGGTCAGCGGATCCGCATCCTGGGGCGAGCGCGGAGTCACCGTCCGCACGCTGGAGCTGAATTCCGAGGGGTTCGCCGTGGCGCTTGCCGGTGATCTCGGTACCGGCTCCAACCCCAGCCTCGCCGCGCAGCTGCGCTGGTGGCTGCCAGGCACTGATTGGGCGGGCAAAGCCGACCTGGAGGGCCGGGTGAATCGGCTTCAGGTGGAGCATGTGCTGAAGGGCGCGGTAGCCGGGCGCGCCGTGGGCAGCGCTGATCTGTCCTTCCCGGCCATCCCCGCGGTGGATCTGCGGGTCGACCTCGACGACCTGGAGTTCGGCGCCACTGCGCTGCAGAGCGTGGGCGGGCGCCTGGCGGGCACCCTGGAGAACCTCGAGGCGGACGCTGCGGCCATGGTCTCCACCGGTGGTCTGGAGCCGTTTCAGCTCTTCGTCAATGCGTACGGCCCGGCGTTCGGGCCGCTGACCTTGCGCAACGTCTCGGCCAACGCCTTGGATGGCGCCCAGGAGGCACAGGGCAGCCTGGCCTGGCAAGACGGTGTGCGCCTGCTGCTCGGCGGCACCGCGACGGACGTTTACCTGGGCGCCTTGCGCGAGGAACTGAACGGCCGCGCGAGTGGCGACTTTCAGTTGCGGTTCGAGCAGGGGATGGTCGACCTCGCTCTGCGGGATCTCACCGGCACCTTGAACGATCTGCAGATCGAGGGCGAGCTGACCCTGGCCCAGGTAACCGATGGCTGGCGGGTTGCTCCGCTGCGCCTCCAGGTCGGTGACAACCGCCTCGAGGGAACGCTGTGGTTCGAAGGCATGGAACTCGATCTGGATGCCCAGGTGGCCGCGCCTGCTCTCGCCGCCTTCGGCCCCTGGGTGCAGGGCGACGCCACCGGCAGCGTGCGTCTCAGCGGCCGCTGGCCGGATGTCAGCGGGCGGGTTGAGCTCGAAAGTGGTCGCCTCGACGGCTTCGGAGTCACCCTGGATCAGACGACCCTGGCCGTTCAGATCGACGACGGCGTGGTGCAGGCCGAAATGCTTACCGCCGACGCGCAGCGCCAGCAGTTGGCGCTGCAGGACGCTCGGCTCTCGGCCAGCGGCCCGCTGAACGACGTCGACTGGCGCCTGCGCTGGGCGGGCGGCGAGAGTTCGGGCGCGCTGCGCCGCCAGGCCGAAGCATTTCTGCTGCGGGTCGACGATGCGCGGATGCGCGTGCTCGATGAGGATTGGGCACTCACCAGCGGCACCGAGTTGCGCCTCGACGGCGATCGACTGCAGCTGTCGCCCACCTGCATCGCCGGAGGTGGGGCTTCGGCTTGTGTGCATGCGCTTTCCTACGCCGCCGGGGAGATCGACACCCGCGGCCGGTTGGAGCGGGCGCCCGTCGCCCTGTTGCAACCGTGGCTGCCGGTGCGCCTCGGCGATCAGGGCTACCTGCAAGGCGGCTGGTCGCTGGCAGGCACTCCGGGTGATTGGCGCGGCGACCTGATGCTGGCCGCGCTGCAACTCGCCTACCTGCCCAATCAGGATCAGGCGTCCATCGATCTGCCCGATCTGGAAGTGGTGGGCTCGGTGGTAGGCGATGCCTTGGAACTGCGATTGTCGGCTACCGGGGAAGCGTTCACGCTCACCGGCCAGGGCAGTCTCGCACCGCTTGCGCTCGACGGCGCGCTGGCTGCGGTGGTGGACGCTGCGGCCACCGATCTGGCGCCGCTGCGGGTCTTCGATCAGCGTCTCGAGACGCTGAGCGGCAGCGTCAACGGGCGCGTCAACGTAGCCGGCACGCTGAGGGAACCTCGAGCGGAAGGAGAGCTGCGGGTCGAAGACGGGGTGCTGGTGCTCAACGAGCCCGATTTCGAGCTAGCCGAGCTCAGCCTGCAACTGCGCCTGGATGAAGCGGGCGATTTCGCTCTCGGCGGCACCGCCAAGCAGCGTCGCGGTGATGTGCAGGTAAGTGGGTCCGGATCCGGGCTGTTCGACGGCTCGCTGCGGTTCGAGGCCGCCGTGGTCGGCACCAACCTGCGAGTGCAGGATCCGGATTGGGACGTGAGCCTCAGCCCGGATCTCACCATGACCTACGCCGACGGCCGGGGGCGCGTGCGCGGCAGCGTTGAAGTGCCGCGCGCCGAGGTGCGCCTCACCTCGCTGCCCACGTCGGTGCCGAGCCCGTCCGACGACGTGGTCGTGGTGGGCCGGGAGGCCACGGCCTCGGCTGCCACCAGCCCCATCCAAGTAGACGTGGAGCTGGTGCTCGGTGACGACGTGTCACTGCAGGCCATAGGCATCCGCGCCAACCTGGCGGGACGCCTTCGCGCCCGTCTCGACGGCCAGGGCCGCACCACCCTGCGGGGCAATCTGGACGTCGCCGGCGGCGTGCTTGCGGCCCAGGGTCAGACGCTGACCATCGAGTCCGGCAGCGTGGTCTACAGCGGCCCGGTGGCGCGCCCTTACATCGATGTCCGCGCGGCCCGCACCATCGACGACGTCGAGCCGCCGATCAAGGCCGGGTTGCACATCCGTGGTAACGCCGACAACCTCACGTCCAGCGTTTACTCCGAGCCGGCCATGTCCGATACCCGCGCGCTCAGCTTTCTGGTGCTGGGGCGCGACATGGATCAGCAGACCGAGGGAACGGACAGCGGCCAACTGCTGGCGGCAGCCATCAACCTGGGCTTGAGCCGCTCCAAGAACATCACCTCGGATCTCATGCGCATGACCGGGCTGGATGAGTTGTCGGCCATGGCAGAGGCGCAGAACAGCTTCGCTATCGTCGCCGGCAAGCGCATCACCGATCAGCTCTACGTACGCTACACCTACAACACCCTGTCGGCGCTGGGCGCCTTCATGGTGCGCTACGACCTCGACCGGCGCTGGCAGCTCGAAGCGCAGTCTGGCGAGCAATCAGCCATGGACCTCATGTACCGCATCCAAAAGTAGGAGCGATCGGAAGAATCGCGATCCTGCGCCTCACACCCTCACGCCTCACTCCGGCGGCACGTAACCCTCGGCGCGATCCACCGCCTGGTTGTCGAGAAACTTCTCCCGCTCGGTCGACAGGTACTTGCGCGCCGCCGGATCACGCATATCCAGGTGCTTTTCGTTGATCAGCATGGTTTGCAGGGCCAGCCACTCCGACCAGGCGCGCTTCGACACCGTGTCGAAAATCTCCTGGCCCTTGGGCCCCGGCAGGGGCGGCGTTTCGAGCCCCTCCAGCTCCTGATGATACTTTCGGCAGTGCACGCTGCGGGTCATAAGGCGAACTCCTGATCTGTGGGCGCGATCTGCGGATCGCGATTGCTCCCCTTACGACTCCCGGCTTCGCGATCTGGAGATCGCTCCTACTGGCGCCAGCGTTGCCAGCAGCTTGGAGGCCGGGGCTGCGAGGCCGAGCCGGGGCTGACCGCTCGCGGAGGGATGATACCAGCACACGTCGGCACGCTCGGCAATGCCGCCGGCGCGCCCCCGCAGCGTCACGTAGACGGGTTCGATGTCCAGGTGGAAGTGGCTGAAGGTGTGACGGAACGTGGCGCCGTGGTGCTGCCCCTGCACGTCTTCGAGGTTGATGCCGAATTCTGCGCACAGCGCGCTGACGCTGGCGTCGACGGCTCGCTCGGGGGGCGTCCACAGCCCGCCCCACAGACCGTCGGGAGGGCGTTGCTGCAGCAGGCAATGGCCGGCGCCATCGCGGATGACGAACATGCGCGCGGCACGCACGGGCTTGTCTCGCTTGGCTTTGCGTTCCGGGTACAGGTGCACGGAGCCCTGCTGCAAAGCGACGCAGCGTTCCTGCACGGGGCAGGCGCCGCAGTCGGGCCGGCTGCGGGTGCACAGGGTGGCGCCGAGATCCATGATGGCCTGGGTGTAATCGCCGACTCGCTGCTGCGGGGTGTTCGCGTCGGCAAGGGCCCACAGCGCCCTTAGCGGTTGCGCGTCGCCCGGGTAGCCGGGCACCGCATGGAAGCGCGTCAGCACCCGTTTGACGTTGCCGTCGAGGATCGGCGCGCGCACTCCGTAAGCGATGGCGGCAATCGCGCCGGCGGTGGAGCGGCCGATGCCCGGCAGGCACGTCAGCGCCGCCACGTCGTCGGGGAGGCGCCCGGCGTGCTCGGCGAGCACCCGCTGGGCCGCCCGGTGCAGATTGCGCCCCCGGGCGTAGTAACCGAGGCCGCTCCAGTGATGCAGCACGTCGTCCAGTTCGGCGCCCGCCAGCGATGCCGCATCGGGGAAGCGCTCGAGGAAGCGCTGGTAGTAGGGGATCACCGTGCTGACCTGGGTCTGCTGCAGCATGATCTCGGACACCCACACCCGATAGGCGTCGATGTCCTGCTGCCAGGGCAGATGCCGGCGACCGTGCCGGTCGAACCAGTCGAGCAGTCGCCCGGCGAACCAGTCCAATTTCAATTGCCCCGGGGCTTGCGCTCAGCCTCCGGCTTGGCTTGACGGCCGAGCAGGTCGAGCAGCCCGCGGGCGGCGTCCCGGTACTGGGCTGGAACCTGGGTGTCGATCTTCTCCTCGACCCTGGCGCGCAATTCGTTGTCTTCGCCGCCGGCCAGCACCCGGGCCACCACGCGCTGGGCGGCCGCCGAGTCGAGGCGGCAGGTGGGATCCGCCAGAGCACCGCGACAGCGAATCGGAATCGGCAGGTCGTACAGCATGGGATGGATCTGGAACACCGGCCAGGCGGGATCGTTCGCGAACACCAGTTCCAGGGCCATGTCCATCTCGTCGGTTGCCGGCGCGTAGTCGCCGATGCCCGTCACCTGCAGGTTGTCGAGCGCGAAATCCAACCGGTGCTGCTGGCGGTCGATGCGCCAGCTACCGAGGAAGCGCTGGTACTCCCATACCTCCGGCCAGCCCTGAATGCGTTCGGCTTCGTTGAACATCGCAGCCAGCGTGACCAGCTGATCCTTGATCTTGGCGATGTTGATGCGACCCTGGCCGCCGTCGAAGCGTGTCTCGCCGGACATGGAGGCCAGCAACTCGTCGGTGCGGTTGCCCTCGAAGGTGAGCGTGCCGCCGTAGGCGAGGGGTGCCGCCCACTGCAGGCGCTGGTCGAGCCAGGTCATCAGTTCGACGCTGTCGACGTCGGTGAGCGTCGGGGTCACGGCCCAGCGCAGCGGCGTCCGCCTGGCGTCGATGCCGATCTCCGCCAGCGCCTGACCGCCGAAGAAGCGCGGCGCTGCGAGTTCGAAGGCGCTGTTGCCGGCCTGGTTGTCGAAGCGCGCGATGACTTGCTCGAAGCGCCGATCGTCCACCTGCAGCCAGTCGAGCAGGCACGCCCCGCTCCAGTTGTAGCTGCGGAACACGTCCACCGGAATGATCTCGTCGCCGGCCGCGGCCGCGGCCGCGGCCGCGGCCGCGGCTGGCGGCTGGGCCGGCCGGGGGTCGCTCACCGGGCTCGCCGTGGCGTTGCAGGTGCCGGCTGCCATGTCGGTCTCGATGCGGGTGTCCATCAGGGCCAGGTCGAGGGTCTGGGGATCGATCTGCAGACGGCCGTCGAGGTTGACCGGCATCGGCGGCTGGCCGTCGGGGGTGTAGCTCAGATCCGCCTTAATCGCCGCTGGGCGGTTGGCTGCCAGGTCGTCGATGCGCGCCCGGGCGATATGCAGCACGCTGCCTTCCTGGCGCATGATCACGTCGCTCAGGGTGATGGACTCTACTTCCCAGTCGTCGCGGGCGGCGATCAGGCGGAACAGGTCGAGCTTCAGGCTCAGCCTGCCAACCTGCCAGGCCTGGCCTTCGTGGTTGGCGCTGACGTCTTCGGCGCTCAACGACAGCGGCGGCCACAGGCGCCAGCTGAGGTCGCCGGCGATCTGCACCGGCACGCCAGTCTGATCCTCGATCAGGGACTGCAGCTGTGGTTTGAAGCGGTTGGCGTCTTGCAGCAGCAACAGCAGCGCAACAGCGCTGACGGCCAGCACTACCACCAGCACCACCACCAGGGGGAGGGCGGCCAGGCGCAGGGATCTCGTCATGGAGTCACCGTCCGGCGGGTAAGTTCGGGAACTGCAGAGTATCCGATATTGGCCCTGACCCGAAGCTGAACGGGTGCAGGGAGCGTCTCCTGGGAGCGCTCGGGAAGGAAATCAGGGCTCGGCTCAGCTGTGACGAGGCGCCGATTGGGCGCGTCGTAGCAGGCGCGTCGGGCTCCACTCGCTCGGCCATGCGAGGGCGAACTCGGTGCGGCGCTTACAGGTCGACACGTGCTTCGACAGCGCTTCTCCCGCCTCCTGCTTGGATGCGAAAGGGCCGGCGGCCTGATTGCCGCGCACGTTGAAGTACCACTGCTGGTCTTCCCCCAGGAAGATACGATCTTTAGTCATCATCACTTATAGTTATCTGCATCCGAGGTGCGACCGCTTCGATCAGCGGCTCTTCATAACCTGTCGGATCGTGGCTGTTCATACTGCGAAGGCATTGGAGCACATCCAGATGAACCTGTTGTATAGGCATTGTAATGTACGTTCGTGTCGAGCGTGAGCAGGGATGGAAACATGACCGTCGAGAGCTGGGATCCGCAGGCCGCGGGCACGAAGTTGACCCCGGAGATGCTGTCCCGGTTGCTGCTGGCCGCAGCCAATCTGGCGGCGCCTGACTTCGGTCTGGATCCGCCGGCGGTGCGCGAGCTGGCGCCGATTGTCCGACATGCCAGAGGCGCAAAGGCGGGCATCGACTGGAGCGCGGCGGCGCAGCCCTTGAGCGACGACGAGATCACGGCGCTGGTGCGGCTATTCACCCTGGCGGAGCGGCTGCCCGGCTGGGAAGCCGGCGACTGCTCTCCGGTGATCCCGCTGGCGGCCGTGCTCAAGCGTCGTGGCAGCTACCCCCCTGATCTCACCGCCTGGATCAAAGCCAACAGCGACAACCGCTTTCTGCCCTACGGCAACCTGCTGGATCGGCTCTAACCCCGGCTAGGAGAGGGGGCCCGGCATACGTATACTGCCGCCTCTTTCGTTACGGGTAAGCTCATGAGCACGGCGCGCACGGCAAGCGTTCGGCGGGACACCCAGGAAACCCAGATCCGGCTCGATCTGAACCTGGACGGCAGCGGTGTTTGCGACCTGCAGACCGGGGTGCCGTTTTTCGAACACATGCTCACTCAGATCGTTCGCAACGGCCTGGTGGACCTCACCATCCACGCCACCGGCGACCTGGAGGTGGACGCTCACCACATGGTGGAGGATGTGGGCATCGTGCTCGGCCAGGCGGTGGCCCAGGCCCTGGCGGACAAACGCGGCATCACCCGTTACGGCCACGCCTATGTGCCCCTGGACGAGGCGCTGTCGCGCGCGGTCATCGACTTTTCCGGCCGGCCGGGGCTGAGCTATCACGTCGAGTACGTACGTGCACGTATCGGCGACTTCGACGTGGATCTGCTGCGGGAGTTCTTTCAGGGCTTCGTCAATCACGCCCAGGTCACCGTGCATCTCGACAATCTGCGTGGCGCCAACGCTCACCATCAGGCGGAGACGCTGTTCAAGGCCTTCGGTCGGGCGCTGCGCATGGCGGTGACTCCCGATGCGCGCATGTCCGGCCAGATCCCCTCCACCAAGGGTAGCCTCTAGGCTGGCCGCGATGCTGCTCATCCCCGCCATCGACCTCAAGGACGGTAAGTGTGTGCGCCTCAAGCAAGGGCGCATGAGCGACGTCACCGTGTTCTCCGACGACCCCGTGGCCATGGCCCGGCACTGGGCCGAGCAGGGCTGCCGGCGTCTGCATCTGGTGGATCTCGACGGCGCCTTCGCCGGCGAGCCGCGCAACCGCGACATCATCGCCGCCATCACCCGGGAGCTCGCCGACGTGCCCGTCCAGGTGGGTGGCGGCATTCGCACCGAGGCAGTGATCGAGGCCTACCTCGACGCTGGAATAGCCCAGGTGATCGTCGGCACCCGTGCCATCGAGGAGCCCGAATTTCTCGAGCGCATCGCCGGGGCTTACCCGCAGCGGGTCATCCTCGGGCTGGATGCGCGTGACGGCATGCTCGCCACCGCGGGATGGGACGAAACCTCGGCGCGAACCGCCGTGGAGTTCGCCCGCTGGGCCGGAGCGCTGGACATCGCCGCCATCGTCTACACCGACATCGAGCGCGACGGCATGCTCAGCGGCGTCAATGCCGCGGCCACCGTGGCGCTGGCCGAGGCCGCCGGAGTGCCGGTGATCGCCTCGGGCGGTGTCGCCGATCTGGCGGATCTGCAGGCGCTGCTGGCAGCGTTCGATGGCAGCAGCGGCACGCTGCTGGGCGCCATCACCGGCCGAGCGATCTATGCAGGGTCGCTGGATTTTCGCGCCGGACAAGCACTTCTGGACGGGCAGCTTCCCCGCGCTGGCTGAGGCTGGTCGCGCGGGGCCGTTTCGCCAGATCTCTCAGCGCCACCAACTCGAAATCGTCGGGCAGGCGCGCCAGCGCATCTTCCAGAAACGTCAGGCTGGTGTGGTGCGGGTGGGCGATGATCACCGCATGCCCCTGCCTGCGCGCCACCGACAGGGCGCGCTGGAAGGCGGCGGCGATGGCTTCGGGATGGGGCTGGTGATCGAGAAACACATCGCGCTGCAGCGCCGGAATGCGTGCCTCCCGGGCCATGGTGTACGCCACCGTGGCGGCCGTGGTGCGGCTGTCGAGAAACAGCAGGTCACGGTTCGCCAGGTGCCGCATCAGCCGGCGCATGGATTCAGGATCCTGGGTCAGGCGGCTGCCGGTATGATTGTTCACGCCGACGATGCCGGGTACCGCCCCCAGGGCCGCCTCGATTTCCGCCCCGAACCGCTCCGCCGACATGTCCAGAGTCAGGGTGCCGCGCATGGCGTGACTGGCGGGAGGCAGCAGCGGCTCCATCGGCTGGTGGAGGATGGTCTCGTGGCCGGTCTGGGCCGCGCGGGCGGCGACCGCGGCGGTGTCGGGGGCGAACGGCAGCAGCCCCAGGGTAACCGCACCGGGAAGCGCCAGCACGCGTTCGGCGCGCTCCAGACTGTAGCCGAGATCGTCCATGACGATGACAAGCTGGTAGCGCTTTGCCGAGACGTCCGCCATGGCTTGCGCAGCCAGCAGCATTGCCATGAGCAGGAAAACCCGATTCATCGGGGCGTTGTGTCCCTATGGTTTCTAATTGTTCTTATTCTCCCGCCCCCAGGCGGGGTGTCCGGAGGTTGATCTTCGCCAACCCGCCGACAGAGGAGAGAGTACGAGGGGAGCCGCGGCAAAACCACTGCCGAAGTTCTTTACACTTCCGCCGCGGGAGGGACCACCGTAGGAGCGACCCAGCGGCCTGCGGCCGCCGCGGTCGCTTGAGGAAAAGCGGA
>JBLRXD010000117.1:0-12977 GCA_047920935.1 Pseudomonadales bacterium | reverse complement strand
GCCGCGAACGTCGTCGCCGGACGGCGGCCGCCGCGAGGGCGCTCGACCATTGCCGGGTTCGCGATCGGGAGATCGCTCCCACAGAGGAGGTCGCTCCTACGGGGGGGTAGACGGGAGCAGGGTGGCGAGGAGTTCCTCGAGGGCGCGCAGCTCGACGGGCTTGGTCAGGTGCGCATCGAAGCCAGCATCCCGGGTACGGCGGCGGTCGGTGGTGCGCCCGTAGCCGGTGAGCGCTACCAGGACCAGCTCGGACAGCGCCGGGTCGTGACGGATCTCCTGGGCCAGCTCGTATCCGCTCATTATCGGCAGCCCGATGTCGCACAGCACGATGTCGGTCTCCGCCCGGTGCAGCAACTCGAGCGCCTCGACGCCGTTGGTTGCCACCAGCACTTCGTGACCCTGCATCTCCAGTACGAATTGCAGCATTTCCGCGGCATCGACGTTGTCTTCGACGATGAGGATGCGGCGCCGCGATGGGTGGGCCTGCTCCTCGGAGGGCTGGGCGGCGGACGGCGGTTGGGCCAATGGCAGGCGCACGACGAATTCCGCGCCGCTGCCCGGGCCGTCGCTGAGTGCCTCGACGCCACCGCCGTGCAATTCCGTCAGCCCCTTCACCAGCGCCAGACCCAATCCGAGGCCGCCGGCGGTGCGCGACAGATCCTGGGTCTCCTGATGGAATGGCTCGAAGATGCTGTCGAGCATCTCCGGGCGAATGCCGACGCCGGTATCGCGCAGCCGCGCCACCGCCTGCCCGTCGGCCTCGCTCAGCTGCACGTTGATGCGCCCGGGGGCTTCGGTGAACTTGATGGCGTTGCCCAGCAGGTTGTCGAATATCTGGGCCAGGCGCACGTCGTCGCCCGAAACCCAGATGGGTCGCTCGGGCAGCCGCTTGTCGATTTCCAGGCCACTGCCGGCCAGCTGGGCGCCGCGGTCCTGGAGGACGTCATCCAGCACCTTGCTCAAATCGACGATCTTCTGGTCGAGCTTGACCTTGCCGCGGGCGATGCGCGACACCTCCAGCAGGCTGTCGATCAACCGGGTCATATGGGTGGATTGGCGCTCGAGCACCACCCACGCGCGATGCAGCCGGTGATCGTGGGGCTCCGCCAGGTTCACCAGCTCCGCGGCGCTGCGCACCGCCGCCAGGGGATTGCGCAACTCGTGGCCGAGCATGGCGAGGAACTCGCTGGTCTGGCGCTCTGCCTCGCGCAGTCGCTCGGCGTAGGCGCGCTGTTCGGTAACGTCGGTGCTGGTGCCGATCCAGCGCGTGATCCGGCCGCTGTCGTCGTGGATGGGCAGGGCCCGGGAGAGGAACCAGCGGTACTCGCCACTTCTCCCGCGGAGCGGGAAGGTGTCTTCCCACGGCTCGCCCTCGGCCATGGCATGCATGAATTTGCCCATGACCCGCTCCACGTGTTCCGGATGATGAGCGTCCTGCCAGCCGCGGCTCAGCGTTTCTTCCGGAGTGAAACCGGTGTAGTCGAGCCAGCGCTTGTTGTACCAGAAGATCCTGCCGTCGGCGTCCGCCATCCAGGCAAGCTGGGCGATGTTGTCGGCAAGGGTCCGAAAGCGTTGCTCTTCCTCGCGCAGCGCCGCTTCCGCCTGCTTGCGCTCGGTGACGTCGATGCTGGTGCCGATGTAGCCGCGAAACTCCCCCTCAGGGCCGAGCCGCGGTTGCCCTCGGGACTCCACCCACCGCCACTCGCCGTCGGCCCGACGCATCCGGGCCTCGCCTTGAAACGGGCGCTGTTCGCTGAAGCACTGGAGGAAGGCGTTGACGTAGTGTTCGGCATCGTCGGGATGAACCAGGTGCACCCAGCCGTCGCGGCGCAGGTCCTCGGCGCCGACGTCGAAGTAGGCGCAAAGCGTCTGATTCACCAGCTCCACCTGGCCCGTGGCATCGTGCACGCTGACGAGCACCGGCATGCCGTCGGCCATCTCGCGGAATCGCGCCTCGCTGTCGCGCAGCGCTGCTTCGGTCTCCTTCAGATCGGTGATGTCCAGCACCATGCCCACCAGTCGCGAGACCCTACCTTCGGGGTTCCGCTCCAACGCCGCATTGACGCCGCGCACCCAGATCCAGTGCCCTTGCCGGTGGCGCAGGCGGGCTTCGACCCGATAGAACGGCGCGTGCCCCTCGATGAACTCCCGGTAGTGGCGTTGCACGACGGGCTGATCGTCCGGGTGGATGCGTTCGAACAGCCAGCCGAGGAACGCCTCCGGCGCCGGCAGTTCCTCATGCGGATAACCCAGCAGGTCGGCCCAGCGCTCGGCGTGATACATGGAGCCGTCGACGGGAACCGCATGCTCGTACATGGCGCCGCGGGCGGTCTGCCAGGCGAGATCCAGGGTGCGCATGGCGTAACGCAACCGGTCGCGTACCGGGCTCTGGCGCGAAATCTCGTTGCAGGTGCAGAAGGCGCCGAGCGGTTGCCCGGCGTCGTCGCGCAGCGGCGATAGCGCCAGGCTGAACAGCCGCTCTTCGGCCTGGTCGCGCCCGTGGGTGCGCAACCGCACGTGGTCGAGCCACGCCGCTTGCCCGGCGCACGCCTGCTCCAGTGGCGGAGCGAGGTCGTCACGCAGTTCGGGCCAGGCGTTGAACAGCGGCTGGCCGAGGGCGCTGGGATGGCGGCTGCCAAGCAGCGCGGTGGCAGGGTCGTTGTACAGCAGCCGCCGCTGGGGCCCCAATACCATGAGCATGGCCTGGTTGGAGCCGAGCAGGATATCCAGCGCGGTTTGCAGGCCCTGGGGCCACTGCTTCAGCGGCTGCTCGCCCACGGCGGCCCAGTCGAACGTGCGGATGCGTTCGCCCATGCCAATCCTGAGCCTGAGGGAATCGTGGTCGGAGCGCTGCTGGTCCATAGCTTCCCTGGCAGCATTCCCTGCTGCGCTGAGATGAGGTGCGGCCGAGGCTATCTGGCCGTCAACGATTGTTCGACAGTCGTGGGGCGCCAGGTTCCGTGGGGTTGGCTTCTCGGGTGAAAGGCAGGATCGCGATCAGGAGATCGCTCCCGCCGCTCCCGCCGCTCCCGCCGCTCCCGCCGCTCCCGCCGCTCCCGCCGCTCCCACCGCTCCCACCGCTCCCACCGGAGCGCGGTCGGCTGCCGGTTGCTCGATCAGTTCCTGCTCCAGCTTGCGGGTGGTCTCCAGTGGCGACGCCCCACCGCCGGAGATCAGCCGGTAAGCGACCGGCACGATGAACAGCGTGAACAGCGTGGCCACGGTAACGCCGCTGAATACCACGATGCCGATGACCTGTCGGGTTTCCGCGCCGGGCCCGGAGCCGAGGATCAGCGGCAGGGTACCCGCGGCGGTGGTCAGCGTGGTCATGACGATGGGCCGCAGGCGCACTTCGCAGGCGCGCACCAGCGCCTCGGTAAACTCGATGCCCTGGTCGCGCAACTGGTTGGCGAATTCGACGATGAGAATGCCGTTCTTGGCCGCCAGCCCCACCAGCATCACCAGGCCGATCTGGCTGTAGATGTTGATGGTGTTGCCGGTGAGCCATAACCCCAGCAGCCCGCCGGTCACGGCCAGCGGCACGGTCAGCATGATGGTGAGCGGGTGTCTGAAGCTTTCGAACTGGGCGGCCAGCGCCAGGAACACCACGGCGACGCCCAACAGCATCACGAACATCACCGAGTCGCCGGATTCCTGCAGGTCGCGGGTCTGGCCCTTGTAGTCGACCACCACCCCTTCCGGCAGCTTGTCGCGCACCAGCTGCTCCATATGGGCCACCGCCTCACCCAGACTGAAGCCGGGGGCCAGGTTGGCTTCGAGGGTGATGGCCCGTACCCGGTTGAAGCGATTGAGGCTGTTGGAGTCGGCGAACTCCTCCAGGCGCACCAGGTTGGACAGCGGGATCAACTGCCCGGAAGTGGCCGAGCGCACGTAGATGTTTTCCATGGACGATGGTGTGCGCTGGGTTTCCCGATCGCCTTCGAGGATCACGTCGTACTCTTCTCCGGCATCGATGTAGGTGGTCACCCTCCTCGAGCCCTGCAGCGTCTCCAGCGTCCGGCCGATGTCGGCGATGGAGACGCCGAGATCCGCAGAGCGGTTGTAATCGATGTGCACCTTGAGCTGTGGCTGGGTTTCCTTGTAATCCCAGTCGAGGCCCAGCAGCCCCGGGTTGTTGGCGTTGATCTCGTCCACCAGGATGTCGCGCCATTGGGCCAGCTCTTCGTAGCTGCTGCCACCGATGACGAACTGCAGCGGTTTGTTGGCGCCGGAGCCGAAGCCCTGGCGCATCACCGGGAAGGCGAACACGCCGGGCAGATCGGCCAGAACCTCGCGCACCTCGTTGACGATCACCTGCCCCGGGCGGCGCTGGTCGAACGGGGTCAGCACCACGATCACCACGCCGCTGTTGAATTGGGGCACGCCGCCGAACCCGCCGGGGGTGCGCACCATCAGGCGCTGCACCTCGCCGGCTTCCACGTACGGCATGAGGCGCCGCTCGATTTCGTCCATGTACGGCACCATGTACTCATAGGTGGCGCCTTCGGGGCCGCGGACGAAGGTGAAGAAGCTGCCGCGGTCTTCGTCCGGCGTGTACTCCTGGGGAATCACCCGCAGCAGCAGTGCGCTGCTGGCGAGGATGGCGAAAAACGTCACCACCGCGATGGTCGGATGGCGCAGGATGAACAGCAGGCACTTGCGGTAGATGCCGTTCACCACCTCGAAGTTGTGGTCGATCATGCGGGTGAGGCGGTTCTCGCCCGCGCTGGGGCGCAGCACCTTGGAGGCCAGCGCTGGCGCCAGCGTGAGGGCGACGATGGATGAGAACACCACGGCTGCCGCCATGGTCAGGGCAAACTCCGAGAACAGCCGGCCGATGTCGCCTTCGAGAAAGGCAATGGGCACGAACACGGCCACCAGCACGGCGGTGGTGGCGACGATGGCAAAGCCCACCTGGCGCCCACCACGGTAGGCGGCCACCAGCGGCGTTTCGCCGTACTGGTCGATGCGCCGGTGGATGTTTTCGAGCATGACGATGGCGTCGTCCACCACCAGGCCGATGGCCAGCACCAGGGCCAGCAGGGTGAGCAGGTTGACCGAAAAGTCCAGAGCGTAGAGCGCGATGAAGGTGGCGATGATGCACACCGGCACGGTGATCGCCGGTACCAGCATGGCGCGCAGGCTGCCGAGAAACAGGAAGATCGTCAGCACCACCAGGCCCACGGCAATGAACAGGGTCTTGTAGACTTCGTTCACCGCGCCTTCGACGAACACCGATGAGTCGTAACTCTGCCTGAACTCCACCCCTTCGGGGAGGGTGGGCGTGAGGATCTCCATTTCCCGCTTGGCGGCTCGCGCCACGTCCAGCAGGTTGGCCGTCGATTGGCGCACCACGCCCAGACCCACCTGGGGAATGCCGTTGCCGCGGAAGAACGTACGGTCTTCTTCGGTGCCTTTTTCCACCCGGGCGACGTCGCCGAGCCGCACCAGGTAGCCATCGTCACCTTCGGCGATCACCAGGCGCCGGAAATCGTCGGCGTTGGCGAACGCCCGCTCGACGCGCACGGTGAAGCGGCGCGTCACCGACTCCACCTCGCCGGCGGGCAGCTCCACGTTGCCGGCGCGCAACGCGTTCTCCACATCGGTCACCGTCAGCCCCCGGGCGGCCAGTTCCTTGCGGTCGAGCCAGATGCGCATGGCGTAGCGCCGGGCACCGCCGACGAACACCCGGGCGACGCCGTCGAGCACCGAGAAGCGATCGACCAGATAGCGCTCGGCGTAGTCGGTGAGCTCCGGCACCGTCATGCGGTCGCTGACCACGTTGATCCACATCATCACCGACTCGTTCGAATCCACCTTGCGGATTTCCGGAGGGTCGGCCTCTGCGGGCAGGTTGGAGAGGATGCTCGAGACCCGGTCGCGGACGTCGTTGGCGGCAGCGTCGATGTCGCGGCCGACGCCGAACTGTATGGTGATGGTGCTGCGGCCGTCCTGACTGGAGGACTCGATGAACTGGATGCCCTCCACCCCGGCGATGCGTTCTTCGATCACCTCGGTGATGCGGGTTTCCACCACCGTGGCGGCGGCACCGCGGTAGATGGTCTCGATACCGACGATGGGCGGATCGATGTCGGGGTATTCCCGCAACGGCAGGCGGTCGAAGGCGATAAGCCCGAAAGCGATGAGCAGCAGCGAGATGACGGCGGCGAATACCGGCCGGCGCACCGAAGTGTCGGTGATGATCACCCGCGGATCACCCGCGGCCGCCGTCGCTGGCTTTGAGCGCGCGTGCGTCACCGCCTTTGATCAATTCGGCGACGGGTCGGCTGCCGTCGTTCTCGGCGAGAATCCGCACCGGGGCGCCGGGGCGCAGCTTCAATGCGCCGTGGGTGACGATGATCTCGCCCGGTGACAGCCCGGAAACCACCTCCACCAGCCCGGGGACGCGGGTGCCGAGTTGCACCAGGCGCTGCTCGGCCACGTAGGGCTCGGTGGTGGTGTTCACCACCAGGACGAAGGTGTCGCCTCCGCGCGGCACGATGGCCTCTTCCGCGACGACCACCGCTTGCCGTTCATTGCGCAGCAGATTCAGGGTCATCAGCATGCCCGGCACCAGATCCTGCTGCTCGTTGGGAATGATGGCGCGCACGGTGATCGACCGGGTCACCGGGTCGATGGTGCTGTCCACTGACGCCACCTCGCCGGCGAAGCTGCGATTGGGGAATACCGGCGTGGAGGCGTCGATGGGCGTGCCGCTGCGGACGGTGGCCAGATACAGCGACGGCACCGTGAAATCGAGCTTCATGCGCGAGTCGTCGACCAGCGTGGTGATGATGTCGCCCGGCGAGACCAGGGCCCCCGGGCTCACCTGGCGCAACCCCACGCGGCCGCTGAATGGCGCCTTGATGGTGTGATTGCTCAGCCGCGACCGCACCGCGCTCACCCGGGCTTGCGCGGTACGCCACTCGCGGCGACGCTCGTCGAGCAGCGATTCGGATGCGGTGCTCTGCTGCACCAGGCGCTCGATACGCTCGTATTGGCGCTGGGCTTCCTCAGCGAGCGACATGGCTTCTTCCAGCAACGCGGCTTGCTCTGCGTCTGCCAGTTCCACCAGCACGTCGCCGGCGTTCACCTGCTGACCGTCCTCGAAGTTGATGCGCGAGATGATCTCCGAGACGCTGGCCCTGACCTGCACGGTTTCGTTGGCGCGCAGGGTGCCCAGGGCTTCGAGCGAGTCGGCGAGGCGTTGGCTGCTCACCCGTTCGACGATGACCGCGGTGGCCGGGGTTGGCGGCGTTGCGGCCAGCGCGGCCGTCAGAGGCGTGGCCCACAGGGCCAGAAGCAGAGCAAAGAGGCTGGAGCGAGTCATTATTGTTCCGGTGCTGGTGAGACCGCTGCCGCGGCACGGCCCAGTGTCTGGGCACCATAGTGCCGTGCGCATCGTGACGAGCGCGTGAATTTCGACCGCGCAGCGGCATGTAGGTTCAGGCGGTGCGCTTCTCCACGAAGGCCCGGAACGCCGCTTTGGCGTCGCCGTGGGCCATGATTTCCATGTGCCGGGCGGTTTCGATGTCGATGTAGCGCTCGAGGTTATTGGCCTCGGCGGCGAGGAAGTTCTGCTTCATGCCGGCCAGGGCGTGGGGAGATGCGGCGGCCAGGCGCGTGGCGATGGCAGTGATCTCGGTCCGGAACACGTCGTCGGCGAATACCCGGCTCACCAACCCCATTGCCAGGGCGTCCGCGGCGCGGAACTTGTCCGGCAGGAAGTACAGCTCCCGCGCCTTGGCGGCGCCAAGCAGGCGCGGCAGGGTCCATGGCCCCGCCATGTCACCGGCGGAGGCCACATTCAGAAATGCCGTATTGAAGTTCGCCGACTCGGCGGCGAAGCGCAGGTCGCAGGCGCAGGCCCAGCCGAAACCCGCGCCGGCGCAGGCGCCGTTGATGGCGGCTATGGTGATCTGCGGCATGCGGTGCAGATACAGGGGCACCTGAAAGTGCCTGGGCTCTGTGACGATTTCGGCTTCGCCGCCAGAAAAGTGCTTGAGGTCGGCGCCCGGGCAGAAGCCACGGCCTTCGCCGCTCAAGATCAGCACCCGCACGTCGTCACGCGCGGCGACCTCGGCCAGGCAGTCGTGCACCTCCACCACCATGCGGTTGGTCATGGCGTTGAGGCGATCCGGCCGGTTCAACGTCAACCGGCCGATCCCGTCGGCGGCGGTGTAGCGCAGTGTCTGATAATCGGACGACGCCTCGCTCATGACTGATCCCCCGACCCCAGCCGCCCGAAGCGTGGCGGGCGTTTTTCCATGAACGACCGGGCGCCCTCGATGGCGTCGGGTGCGACCACGAAACGATTCTGGCTTTCCTCGGCTTCGCGTAGCGCTTCCCGGTAGCCGCTGCCCAGGTGCCGGTAGACGAGGCGTTTGGTTTCGGCCATGGCGGCCGGCGGCACCGCCGCGGCCAATCGCGAGATGTAATCGCACGCGGTGTCGATGAGTGCTTCCGGTTCGGTGACCCGATCCACCAGGCCCACGCTCAGGGCCTCTTCCGCATCGATGCGCTCGCTCATCCACAGCAGGTCCAGGGCGCGGCTCACCCCCATGAGCCGCGGCAGGATCCAGCTCGAGCCGTGCTCGGCGATCAGGCCGCGCTTGAGGAACACGGTGGTGAAGCTGGCGGCGCTGGAGGCGAAGCGCAGGTCGCTCATCAGTGCGAGGATGAGCCCGCCGCCGGCGGCGACGCCGTTGACGGCGGCGATCACCGGCTTCGGCACCTCCAGCAGGTAGCTGAAGATGCCCGGCAACGCGTTGGCGTCGTCGCCACCGGTAGTGGGGGCCGTCTGCTGCTCGTTGATGTCGGCGAGTACCTGCAGATCCAGGCCGGCGCTGAACGCCCGGCCGTTGCCGGTGATGACGATGCCGACGACGCGCGGGTCGGCGACCGCGGCATCCACGGCGGCGCGGATTTCCCGCAGGGTCTGATGGGTGAAGGCGTTGAGCTTTTCGGGCCGGTTGAGGCGGATGATCGCCACCGGATCTTCGATCTCGAGCTCGATGTCGGAATAGTCGCTCACGGAGTCTCCGCCGTCGTCAGATGAGGTTGATCCGCAGCCCGCACAGGTAGACCTGGTCGGGTGCAGTGATGGCGTTTCTGGCGCGCGCCGCGGCGAGCACGGCGTCGCGGTCGGCGGTGGTGACGTCTATCCCGCCCAGGCCCTCGGGACGGCCGTCGTTGCAGGCGACGAAGCGCAAGGTGGCGTTGTCCAGCACCAGGCACGGATGCCCGTGCTGCTCGGTGACGGCAATCTGCGCGATCTCCGACCAGCGGGCGGCCACGGCGGCCGGGTCGTCGCACTGGATTTCCGCCGCGGCGATGCCGGTGACGCGCTCGAGGGACCGCGCGCGCTGCCAGTCCGGCCCTGCCGGCTCCCAGGGACCGTCGACCGCATGGGCGTCCGGCCCCAACTGCTCGTCGATCTCGAAGAACGAGCCGCCGGTATCCTTGGGATGCAGCTGCATGTTGCGGAATTCGTGAGTCTCGAACTGGTTGACGATGCGGATGTCGAGATCCTGGATGCGCTTGCGCCGCGGCCGGTGCTCGTCGCACTGGGTGATCACCATGTAGCCGCCGTCACCGCCTCGTCGGGTCAGGTAGCGCCCGGCGGCGGTGTCTTCCCGGGTGGGGGCCACCACCTCGAGCAGCTGATTGCCGATGGGCATGAGGGCGTTCTCGAGCCCGAAGTGGGCAACCCCCGGGTCACGGTAGCAGACCTGGATGCCGAGCACCTCGGTGAGGTCGTTTTCGACCGGCGCGAGCTTCTCGGCGACCAGCGCGATCTGGCGAAGTCTCAACCACATGGCTATGTCCTCCCTCTGTATTTATCGGGGCTGTAGGAGCGATCTCCGATCGCGATCTGGAGATCGCTCCTACAACGGGGATCGCGATCTGGAGATCGCTCCTACGTTCATCTAGCGCTGAGTGTACCGGTCTTTGAGTTCGCGCTTCAGCACTTTGCCGGTGGCGGTGCGGGGCAGGGGCTCGTCGCTGAAGATCACCTGGCTGGGCACCTTGAAGCGCGCCAGCCGCGCGGCGACGAACGCCTGAATGTCGTTGCCCGCCGGCTGCTTACCCGGCCGCGGCTCGACCACCGCGACTACCTCCTCGCCCAGCTCCCGATGGGGCAGGCCGATGATGGCCACATCCAGCACGTCGGGATGATGAAACAGCACCGCCTCCACCTCGGCGCAGTAGACGTTCTCACCGCCCCGGATCACCACGTCCTTCTTGCGATCCACTACGTAGTAGAAGCCAGCCTCGTCCCGGTAGCCCAGGTCGCCGCTGTGAAACCAGCCGTCGGTGAACGCCTCCGCCGTGGCCTCGGGTTTGTTCCAGTAGCCCTGCACCACGTTGGGGCCGCGGATCCAGATCTCGCCGACCTCGCCGTCGCCGAGCACGGCGCCGTCGTCGGCCACCACCTGCACGTCGGCCACCACCACCGGCCGGCCGACGCTGTGGGGGCGATCGAAGTAGTCCTGGCCGCCGTTGCTGATCACTGCCGAGGTGGTTTCGGTGAGCCCGTAGCCGTTTGCGGGAGCCACCCGTTGCTGAAACTGACTGCCGATGGTGTCGATGAGATCGGGCGGCACCGGCGCCCCGCCGGACGAGATGCCGCCCAGGGTGGGCAGGGTGAGCCCCTGATCCCGAGCCAGCTCCAGCAGTTGGCGCACCACCGTGGGCACGCCGGACAACGAGTTGATGCCCTCCGTCTGCACCAGCTGCAGCGCTTCGGCGGCGTCCCAACGGTACATGAGGGCGAGCTTGGCGCCCATGGCGGTCATGACATACAGGCCGCTGAGCCCGCCGATGTGGAAGAACGGAAACGTCTGCAGGCCGACGGCCTGGGGCGGTGCGGTCGCGACGTCGCGCGGCGCTGCCGCGGCCGGCGACGCCAGGGCGGCCAGGCGCGCGCCGACGGCGCCGGCGAGCAGGGAATTGCTGATGTTGGTAACGTGGTTGCGCTGGCTGGCCACCGCCCCCTTGGGGTGGCCGGTGGTGCCCGAGGTGTACATGATGGTGGCCGGGTCGTCGGGCCCGATGTCGGCTTCCGGCAGCCGCTCGCTGAGGGCATGGCCCTCATAAGGCAACAGCACCGCATCGAGGGGTTCCACCCGCGGCGAGCCCACCGCGTCGCGCACCCCCAACACCGTGCGCAGCGGCAGCTTGTCGAGGTAGGGCTCGAGTCGCTGGACGCGCTCGCCGTCCAGCACCGCGGCGCAGGCGCCGGAATCCGTCAGGGCGTATTCCAGTTCCTCCCCCGTCCACCAGGCGTTGAGCGTCACCGCCACCGCGCCGATGGCCTGGCAGGCCCAGAACGCCATGACCCACTCGGGATAGTTGCGCATGCCGATGGCCAGGCGGTCGCCGCAGCGAACGCCGCGCTCGGTGAGCAGATGCGCCAGCGCGGCGACGCGGCGGAAGTGGGCCTCGTAAGACCAGCGCTCGTCCTGGTAGATCAGGAACTCCCGCTCCCCGAAGGCGCGGCTGTCGAGCAGCACGTCGCGCAGCGACGCCGGCGCGTGGGCGTACACGCGCATGGGCACGCCGCCGATCTCGGTGGTGCGAATTTCGAACGGGCCGCCGGGCCGGGTCAGCTCGGCGACGACGGCTGCCCGGGTCAGAAATGCCTGGCCGCTCACGCGACGCTGCGCATGCGCTTGAGTGCGTCGATCTGGCTTTGCAGCGCATCGATCGAGGCCCGAAGCTCGTCGATCCCGGCGGTGGCCGCTTCTGCGGCCGCTTCTGCGGGCGCAGCGGCTTGCTCGCAGATGCGCTGGTAGTGGGCCTGCAGCCGCCGGCCGCTGTCGCGTTCCTCGGCAATGTAGCGGCCGAGCAGCGCGCCGGTCTGCGGATCGATGTTGGTATCGTTGAAGAAACCGCGGAACGGATCCTTGCCGTCGCCGCCGGTACCGCCGAAGCGGGCGACCTTGTCGGCATCTGGCGCGTCGGAGCCCATGAACGCCAGCAGCGCGTCGAAATCTTTGAACACCTGGTAGGCCGTGTCTTCGCAGACGGCGTGGCCGAGCTCGCAGATGCGCTTGGTGAAGGCGGCGGCGTGCTCGCGCTCGCGGATGGCGACGAAGCGCAGGGTGGCGGCGAGTTCGGCGTCCGCAGTCGCAGCGGCCCAGGCGGACAGCAAGGCGTCGCCCTTGCACTCGTTCACGGCGATGGAATTGAGCAGTGGCAGGTAGGTCGGCTCGGTCATGATCTTTCCCCTGAACTTGAAACACGTTTCAGCCCGGTAAGAAAGCTAAACCAGTTTGCTGGCGCTTGCTACAGGAACAGGCCCCGGGCGTTGCCGCTGGGTATGCTGAACTCTAATCCCCGCTGCCACAGGAGGCCACGTCGCCATGAGATTTCCGGGTTTCTGGAGCCTCGCCCTAGCCGTTGGCTGCGCCGCCGCGCCGATGTTGACGGCACACGCCGCTGCGGCCGCCGGCATCGAAGAACTCCTGGTCACGGCCGAGAAGCGCGAGCAGCGGCTGCAGGACATACCCGCTTCCCTGGCTGGGTTTACGGGAGAGTCACTCGAGGCGCTGGGGTTGCACCGCTCCGCGGGGCTGGCCGCGCAGGCGCCGAACGTCATCGTCGGCTACCCCCAGGGCGGTAGCGGCATGCCCGCGGCGTTCATCCGCGGCGTCGGGCTGCACGACTTCGGGGTGCTCAATCAGCCGCCGGTCGCCAGCTATGTCGACGGGGTGTACCTCGCGGCCGCGCAGAGCTTTCCGCTGCTCGACGTGGAGCGGGTAGAGATCCTCCGCGGCCCTCAGGGCGCGCTGTACGGCCGCAATGCCATGGGCGGTGTGGTGAACGTCGTCTCCCGCCAGCCCGGCGACACCTGGGAAGGTTGGGCGCGGGCCGGCATCGGAACCTTCGGCGCCACCGAACTGGCCGGCGCGGTAGGCGGCCTGCAGACCTGGATGCGCGTCTTCTCGCCATTTCGCATCGAGGGAAGGCCC
>JBLRXD010000116.1:0-13028 GCA_047920935.1 Pseudomonadales bacterium | reverse complement strand
GCACTATCAGATAAAACCTCGTTTGGAGGCACTTCTCCTGAGTGGAGGAAGGCCGCGGGCGGTGGCAGCAGAGCACTCGTGTCTGCCGCGCACAGATTTGGCCCGCGCCAATGCACCAAATTAGTGCATACGCGCCGCGAGGTCAACCAGGCGGCGCTCTGATGCCTTCTGGTGCCGCTATGGGGCGCGTTATGGTGCGCGCTTGGCCGGAGGGGGCTGCAGGATCACCGAGCGACGCTGCAGATGGAACGTGGAAATGCCGCTGCTGATCAGCGCGTTGCCGGCATCGTCAACCACCCGCAGTTCCACCGCGTGGGTGCCGCGATCGACGTTCTCCAGGAGGAATTCGGTCTGTGGCGCGGTGTGCAGCAGGGCGCCGTCGAGGTACAACTGCACCCGATGGCCCGGTTTGAGCTCAGGGTGCAGCTCGGCCGTTACCGGCACGTTGCCGGCGTTCTCGCGGATAGCGGTGTCGTGGGGTGGGTGGGTGAGCCGTAGCGACTCGTAGCGTTGCTGCGTCGCCGCTGCCTCAGCCTGCTGGCTTTGGCCGGCAAGCCAATCGGCGACGCTGATGCCGCTGTTCGTGGCGGGAGGCTCGATGGTATTGGGCGTTTGCAGCTCCACCTGCGAACCGCTGCGGCCGGGTGGCGGCGGCACGTCGCTGAATACCACGTTGCCGGCTTCGTCTACGCTGCGGTAGATCTGGGTGGCCGCCGCGGTCTGCGCGCCTGCCAGCAACAGCAGCACGGCGCACGTTCCGGCAAGCCTGCGCGTCAGACCGGCGTTCGGGGATGGTGCTCTCGCGGTGCTGAAGGGGGTGGTGATCATGCGCTCTCTGTTGGTTGTGATGGCACTTATACAACAGATTACGCCCTCGTGAATGCGAAAAAAGCCCCAACTCGTAAACGAGTTGAGGCTTTCTCTGCAGTGCTCCGGCCAACTGGCCGCGGGAACCGGGGTTCCCGCAGCCAGTTGAAGGTCACACGCTGTAGTACATCTCGAACTCGGCCGGATGGGTGAGCATCCGCAGGTAGTTCACCTCTTCCATCTTCAGGTTGATGTAGCCATCGATGGCGCCATCGCTGAATACGCCGCCGGCCTTGAGGAACTCGCGGTCCTCGTCCAGCGCTGCCAGGGCTTCTTCCAGCGAGTGGGCGACTTTCGGCACCTCGGCCAGTTCTTCCGGCGGCAGGTCGTAGAGATCCTTGTCCAGCGCGTCTCCCGGATGGATCTCGTTCTGGATGCCGTCGAGGCCGGCCATCAACATGGCGGCGAACGCGAGGTACGGGTTGGCGGTGCTGTCGGGGAAGCGCACCTCGACCCGGTAGGCCTTGGGATTGCCGCCCTGGACGTAAGGCACTCGAATCGACGCCGAGCGGTTGCGCGCCGAGTAGGCGAGCAACACCGGCGCTTCGAAGCCCGGCACCAGTCGCTTGTACGAGTTGGTGCTGCCGTTGGCGAAGGCGTTCAACGCCTTGGCGTGCTTGATGATGCCGCCGATGTAGAACAAGGCGGTTTCCGACAGGCCGGCGTATTTGTCGCCGTAGAAGAGGTTGGTGCCATTCTTCATGATCGACTGGTGCACGTGCATGCCGTTGCCGTTGTCGCCCACCAGCGGCTTCGGCATGAAGGTCGCCGTCTTGCCGTACGCGTCGGCCACGTTGTGCACGCAGTACTTGTAGATCTGCACCTCGTCGGCTTTCTGCACCAGGGTGCTGAAGCGCACGCCGATCTCGTTCTGGCTGGCGGTGGCCACTTCGTGGTGGTGCACCTCGGGAATCAGGCCCATCTGCTGCATGGCCGCGCACATGGCCGAACGCAGATCGGCGGCGGAGTCCACCGGCGGCACCGGGAAATACCCGCCCTTGACCCGCGGGCGGTGGCCGAGGTTGCCGCCTTCGAACTCGGAGTGCGATGACCAGGCGGCTTCCTCGGCGCCGATGCTGTACATCGCGCCGCTGATTTCGACCTTCCAACGGACGTCATCGAAGACGAAGAACTCGTTCTCGGGCCCGAAGTACGCGGTGTCGCCGATGCCCGTGGACTTCAGATACGCCTCGGCCTTCTTGGCGATGGAGCGCGGATCCCGGTCGTAGGGCTGCATGGTGGACGGCTCGACGATGTCGCACCGCAGGTTCAGAGTGGTGTCGTCACGGAACGGGTCGAGTACCGGGGTGGAATCGTCGGGCATGAGGATCATGTCGGACTCGTTGATGCTCTTCCAGCCGGAGATGGAGGAGCCGTCGAACATGAAGCCGTCCTGCAAGGCTTCGGCGTCCAGACGTGGGGCAGGAACGGTGGTGTGCTGCTCCTTCCCCTTGGGATCGGTAAACCGCAGATCGACCCACTTCACGTCGTGGTCTTTGATCATCTTCAATGTATTTTCGGACATCTGCTTCGCTGCTCCTGCTGGTGTTCCTGTTGAAAAGTAGTTCGTCGTCTTGCTGTGGGGCGTGATGTTCCAACTTGGCTCACGCTGCATCAACGATCGCCGCTAGTGCGCAATATCTGTGCCAGGCTCTAGTGCCCGTGTTCCAAGCGCTTTCGCGTATGCGCCCACTAACCTATGCACCAAAATAAAGCTCTGCACTCCGGCTCGACGAGAAACGCACCGGAATGGTGCATTTCATGTCGTGCGCAACCGGATATGGATGTGGGCCCGCTCGGCCTCGTCGCACAGCGCCGCCGCGCACTCGCGGTGATCGAGGAACTCATGGCCATGGACCCGGCACCAGGCGTGGATATCGTGCACGGCGCCGGGATCCGTGGCCAGCACCTCGAGCACGCAGCCAGGTTTCAACTCACGGACCCGATCCTGGGTGCGGATCACGGGCAGCGGGCACAGCAGACCCAGCGCATCGAGCGTGCTCGCCGCGGGCCCGCTCACACCCGCCACTCGCCGCGCACCTGTTGCGCGCCCAGCGGCGCAACCTCCAGCACCTCGCCGGTGCCGTCGGGACGCTCGACGCTCACCCGGACGCGAGCATCGTCTCGACCCTGACTGTAGCGCCCCAGGATGCGGGCCGCCAGGCCAACCTGCTCTGCCGTGGGGGTGCCGTCCACCAGGCACAGCGGGCCGCGGTGGCTCAGCACCCGCAGCGTCAGGAAACGCTTGCGGTAGCCCTCCAGATAACGGTTCTCGCCCTCTTCCCGGCCGAGAATGAGTTTGAACCCGGGGGCTGGGCGCAAGTGCCGGCCCACCTTGAGCAGGACGATGTCGTCCAGGTCGTAATCGCGGCTGCCGGTGGACGCCCACAGATCCCGTAACTTTGCCGAGTAGTCGGCGTTGGTGAGAAAGCAGCAGCCGCCGGCCGGTTGCGCCCAGTCGCTGAATCCCAACTGTTGCGCCAACGCCAGTTGCGGTTTGCGGTTGCGCCCGTGAAACGCGTACAGCCGCTCACGGTCGACCCAGCCTTCCCGCTCGGGCAAGGTCTCCGGCAGGTGCTTGGCGCAAAGCGGTCGCAGCAGGCGATCGTCGGCGCCGGATTCCCGGGCGATCAGCGGCAAGGTCTGCTTGCGCTGGCTCTTCGGCCGCTGCCCCATGACCTCTCCGGTGATGATGAAATCGAAGCCGTGCTCCTCCATGAACCCCCAGGCCAGCGCCTTCTTCACCATGAAGATCTTGCAATCGAGGCACGGATTCAGATTGGTGCCGTAGCCGTGCTTGGGGTTCAGCACCACGTCCTTGTACTCGTCGATCACGTCGACGATGTGCAGTTTGATGCCCAGTTGCTCGGCCACCCACAGGGCGTTGTTGCGCTTCGGCTTGTCGGCGGGGCGTTGCCGAATGGCCTGGGTATGGCCCTCGACGCAAAAGCCCGTGTAAAAATTCAGACCTTCCACGTGCACGCCCTGGTCCATTACCACACGAGCGGCCAGCAAGGAATCGAGACCGCCCGAAATCAGCGCGACAGCTTTTCTCTGTTGCTTCATAATGCCGCCCATTCCCTCGGCTACCCCCCTTCGTCGGCTCGCCTGCGGGTGCGATCCGGGGGCCGCGCAGTTTATTAGGATAACTCCAGTGTCGCAAAGTCAGACCAAACACGACCTGCTCAGGAACGTGGCCATCATCGCACACGTCGACCACGGCAAGACCACGCTGGTCGACCGGCTGCTGCAGCAGACGGGCACCGTGGCCACCGATGGCGCGGAGCGGGTGATGGACTCCAACGATCTCGAGCGGGAGCGGGGCATCACCATCCTCTCGAAGAACACCTCGCTCAACTACGCCGGCTATCGGGTCAACATCGTCGACACCCCCGGCCACGCGGACTTCGGCGGCGAAGTCGAGCGCATCCTCTCCATGGTGGATTCCGTGCTGCTGCTGGTGGATGCGGTGGACGGCCCCATGCCCCAGACCCGCTTCGTCACCCAGAAGGCCTTCGCTGCCGGCTTGAACCCCATCCTGGTGGTGAACAAGGTGGATCGCGCCGGCGCCGACCCGTACCGGGTGATCGATCAGGTGTTCGACCTGTTCGACAGCCTTGGCGCCACTGACAAACAGCTCGACTTCCCGGTGATCTACGCCTCGGCGCTGCTGGGCCAGGCCGGGCCCGAGCCGGATCAGCTGGTGGACGACATGACCCCGTTGCTGGATGCCATCATCAAGCACGTGCCGGCGCCCGACGTGGACGAAGATGGCCCGTTCCAGATGCAGATCAGCTCGCTGGCCTATTCCAGCTACCTGGGGGTCATGGGCGTCGGTCGTATCCGCCGCGGCAGCATCGAGCGCAACACGCCGGTGGTGGTGGTAGACCGCAATGGCGCCACCAGGAAGGGCCGAGTGCTTTCCATCCTGGGTTATCACGGGCTGGAACGGGTCGAGCGCCCATCTGCGTCGGCGGGCGACATCGTTTGCGTCACCGGCGTCGAAGACATCGGCATCTCCGACACCGTGTGCTCGCCGGACCAGGTGGAAGCGCTGCCGCCGCTGGTCGTCGACGAGCCGACGCTGACCATGATGTTCTGCGTCAACACCTCGCCGCTGGCCGGACGCGACGGCGACTACGTTACCAGCCGGCAGCTCAAGGACCGCCTGTGGCGGGAGGCCTCCCACAACGTGGCGCTGTCGGTGAAGGAAACCCCCGACCGGGACCGGTTCGAAGTCTCCGGGCGTGGCGAGCTGCACCTGTCGGTGCTGATCGAGACCATGAGGCGCGAAGGCTACGAACTGGCCGTGTCCCGGCCCCGGGTCATCACCCGGGAGGTGAACGGCAAGGTCATGGAGCCCTACGAAGCGCTCACCGTGGACATCGAAGAGGGCCATCAGGGCAAGGTGATGGAAAGCCTCGGCGGCCGTCGCGGCGAGCTTACCGACATGCAGCCCGACGGGCAGGGGCGGGTGGTGCTGAGCTACCGCATTCCCACCCGCGGTCTGATGGGCTATCGCCCGCAATTCCTGTCGATGACCTCGGGTACCGGCATCCTCACCTTCGGTTCTGCCGGCTACGGCGAGCGCGTGGACAGCGATCTCGGTCGCCGCAACAGCGGCGTGCTGGTTTCCAACGCTGACGGCAAAGCCGTCGGCTACGCGTTGTTCAACCTGCAGAATCGCGGCCGCATGATGGTCGGCCCCAGCGACGAGGTTTACGAAGGCATGGTGATCGGCATCCACAGCCGTGAGAACGATCTCACTGTGAATCCCATGAAGGAAAAAAAGCTGACCAACGTGCGTGCTGCCGGCAGCGACGAAAACATCCTGCTCAGCACCCCGGTGCGCATGACTCTGGAGCAGGCGCTGGAGTTCATCGACGAGGACGAACTGGTGGAGGTCACGCCCACGGCGATTCGGGTTCGCAAGCAATTCCTGAAAGAGCACCAGCGCAAACGCGGCAGTCAGGAGCGGGCCACGTCGGCCTGAGCCGCTCGGAAACCGGTGAAGGCGCTGCTGCAGCGGGTCACCCGGGCCAGCGTGACGGTGGCCGGGGAACGGATCGCGGTGATCGACACGGGGCTGCTGGTGCTGCTCGGCGTCGAGCCTGGCGATGAGGCCGACACCGCCGACTGGCTGGCCGCCAAGACGCTGGCGTTGCGGATCTTCGCCGACGCCGAAAAGCCCATGAATCGCTCGGTTGCGGACGTTGGCGGCGATATTCTGGTCGTATCCCAGTTCACCCTGGCTGCCGACACCAGTCGCGGCAATCGCCCCGGGTTCAGCAGCGCCGCGCCCCCCGACCAGGCCGAGCTGCTGTACGAGGCGTTCGTTGCGGCGCTGCAGCGGCGCTACCCGAAGGTGGCCACCGGCCGCTTCGGCGCCGACATGCAGGTGGCATTGGTCAACGACGGCCCGGTGACGTTCCTGCTTCAGCGCTGACCGCTCGACCCGTGGGAGCGATCTCCCGATCGCGATCGAGCTCAGGCCGAGGGCGGCTCGGCGGCGGCGGGGTCAGCGCGCCTGGAAACGAAGCGCGCGAGGAAGATGCCCACCTCGAACAGCATCCAGGTAGGTACCGCCAGCAGGATCTGCGAGATCAGATCCGGGGGGGTGAGCAGCATGCCCACCAGAAAGCAGCCGACGATCACGTACGGGCGCTTGCGAGCCAGACTCTCGGGGGTCGACAGCCCGGTCCATACCATCAACAGGATGGCGATGGGGATCTCGAAGGCGATGCCGAATGCGAAGAACATCTTCAGCACGAAATCCAGATAGCGATTGATGTCCGTCATCATGGTGACGCCTACCGGGGTCACCGCGGTGAAGAACGCGAACACCAGCGGGAACACCAGAAAGTACGCAAACGCCATCCCGGCATAGAACAGCAGAATGCTCGACACGAGCAGCGGCAGCGCGAAGCGCTTCTCGTGCAGGTACAGGCCGGGAGAAACGAACGACCACGCCTGGTGCAGGATGAACGGCATGGCCGCGAAGATGGCGGTCACCACCGCCAGCTTGAACGGGGTGAGGAACGGCGAGGCGACCTCGGTGGCGATCATGGTGGAGTCGCTGGGCAGGTGCGCGAGCAGCGGCGCGGCCACGAATTGATAGATGTCGTTCGCGAAGTAGTAGATGGGGAAGAACAGCAGTACCACGACGACCAGTGTGTGCAGAATTCGCCTTCGCAGCTCGATGATGTGCTCGAGGAACGGCTGCTCGCTGCTGTCGACGTTGCTGTCGTGCTCCATCGGATCAGCCATGACGCTCCCCCGCCTTCTGGTGGGCTGCGTCCTGGTCGTCGGCGCCAGCCTCTGCCGGCGGGGCGATCTGGTTTTCGGCGGCCTTTGGCCCGGCGGGGTCGGCGGCGCCCTGGTCGACGGAGTGCCGCACGTCGCGCTCGATGCGCTTGAGCTCTTCCATCACTGCCTCGTTGTGGAGCTGCCGGCGGATCTCGTCCATGCCGATCTCCTTCTCGATCTCGGCCTTGACGCTGGTGAAGCTGCGGCGCATGCGGCCGATCCACAGCCCCAGGGTACGCAGCGCCTCGGGCAGCCGCTCGGGGCCGATCACCAGCAAGCCGACGATCGCGATCAGGACCAGCTCGGGAAAGCCGATATCAAACATTGGTGTCTTGCTTGCTCTCTGCCTTGTGGTTGTGGGCTTGCCTGGTCTCGCCCTCGATGACGCGGGCGTCTTCTTCTTCCTTGGCCTTCTCCTCGTCACTCACCGCCGTGCGGAAGCCCTTGATGGCTGATCCGAGGTCGGAGCCAAGGGATTTCAGGCGCTTGGGCCCGAAGATGAGAAGCACGATGGCGAGCACCACCAGCAGCTCCGTCAGTCCGAATCCTCCAAACATGATTTACTCCGCGATTGCCCGGCCAGCGGCCGGATGTGTTGATGACACGCCCATTGTGACAGCTGATCGTGACATTCGTGCACGTATCAGCATCAGCATCGGACGCCCGCTTCCCGCCCACCGGGCGCTGCGATCAGCGGTTGGCTTTCTCCTCGTGCCCGGAGATGCCGAACCGCGCAGCCAGGGTGTCCAGCACCCACGCTGGCTCCTGATTCAGGTGTACCAGCAGCACCAGGCTGTGAAACCACAGATCGGCCACTTCGCCCACCAGATCGTCGTCGCGGCCTGCGGGGTCGGCATCCTTGGCGGCAAGTACCACCTCGGTAGCTTCCTCGCCGACCTTTTCGAGGATCTTGTTCAGCCCCTTGGCGTACAGCGAGGCGACGTAGGAATCCTGCGGATTACCTTGCCGTCGAGCTTTCAGGACCTCGACCAGCGCGTCGATGATGTCGGTGTCTCTCATATTGCTCGCATGTTGGTCGTGCGACTTCTCAGGGCCGTACCAGCAGTATAGACCCCAGCGCGGCGGTGATTAGCCCTGCTACCGTGCCGAACTCTTGACCCGCGGGCAAGGAGTTGGAGATGGAACCCCATAGTAGGGCGCTGGCGAGGAGTATCAAGGCCGCCCCCGACCAGCGTCTGACGCGGCCGCGGCGGTCGAGCCGATCCAGGCGCGCCTGCATGACCTGTAACGTCTGGCCCTGGCGCTCTACGGCGCGTTGCAGCTGCCGCAGTTGGGTGCCCGTGCGCGCTATCAGGGCAGGCAGTCGGGGCAGTTGCTGCAGGATCAGCGGTGCGTACTCGGCAAACTCCCGCAGGGCCGCGGCGGGGCCTACTTGCTCGGCCATCCAGCGTTCCATGAACGGCTTCGCCGTTTCCCACAGATCCAGTTGGGGGTAGAGCTCGCGGCCGAGACCCTCGATGTACAGCAGCGTTTTCTGCAGCAGCACCAGCTGCGGCTGGATCTCCATGTCGAACTGGCGGGCGGTATCGAACAGCTGCACCAGGAAGAAGCCGAACGAAATCTCGTTCAACGGCTTGGCGAAGATCGGCTCGCACAGGTTCTTGATGACCTGCTCGAACTCGTAGGGATCGGTGTGTTCCGGAATCCAGCCGGATTCCAGGTGCAGGCGCGCTACTTCCGCATAGTCGCGGTTGAAGAACGCAAGCAGGTTGCGCGCCAGGTAATCCTGATCCTCGCGGGTGAGGGAGCCGATGATGGCGCAGTCGATGGCGATGTAGCTGGGGTTCGCCGGATCGGTGGCGTCGACGAAGATGTTGCCCGGATGCATATCGGCATGGAAGAAATTGTGCTCGAACACCTGGGTGAAGAACGTTTCAACGCCTCGCTCGGCCAGCTTCTTCAGATCGGTGCCGCGGGCGTTCAGCGCCGCCAGGTCGGCAATGGGAATGCCGTGGATGCGCTCCAGCACCAGCACGTTGCGCCGCGTCAGATCCCAGTACACGCGAGGCACGTAGAGCAACGGCGACTCGGCGAAGTTGACGCGCAGCCGGGCGGTGTTGGCGCCCTCCTGCTGCAGATTCAGTTCGTCGCCGATGGTGCGCTCGTAGTCGGCTATGACTTCCCGCAGATGCAGGCGCCGGGCTTCCTGGGAGTGCTTCTCCAGCAGACCGGCGAGCAGATGCAGCAGCCCGATGTCCTGGGCGATGACCCTGTCGATGCCGGGCCGCACCACTTTCACGACCACCTGGGTGCCATCGTTCAGGCTGGCGGCATGAACCTGCGCCACCGAGGCCGAGGCCATCGGCTCGAGTTCGAAGTAGCTGAATGCCTCTTCGATGGGCTTGCCGATAGCCCGCTCGATCAGCTGTCTGGCTGCGGCGCCGGGAAACGGTGGCACGTCGTCCTGCAGGTGGGCGAGTTCGTCGGCGATGTCCAACGGGATGAGGTCGCGGCGGGTGGAGAGCAGTTGCCCGAACTTGACGAATACCGGCCCGAGTTGCTCGAGCGCCATGCGCAGCCGCGCGCCGCGGGACTGCGTGCCAACCGGGAACAGCCGGGCGGGTGAGGCCCGCAGCAGCCAGCGGTAGCGGGGCGGCAGCGGGCTTTCGGTGTGCTCATCGCCTTCGAGCAGAGTGTCGAGACGGTAGCGGCTGACCGTCCACAGCACCCGGGCAAGGCGGCGCATCGCGCTCACGGCGGGGCCCTGCGCTGCTCCTCGGCCCGCACCCGCGCCGCCAGCCGATCCACCCGCAGCTGCAACTCGTCCAACTCGTCGGCGAAGCCCTCCAGCTGGCGGCTGTCGGCAAAATTACGGGCGGCCCCCTGGCGCACGCTGGCGCCGGCTGCATCGAAGGCCGAGCGCAACGTCGCCAATGCCAGCTCCACCCCGCCCAGCGCCCGGCCGGCCAGATCGCGGCCCAGCAGCCGCTCCAGGGGTATGCCGGGGTCGGGGCGGAAGCCGCGCAGCACCGCGGTCAATTGCCGCAGCATCGTGGCGTCGCCATCGATCACCACGCGGGCGCCCGCTGCCCCCTCGCGCGCGAACAGCGACATGGCCAGGTCGATCGGGGTGCCGCGCACGATGACGTGGGGGCGCTCGAGAGCGTGGGCGTAGAAGCGCAGCCGACCGCCGCTGACGGTCAGGCCGAAGTGGCGCTCACCCAGAGGCGGTGGGGCCTCGGTGGTGATCTGCACCAGGCAGCCCTCCAGCGCCGCGAGCCGTGCGTGGCTGACCGGATCGAGATCGAGACTGGCGTTGGCCAGGGCGGCCAGGGTGTCGGCCAGCACCGCTTCGAGACCAGCGGCGGGGCGGGGGTCGGTCATGGACGCACGCCCCGGTGGATGGCGGCGACACCACCGATCAGGTTGTGATATTCCACGGCTTCGAACCCGGCATCCTCGATCATCAGTTTCAGCGCCTTCTGAGACGGATGAACATGAATCGATTCCACCAGATACCGGTAGCTGTCGGCATCCCCCACCACCAGTTTGCCCATGCCCGGCCACAGCGACTGAAACAGTGAGTAGGCGGAATTCAGCAGCGGGTTCTCGGGCTTCGAGAACTCGAGCACCAGCAGCACGCCACCAGGCGCCAGCACCCTGCGGATGTCGCGCAGCGCGGCCTCTTTGTCGGTGAAGTTGCGCAACCCGAAGCCGATGACCACGCAGTCGAAGCTGGCGTCGGCGAACGGCAGTGCCTCGGCGCTGGTCTGGCAGAAGTCGACCTGGGCCAGCCCCCGGTCGAGCAGTCGGGCGCGACCGACCTCCATCATGCCGGCGTTGATGTCGGCGAGCACCACGGTGCCACTGTCGCCGACGGCGCCGGCGAACAGCGCCGCCAGATCGCCGGTGCCGCCGGCCAGATCGAGAACCCGCATGCCCGGGCGCACGCCGGACATCTCCACCGTCATGCGCTTGAACAGCCGATGGGTGCCCAGCGACATCAGGTCGTTCATGACGTCGTAACGCTCGGCAACCCGCTCGAACACTCCGCCCACGAGCTTGGTCTTCTCTTCCGCGCTCACCTTGCGGAGGCCGAAATCTACCGGTTGGTGTTGTGACATCGTTACCCTGGAAACAGCGCCGCGGGCCGCCAGTTTACGCCGAACGGCCGCTGCAGGCCCATCAGCCCCTGGGGTTCCAATGACCCACCGGGATGGTGGGCAGGCGTGAGGCGTTGGCAGCCTTCAGCTCGGCCAGATAGTCGCGCCAGTAGCGCTCCAGATTGACCCCCAGGTCTTCGAGGAGATCCCAGCCGTACAGGCCCGAGTCATGGCCGTCGTCGAACGTCAGCCGCACGGCATAATTGCCCACCGGCTCGATCTGGGTGATGGCGACGTACTTCTTGCCGGTCTGCAGCCGCCGCTCGGAGGCGGAGTGGCCCCGCACCTCGGCGGACGGCGAGTAGGCGCGGAGGATCTCGGCGGGCAATTCCGCCTTGTGGTCGCCGAAATCGACCTCGAGCAGCCGCGATTTCTTGTGGTAAGTGATCTTCTGGGGGCGGTTCACGAGTAGCTCTCAAAGGATGTAACGGGAAAGATCCTGATCCTTGACCAGCGTGGCCAGTTGCGCATCGACATAGGCGGCATCGATGCGCAGCTGTTGCCCTGGATGCTCGGCCGCCTGGAACGATACCTCTTCCAGCAGCCGTTCCATTACCGTATGCAGCCGCCGGGCGCCGATGTTCTCGGTGCTTTCGTTCACCTGCCAGGCGAGCTCGGCGATGCGCGCCAGACCGTCGTCGGCGAACTCGAGCTCGACCCCTTCGGTGGCCAGCAACGCCCGGTACTGCTCGGTGAGCGATGCGTTGGGCTCGGTCAGAATGCGCCGGAAGTCATCTGGCGACAGCGCCGTGAGCTCCACCCGGATGGGCAGGCGGCCCTGCAATTCGGGAATCAGGTCGGACGGCTTGGCGAGGTGGAAGGCCCCCGAGGCGATGAACAGGATGTGATCGGTGCGGATCATGCCGTACTTGGTGGATACCGTGCAGCCCTCGATGAGGGGCAACAGATCCCGCTGCACGCCCTCGCGGGAGACGTCGGCGCCGGCGGTTTCCGAGCGCTTCGCCACCTTGTCGAGTTCGTCGAGGAACACGATGCCCGTTTGCTCCACCGCCTCGACCGCCTTGGCCTTCACCTCGTCTTCATTGACGAGCTTGGCCGCCTCTTCCTCGCGCACCTTGCGCAGGGCGTCTTTGATCTTCAGCCGCATGGTCTTCTTCTTGCCGCTGCCGAGGCTGCTGAACAGCCCCTGCAGCTGGTTGGTCATTTCCTCCATGCCGGGAGGCGCCATGATCTCGACCCCCATGGGCGCGGCCTGCAGCTCGAGCTCTACTTCCTTGTCATCCAGATCGCCTTCCCGCAGGCGCTTGCGAAACAGCTGCCGGGTGGTGGTGTCGGCCGGCTTCTCCTGCTCCTGGCCGAAGCCCACCGGCCGGGGAGACGGGAGCAGCGCGTCGAGAATGCGCTCCTCGGCTTCGTTGTCGGCGCGGTGGCGCACCTGGTTCATCTGCGCTTCGCGCTCCAGCTTCACGGCAGCATCGGCGAGATCGCGGATGATGGATTCCACGTCGCGGCCGACGTACCCCACCTCGGTGAATTTGGTGGCCTCCACTTTGATGAACGGCGCCCCGGCCAGGCGCGCCAGCCGGCGGGCGATCTCGGTTTTGCCGACGCCGGTCGGGCCGATCATCAGGATGTTTTTGGGCGAGACTTCCTCGCCCAGCGCTGGTGGCAGCTGCATGCGGCGCCAGCGGTTGCGCAGCGCGATGGCCACGGCGCGCTTGGCGGCCTGCTGGCCGATGATGTGCTTGTCCAACTCGTGGACGATCTCCC